>NZ_BLKW01000002.1:346808-693617 GCF_010723305.1 Mycobacterium botniense | reverse complement strand
TGGTTGTCATGAGCGGACCGCCGAGCTGGCCCCAGCCGCCGGCACCGCCCGGGCCGCCGAGCTGGCCGCAGCCCCCTGCACCGCCGCCGCGACCGCCCCAATTGCCGACGTCGCCGCCGCAGCCGACCCGGCCGATGGACGTAGACACCGGCTTTTGGCTTTGGGCAGCGGCGGTGCCGCTGCTGCTGATCGGGTACGTCGTGGACCTGGTCGCATCGCATCGCGGAGCCGCGTTGATGTACGCGGTGTCCGGGCTGTTCGCGGTGGTGCTGTGCGCGATCGTGGTGACCTTCTTGCTGTTGATGCGGGCCGGCTACCGGTGGGCCCGCACCACGCTGACCGGCGGTGGTCTGGCCACCATCGTCTCTGTCACGATCCGGGTATTCACCGGGCAGTGGCAGCCGCTGCCGGCAGTGGTCTGCGCCGTCACCGGGATCGTCGGTTCGGTGCTGATCGCCGGGGGAGTGGTGTTGTTGCATCGCAAGGACGCCCACGGATACTTCACCCGGTGATGGCTCCCCGTGGCCGCGGGTGGGGGCCGTCGCGGGGCCGCGGCGTTTGGCGTGGCCGGCGGCGGGAGACAATCGGAAAGGTGAGGCGACAATGAGCCCGGCGACCGAAACTGAACCCGCGCGGCTGTTTTATGAGCCCGGCGCCAGCTGGTACTGGGTGCTGGCGGGCCCGGCCTCGGCGGTGGCCATGCTGCTGATCGAAAAATCCGGCGGCAACGGCTGGGAGCCACTGGTCCCCGCGGTGTTCTTGGTGCTGGTGACGGGTTTCGTGGCGTTACAGGTCAAGGCAGCGCGAATCCACACCTCGGTCGAGCTGACCCGAGACACGCTGCGTCAGGGCACCGAGACGATCCGGGTGGCCGAAATCGTGAAGGTCTATCCCGATCCCGAGCACGCCGAGTCGGAAAAGGAAGTGCAACGCTGGCAGTCGGCGCGCGCGCTGGGGGAGCTGGTCGGGGTGCCGCGGGGCCGGGTCGGCATCGGCCTCAAGCTCACCGGCGGCCGTACCGCGCAGGCCTGGGCTCGCCGCCACCGTCACCTGCGGGCCGCACTGACCCCACTGGTCGAAGAGCGGGTGGGGCCGCCCGGCGCGGATATCGACGACAGCGACGAAGCCGGGTCGCGGTGGTGACCGCCCGCCACCGGGCCGTCCTCGAACTGATCCTGGCCGCCGCCGCGGTGGCGGGCTGTGCGGTGAGCTGGTCGCGGGCCCGATCCACCGTGGCGGTCGCACCCATTGCCGACGGTCAGCCGGTGACGATGTCGGTGACCTTTGATCCCCCCCTGCTGGTGCTGGCACTGCTGTTAGCCGCGGCCGCCGGTGTGCTGGGGGTCGTCGGGACCGCCAGGCTGCGGCGTTCGCAACGGAGGCGATAACACGCCGTCAGTCCTCGGCGTGCCGTTCGTAATCCCAGCGCTCGAGCCGTGTTTGGAGTTTGAGCAGACCCAGTCCGGCCAGCGGCGTGCCCACCGAGAGGCAGACCAGCAGCATCGGACTCATCACAGACCTCCATTGAAACTCTCACTGGTCAGACGTTTCGGCTCCGCCGCCAGTTCACGGCACCAGCATAGAGCCGCCGCGTCCTAGTTCCCGGACGACGCGCGGTCGGCCAGCGCACCGATCACCGGTGCCAGCACTTGGGCGTATTCGATCGTCACGTGGTTATCGTCGCGGTACACCAGGGTGTTGCCGACGATGGCCGGGCAGCGCTCGGCGGTGCAGAACAGTTCGGTCAGGTCGGCATAGTGGCCGCCGCCCCGGTTGGTCGCCGCCTCCTCGGCGGCGATGCCGGCTTGGTTCACCGCGACCGTCCGGGCCGGCGAACAGGCCGTGGCATCGTCGAGATGGGCTGAGAGGCAGGCGGGCACCGTGGAGTGCGGATCGGGGATCGGCCCCAGCACCAGCACCTGTGCCCCGGTGCTGCGCAGCTGCGCCACCAGGCGGGTCAGGCTGGCGATCCAGGCCGGGTCATACGACGTGAAACCGAAGTCGGCGCCGTAGCGGCGTGACATGCTCAGCACCACCAGCCGCGGATGCTCGGCCCGCAACCGGGCCATGATCTCGGCCCGCCACTGCTCACACTCGGTGTAGGGCCGGCCCAGATACGGGCTGGTGATCGGCAGGTCCATCAGCGGGCAGGTGACTTTGCCCAGCGTTTCCAGTCGCCAGTGCCGCTGCTCGGCGAGCCGCTGCAGGGCCGGGTTCCACATTGCCGCGTGCGAGTCGCCGACCAGGGCCACGGTCGTGGGTGAGGTGGTGTCGCCCGTCGCGCATTCGCTTTGGCCCACCTCGCGCCACGAGCGCACACACCCGTTGACGAAGACCGCCGGCTTATCGGCCGGCGCATCGGCAAGCGGCGGGGTCAGGTTCGACGGCACGGCCGCACGGTCGGCGGATGCCGCGACGGCGGACTGCGCCTGGGCGAAGGTTTGGCGAACGGCGGCGTCTAATGCGGCGTCTAATGGGTCGGCACTCGGGGCCGCCGAGGGGGGTGTAGCGAGAATCTTCGGTGCCGCAATCGCCAACCCGTGCCCGACCGGGGCGGGCACCAGCGCCAGCAGCACCAGGTCGACCGCCACCGCCAGCGTGGTGACAGCGGCGCCCAGCGCCAGGCTGGCGGCGGCCGATCGGCGCAACGCCGCAGCGAACCGGACCGGGTTCTCGACGAGATGCAGGGTGAGCACCGCCAGGCCGCAGGAGACCAGGACCGCTGCCAGCCTGCTCATCGGGTTGTCGGGCTGACCCACGAGCGCCGGCAGCAGCAGCAACACCGGCCAATGCCAGAGGTACCAGGCATACGAGACCCGCCCGATCGCCCGCAGGCCCGGCAGCGCCAGGACACGACCGGCGCCGGCGCCTGCGCATCCGGCCCCGATCACCAGCACCGTCCCCAGCACCGGAAGCAGCGCCGCGGTCCCCGGGTAGGGTGTCGCCGAGTTCAGCTCGGCGCAGGTCAGGACGATCAGGGTCAACCCGCCCCAGCCCGCGATTGCGGCGGCCAGGGCCGGCAACCGGTGCCATTCCGGTGCGGTCAGCGCCACCAGGCCGCCGGCCGCTAGCTCCCAGGCCCGGGTGGGCAGCGAGAAGAACGCCCAGGGCGGTGACGTGTCCGTGCACACCAGCGCCAGCCCGAACGACCCCGCGGCGACCAGCCCCAGCATCACCAGGTAGGGGGTCTGCGAGTGAGCGGCATCGATGCCGGTGCGCCGCCCCGCATGCCGTACCAGCCAGGTGGTCGCAATGATCAGCGCCGGCCACAGCAGATAGAACTGCTCCTCCACACCCAGCGACCAGTAGTGCTGAAACAGCGACGGCGGGGTGTCCGCGGCCAAATAATCGGTACCTTGCAGGGCGAAGCGGTAATTGCCGACATACAGCGCGCTGGCGATACCGTCCCGGAGCGCGCTGCGGGCCTGCAACGGCGGTAACAGGACGGCAGCGCCGATGCCGGTCACGACCCCGACGGTCGCCGACGCCGGCAGCAGGCGACGGGCCCGCGCTGCGTAGAAACGGGGCAACCGCACGGTGCCGGAGCTGTTCACCTCGCGCCAGAGCAGGCCGGTGATGAGAAACCCGGAGATGACGAAGAACACGTCCACGCCGATGTACCCGCCCCCGGCGCCGGGCACCTTGGCGTGAAACAGCACGACCGCCAGGATGGCCACCGCCCGCAGGCCCTCGATATCGGGGCGAAAGCCGGGCTGCGGCGGACGCCGACCGTGCTCGGTCCGGTGGCGGGAGCTTAGGGTGGCGTCCTGCCGCACTGTCATCAACGTCGTCGCCGGTCTTGGTCCTTGGGCGTCATGGTGCCGGATTTTCTGCCAGCGGCGGTGCCACGTTAGGAGACCATCCAGGCCAGTTCGGCGGGCAGCTGCTGGCGCCAAAACGATACGTCGTGCCCGCCCGGTGAGAAACCCCCCGCGGGGGGTGTGCGCAGCTGGGCGACGAAGGCGCGAGTGGCCGGGTAGAAGCGGTCGCTGGTGCCGCAGTCCACCCGCAGCGGGATCGACGCCAGCGCCGGCAGGCCGAACACGTTGTTGCGCTCCCAGTCCTCATAGCTGTCGAACGCCCCGGGTGCGCTGCCGGTGTAGGAGGTGAACAATGCCGGGCTCACCGCACAGATCCCCGCGGTCCGCGCGGCGCCCAGCCGGGCCCCCAGCAACAATGCCCCGTAACCGCCCATCGACCAGCCCATAAAGGCCACCCGCGAGGTGTCCAGGCCCTTGGCCGCCAGCAGCGGCAACAGCTCCTCGAGCACCATCGCTCCCGAATCCTGGCCGGAGACGCGCCGATGCCAGTAGGTGTCGCCGCCGTCGACACCGACCACCGCGAACCCGGGATGGCCGGCCTGGACCAATTTCGCCAGCTCCTGGTCGACGCCGAGGTCGAGCACGGTGTTGGCGTTGCCGCCCTTGCCGTGCAGCGCGATCACCGGGCGCAGTGCGGCGGTCTGACCAGGTGGCCGCACGATCACCCAGTTGGTGGTGACGCCACCTCGAGCCGCCGAGACAAACGAGCCCGACAGTGTGGTCGGCACGGCGCTGCCCGCCGCCGGCTCGAACGGTGCGGTGGGTGAGGCCTGTGGTCCGGTCGGATCCAGCAGGGCACTTAACGCCCAAACACCGGTGGCTCCGGCCACAGCGCCCATACCCAGACGGAGCGCGGCACGACGGGTCAGCACGGGCGCATCATGCCCGGCGGGACCGCTACGCCCGCAAAGCCACGCCGTCGCGGCGGGAAACGTTATGACGACGTAACGCCGGCCGGAGCCGGATCAGGTGTTTTACGCCGCGCCAAGCTGATCCGATGATCCGCACTGGTTCGACTCGGTCTCCGACAAGCGCGCTGGTGGCATGATGAGCGGTCGCCGGGAAGATGAACCCGGGACGCCGGCGCTGGCGGCCCGCACGGGATCGAAAGAGGGGCCGTGCGCAGGAAATAGCCACGCCGTGTTGCTGATGTACCGGATACTCTCCGGCCTCGGCCCGTCGCTCAAAGCCGCTGACATCCCCGGCGGGTGGCTGGTCGAGCACGTCGAAGGCGACGAGCGGCCACCGCCCGGCCGGGCGCTTGACCTCGGCTGCGGTGCCGGGCGCAACACCCTCGACCTCGCCCGTCAGGGCCGGGACGTGACCGGCATCGACCTCCTCGGTGAGGCTGTCGACCCGGCGCGCGCCAACGCCGTCGGCGCCGCGGCGACAGGGCGGTTCCTGCGAGGCGACCTGACTGGACTGCCCCTGGTGACACGTCAGCAGCGAGTACTGTGCGGCTTAATTCATTCGCAGTTCATTCGATACCATGCGTGTGCAAAAATTCGTCTGGAATCGGCGAGGTCAACCGACCGACCAGGGCGTAATAAAACAGCTGCGTGCCCTCCATCGAGAGGCGATGCCGATACAGCTCGAGATGGTGGATATTGAAATATTGTGAGAAGATAAGGGCGCGTACCAGGCGAGAGAAACCGGTCTGGTCCGCCGCGTCCAGAAATGACTGTTTGATATTGAAAGCCAGCCAGCCGCCCGTCTGTATAAGCCGCATCGCGTTGAAAAACGCTTGCGGCGGAATGTCACCGAAACCCAGCGCTGCGACACATGTCAGGCAATCGAAACTCCACTCACTGAGTTCCTCACGCAGCTCGTCGTTCATGGTGGCCAAGTCCGCGACATAGTAAGCGTCGTAGACCGTTGGCCGGTCCCGATATGCGGCATCGCGGGCTTCGGGGACGATGTCCACGCCGACCAGCCGGGCGACGCCATCGCGCTTCAGCACATCGCCCATCATCCCGTTACCGGCACCCAGATCGAGCACCCGCAACTCGGTGACCGGCTCGCGCGCGGTCTGCAGCGCCCGCTGCAGCAATTCCATCACTTTGACCGGTGAATTGCACCGCAATCTGCCGTAAAATAGTTCCTCATAAAGCCCGGGCCTCTTGTATATCGCGGCGTAGTCATGAAACCGCAGACGTTGCGGCTTGCCATCTTCGATCAGCTTGAAAGAGACCTCGTCTTGGCGCAGTTGTTCTGAATTGTAGGGAGGAAACTGAATTCGATAGATTTGGGGAGCCACAAGTTTTCATTTTAACGCCACCGGCACTGCGAACAATTTGTGGGGTACGGTTGACGCGCGTTCGCACGGTGACGGGGTTGATGATGCTGGGGACCCCCGGCCGCGGCGCGCGCATGCCCAACCCATCCCGGATTGGCCGCAAGTACGTTGTCCTGGCAGGATGCCTGAGAAGGGTTGCGGCGAAAAAGGATGGCCGATGAGCCTGGCGTTTCACTGGTTTTTGCCCACCTACGGCGATTCGCGGGAGCTGGTCGCCGGCGGGCACGGCACCCCGATGTCCGGTGACCGGCCCGCCACCCTGCGCTACCTGAACCAGATCTGCGCGGCCGCCGAAACCAACGGGTTCGAGGCGGTGCTCACCCCGACCGGGTTGTGGTGTGAGGACGCCTGGCTGACGACGGCGATGCTGGTGGAGACCACTGAGACACTGAAATTTCTCGTCGCATTCCGTCCCGGCTTCATCAGCCCGACACTGGCCGCGCAAATGGCCGGCACCTTTCAGCGGCACTCAGGCGGACGGCTGCTGCTCAATGTCGTCACCGGCGGTGAAACCCATGAGCAGCGGGCCTACGGGGATTTCTTAGATAAGCAGTCCCGGTATGCCCGCACGGCCGAGTTTTTGCATGTGGTCCGGCAACTGTGGACGTCACCGGAACCGGTGACCTTCGCCGGAGAGCACATCCGGGTCGAGGACGCGGTGCTCAACAACCCGCCCGACCCGCTGCCCCCCATATTTTTCGGTGGCTCATCGCAACCCGCCGGGCCGGTGGCCGCCAAATACGCCGATGTCTATCTCACCTGGGGCGAACCGCTGCGGGCCGTCGGCGAGAAACTGGACTGGATCCGCGGGCTGGCTGTCGACGAGGGCCGGGTTGTGCAGTACGGCCTGCGGATCCATGTGATCACCCGGGACACCGCCCGGGACGCGTGGGCGGAGGCTGACCGGCTGCTGGCCGGGATCAAGCCGGCAGATATCGAACGGGTGCAGGCCAGTCTGGCCCGCAGCGAATCCGAGGGGCAACGCCGCATGCGGCTGCTGCACGGCGGGGACCGCAGCCGACTGGAGGTGGCGCCCAACCTGTGGGCCGGGGTGGGCCTGGTCCGCGGGGGCGCGGGCACCGCCCTGGTCGGCTCGCATGCCGAGGTCGCCGACCGGCTGATCGAGTACTCGCGGCTGGGGATCACGCACTTTATCGTGTCGGGGTATCCGCATCTGGAAGAGGCCTACTGGTTCGGTGAAGGCGTGCTGCCGCTGCTCGAACGCAAGGGATTATGGACTCACCCCCACCGCTCGCCGCGGGCAGTCCGGACGACGCCGTGTGCGGCCACCTCGGCGCACTGACCAGCGGGCGGCGCGACGCGAAGCTGCTGCGCACCGGTCTGCGCCCCCACCGCCGACGATATCCGCACATTCGCTACCGAGCAGTTGCTGCCGCGTCTGTCTGAGGCGGTGCACGCCGCCCCGGGGGCGCCGTTCGGGATCACGACGTCGTGGGACGGGGCCGCGCCCGGCCGAGGATATGCGCGTGGGACGGGAAAAACCTCAGGGGCGCATAGTAAAACCGGTCTAGCTCTTCGATGTCGAAACCCGCGGCGCGGATCGCCGCGGCGGTGTCGCGGTTCGGATGGCAACCGCCGCCGATACGCGACCACAGTGGTGCGATCGCATCTTGCAGCAGGCCGAACCACGGTTTCTCGGAGCGGACATGTTCGAAAAAGCGCAGCTGGCCCGTGGGTTTCAGCACACGGCGGATTTCGGCGAGCGCGGCTTGGGTGTCGGCGATCGAGCACAACACCAGCGAAGCGACCGCGGCGTCGAATCCGTGGTCATCGACCGGTAGTGCGGTCGCGTGGCCCGCGAGCACGCGCACCGGAACCGGTGCTCGGGTGGCGGCCTCTTCGGCTAGGCCACGCAGATGATCGTCGGGTTCGACGGCCACCACTTCGGTGACCGCATCCGGGTAGTGACTGAAGTTCAAACCGTTGCCGGCGCCGATTTCGATCACCCGGCCCACCAACCCGGCCAGCGCCCGGTCGCGATGTGCAGCGGTTCCGCGGCGTTCCGATTCGGCGCTGATCCGCTCATACATCCGGGCAAACCGAGGGTGCTGAAACTGCGACAGATCCGCCATAACGCCTCCTTTATCCACCGTGCACAGCATGCTCGGAATCGGTCGCGCTGTCGATAATGCGGCACACGGCGGGCGCCCGTCCCGGGGCCGACGCGCACCGCCCAGCCGACGTGCGGCCGGTTCGCTGAACCCGCGGTGTCACGGCTCTTCGGTACGGTGCAGTCACGTCGATCGACACGGCTGCACTGGGTGTCGCGCTGGGCGCCGGGTCGGCGGCGGCGCTGAATCCGTGCGGATTCGCTTTGCTGCCCGGCTATCTGGCGTTGCTGATCGCCGATGGCAGTGCGGCGGCATCCCGTCCGGTCGCGGTGTGGCTGCTGGCCGACAAAGACATCCCGGTTATCCTGCCCACACCATCGGGTGGGGTGCCTGCGCGACAGTGGCCGTCGATGTATGGCTACGGCGTGGGCTGCGCGATCGCCTCGATGTGTTGCGCTGTCGGCCCGTTTCTCGCGGTGATCAGCGCGACGTTCACACAAGGATCACTGCTCAGCGGTGTGCCGGCTTTTCTCGCCTATGCGGGCGGGATGAGCATCACGGTCGGGGTGGCCGCGCTGGCGGTGGCCCTCGCCGGTGCTGCCGCCGCTGACCCGCTGCGCCGGGTGCTGCCGCATGTCGGCCGGGCTGCGGGAGAAGGTGGGATCTGTCGCACCGGCCAGAGCCGCTCTCCAGGGGTGTCGCGGCGCCGGGCTGTTCGGGTGAACCGAGGCCAGTGCGGCAGATGGTCCAGTCTCCACCGTGCAGAGCCGGATGTCGACGGTGTGCCCCCGGGCCCGGCGCGAACAGACTCCGGCGCGTCAGACGCGGTTTTCGGCCACCAGCCCGCTGTAGGCGCGCATCAGCCACGCGTTAAACGGTTTTGCTGAGCAGTACCGCCTTCTCGAACGGCAATCTGGCGAAGATCCAACGCCAGCGGCCGACGATGTGCGATGCCGCCTCAGCCCTGCTGACCACCCGTGGCTCGGTCACGGCGAACGTGTTGCCGGAGCGGCGCAACCGTCCGCCGCCGGCAGCGGTGATGTTCTTCAGCCAGTCGCGATCGGGACCGTAGGTGAGCAGGATCGCCACTCCCGGCTTTCCGTCGATATCGGCGCTGAACACAGTCAGCGGGGTGCGGTAGGGCTTGCCGGAACGCCGGCCGACGTGCTCGAGGATCCCGAATGTCGGCAGCCAACCGGCCCACAGCCGTTGAATGGGGTTGGTGACGTAGCGGTTGAACCGGGCCAGCCATTGCGGTAGTTGCATCCTTTGATCCAACTCGAGCGCAATGGCTGATCTCAAGGCTCCAAGACCCGCTGCTGCCGGTGGGATCTGAACAATTACACCCCGTAGTCGAACCGGTGCCGACGGCTGGAACACTAGTGGTCGTGGGCACCCATGACCAGGTGACGGCGCCGTCGACGACCGCCTCGGCGCGACTGTTCGACCAGGCCTGCGCGGTGATCCCCGGTGGAGTGAACTCGCCGGTGCGGGCGTTCAAGGCGGTCGGCGGCACACCGCGCTTTATCACGCAAGCCCGCGGCTGCTGGCTCAGCGACGCCGACGGCAACCGCTATGTCGACCTGGTCTGCTCGTGGGGCCCGATGATCCTGGGCCACGCGCACCCTGCGGTGGTGCAGGCGGTGCAGCAAGCGGCCGCCGGCGGGCTGTCGTTCGGGGCGCCGACGGCGGCGGAAACGGAGCTGGCCGCCGAAATCATCGGTCGGGTGCCGCCCGTCGAGCGGATCCGGCTGGTGAACTCCGGCACCGAGGCCACCATGAGCGCCATCCGGCTGGCGCGCGGATTCACCGGCCGCCCCAAAATCGTCAAATTCTCCGGCTGTTATCACGGTCATGTGGACGCGCTGCTGGCCGACGCCGGCTCAGGAGTGGCGACCCTGGGCCTGCCGTCCTCACCCGGTGTCACCGGCGCCAGCGCCGCGGACACAATTGTGTTGCCCTACAACGACGTCGACGCCGTGCGGCAGACATTTGCCCGGTTCGGCGACCAGATCGCCGCCGTCATCACCGAGGCCAGCCCCGGCAATATGGGAGTCGTGCCGCCCGCACCGGGATATAACGCGGCGCTGCGGGCGATCACCGCCGAGCACGGGGCGCTGTTGATCACCGACGAGGTGATGACGGGTTTCCGGGTCAGCCGAAGCGGCTGGTATGGAATCGAACCCGTCGACGCCGACCTGTTCACCTTCGGCAAGGTGATGAGCGGCGGGTTGCCGGCCGCGGCCTTCGGCGGGCGTGCCGAGGTGATGGAAAAGCTGGCTCCGCTGGGGCCGGTGTATCAGGCCGGCACACTCTCCGGCAACCCGGTGGCGGTGGCCGCCGGGCTGGCGACGCTGCGGGCCGCCGACGCCGCGGTCTACGCTGCACTGGACACCGCCGCCGACCGGCTGGCCGCGCTGCTCTCCGCGGCGCTCACGGATGCCGGTGTGGCGCACCAGATTCCGCGGGCCGGCAATATGCTCAGCGTATTCTTCGCCGAAGAGCCGGTGCGCGACTTCGCGTCGGCGCAGGCAAGCCAGACCTGGCGTTACCCGGCCTTTTTTCACGCCCTGCTGGACGCCGGCGTGTACCCACCGTGCAGCGCTTTCGAAACATGGTTCGTCTCGGCCGCTCTCGACGACGCCGCGTTCGACCGGATCGCCGCCGCACTGCCCGCCGCCGCCGCGGCGGCCGCCCGGGAGCGCACCCCCTGATGGGCGAGCACACGCACGTCCACCTGGTGCGCCACGGCGAGGTGTACAACCCCGACGGCGTCCTCTATGGGCGGCTGCCCGAATTTCACCTGTCCGAGAAGGGCAAACAGCAGGCTGCCGCGGTCGCTGACGCATTGGCCGACCGCGACATCGTGGCGGTGATCGCCTCCCCGCTGCAGCGGGCCCAGGAGACCGCCGCACCGATCGCCGCCCGCCACGGCTTGGCGGTGGACACCGACCCCGACCTGATCGAATCGACCAATGTCCTGCAGGGCAGGAAGCTTTCGCCGGGCAGCGGTGCCTGGCGGGATCCGCGGGTATGGTGGCACCTGCGCAACCCGTTCACCCCGTCATGGGGCGAGCCCTACACCCAGATCGCGGCGCGGATGGTCACCGCGGTGGACAAGGCCCGGGCCCGGGCCGCCGGCCACGAGGTTGTGTGTGTCAGCCACCAACTGCCGATCTGGACGCTGCGGCTGCAGCTGACCGGCAAACGGCTCTGGCACAACCCGCGCCGCCGGCGATGCGCGATCGCCTCGGTGACCACGCTCATCTACGACGGCGACCGCCTGGTCGACGTGGTCTACACCACCCCGGCGGGCGGCTGAGCATGCGCTGGCTGGTGATGGTGGTGACGGCGCTGGCCGGGCTGGTCAGCGGCTGCTCGACCGGCGCGGACGCGGTCGCGCAGGGCGGCACCTTCGAGTTCGTCGCCCCGGGCGGCAAGACCGATATCTTCTACGACCCGCCCGAGCGCCGCGGGCGCCCGGGCCCGCTGGCCGGGCCGGATCTGATGGATCCGGCGCGCACCCGCTCGCTGAGCGACTTCTCCGGCGACGTCGTCGTCGTCAACATCTGGGGGCAGTGGTGCGGACCGTGCCGCACCGAGATCGGTCGCCTGCAGCAGGTGTACGACGCCACCCGCGCCGCCGGGGTGTCTTTCCTGGGCATCAACGTCCGCGACACCAACCGGCAGGCGGCGCAGGACTTCGTCGAAGACCGGCACGCGACGTTCCCGTCGATCTATGACCCGGCGATGCGCACCCTGATCGCGTTCGGCGGCAAGTACCCGACCAGCGTCATCCCGTCCACCCTGGTGGTGGATCGCCGGCAGCGGGTTGCCGCGGTTTTCTTGCGGGAAGTGCTCCCCGAGGACCTGCTGCCGGTGCTGCAGCGGGTGGGCGCGGAGCAGCGGCCTCAGCCGGGACCGCCATGAGTGGGTTCAGCGAAATCGCCGCCGCCGGGCCGTTGCTGCTCGCGCTGGCGGTGTGCGTGCTGGCGGGGCTGGTGTCGTTTGCCTCACCGTGTGTGGTGCCGCTGGTGCCGGGCTACCTGTCCTATCTGGCCGCGGTGGTCGGTGTCGACGCGCAGCCGGGCACAGGCACGACGCCGACGGCGGCGCGGTGGCGGGTGGCCGGCTCGGCAGCACTGTTCGTCGCCGGGTTCACCGCGGTTTTCCTGCTGGGCACCGTCGCCGTGCTCGGGATGACCACCACGCTGATCACCAACCAGCTGCTGCTGCAACGGGTCGGCGGGGTGCTGACCATCGTCATGGGCCTGGTGTTCGTCGGTTTCATCCCGGCTTTGCAGCGCCAGGTGCGCTTCGCTCCCCGGCAATTGTCCACGCTGGCCGGGGCACCGCTGCTCGGTGCGGTGTTCGCGCTGGGCTGGACACCCTGCCTGGGGCCGACGTTGACCGGGGTGATCAGCCTCGCCACGGCCACCCAGGGCGCGACCGTGCTGCGCGGCATTGTGCTGGTGATCGCCTATTGCCTGGGGTTGGGGATCCCGTTCGTGCTGGTGGCACTCGGGTCGGCGCAGGCCGTGGCCGGTGTGGGCTGGCTGCGCCGGCATACCCGGGCCATCCAGATCGTCGGCGGAGCCCTGCTGATCGCGGTCGGCGCGGCGCTGGTCACCGGCGCCTGGAATGAGTTGATCGCATGGTTGCGGGACACGCTGGTCTCCGATGTGAGGTTGCCGATGTGACCCGGCACACCGAGACGCACTCACCCAAAACGGCGCGTTTCGGGGCGATGTCACGCGGGCTCGCCCGGGCGCGCAACAGCTGGCGGGCGCTGACGTCGATGGGCACCGCGCTGGTGCTGCTGTGTCTGCTGGCCCTGGGGGCGCTACCCGGGGCCCTGCTGCCGCAGCGCCGCCTCAACCCCGGCAAGGTCGACGAGTACCTGGCCGCGCATCCGCTGCTGGGCCCATGGCTGGACCGGCTGCAGGCGTTCGACGTGTTCGCCAGTTTCTGGTTCACCGCCATCTATGTGCTGCTGTTCGTGTCCCTGCTCGGTTGTCTGCTGCCACGCACGGTCGAGCACATCCGCAGCCTGCGGACCACCCCGGTACCCGCCCCCCGCAACCTGGCCCGGCTGCCCAAGCACGCCGCCGCCACCGTCGCTGCCGAACCCGACGTGGTAGCCGACGCGATAACCGAGCGGCTGCGCGGCTGGCGCACCGTTGTCCGCCGCGAAAACCCCGCCGCCACAGAGGTGTCCGCAGAGAAGGGCTATCTGCGCGAATTCGGCAACCTGGTGTTTCACGTGTCGCTGCTGGGTGTGCTGGTCGCGGTGGCCGTCGGCAAGCTGTTCGGCTACGAGGGCAACGTGATCGTCCTGGCCGACGGCGGGCCCGGCTTCTGCTCGGCGTCCCCGGCGGTGTTTGATTCGTTCCGCGCCGGCAACACCGTCGACGGCACGTCGCTGCACCCGATATGTGTGCGGGTCAACGACTTTCAAGCGCGATACCTGCCTTCGGGACAGGCCATCTCGTTCGCGGCGAACATCGACTACCAAGCGGGCCGTGACCTGAGCGCGGGCAGCTGGCGGCCCTACCGGCTGGAGGTGAACCACCCGCTGCGAATCGGCGGGGACCGGGTGTATCTGCAAGGTCACGGCTATGCGCCCAGCTTCACCGTGACCTTCCCGAACGGACAGACCCGCACGTCGACCGTGCAATGGCGGCCCGACAATCCGGTGACCCTGTTGTCGTCGGGCGCGGTGCGTATCGACCCGCCGGCGGGCGCCTATCCCAGCGCCGAGCAGCGCCGTCAGCACCAGATCGCGATCGAGGGGCTGTTCGCCCCGACGGCGCAGCTTGACGGCGCGTTGCTGTCGTCGAGCTTTCCCGCGTTAAACGACCCGGCGGTCGCCGTCGACATCTACCGCGGTGATACCGGCCTGGACACCGGCCGGCCGCAGTCGTTGTACAGCCTGGACCCCCGGCTGATCCAGCAGGGCCGGCTGGTCAGGGACAAGCGGGTGAACCTGCGCGCCGGTGAGCAGGTCCGGCTCGGTCACGACGGCACCCTCGTGCGCTTCGACGGCGCGGTACCGTTCGTCAACCTGCAGGTCTCCCACGATCCCGGCCAGATCTGGGTGCTGGTTTTCGCGGTCACGATGATGGCGGGCCTGCTGGTGTCGCTGGTGGTGCGCCGCCGCCGGTTATGGGTCCGCATCGTGCCGGCGGGGCAGACCGGTACGGTCGACGTCGAGCTGGGTGGTCTGGCGCGCACCGATAACGCCGGCTGGGGTGACGAGTTCGAACGCTTGACCGAGCGGCTACTGGCGGGGTTCGCGCGACCAGCAGCGGTCGAGCCGGTGCGCGCGGGTGTCCCGGCGGGAAGGGATCGTCCATGAACACTGTGCATGTGGACATGACGCTGGCCCGGTATTCCGATTGGGCGTTCAGCTCGGCGCTGCTGACGCTGGTGGTGGCGTTGCTGCTGTTGGCGGTGGAATTGGCCTACGTCCGCAGCCGCAGCGACGCGGCCGCTGAGCTGGTCCCTGCGGGATCGGTGGCCGCTGACAGCACGACGCCCGGTATCGTGCTGCCGGCCCCGCGGCGACCGTTCGACGAACGTGTCGGCCGGGCCGGTCTGGCGGTGGTTTACGTCGGAATCGGGCTGTTGCTGGCGTGCATCGTGCTGCGCGGGCTGGCCACCGCCCGGGTGCCCTGGGGCAACATGTATGAATTCATCAACCTGACCTGTTGGTGCGGCCTGGTCGCCGGCGCGGTCGTGCTGCGCCGCCCGCAGCACCGCGTGCTGTGGGTTTTTCTGCTGGTGCCGGTGCTGATTTTGTTGACGATCTCCGGGCGCTGGCTCTACGCCAACGCTGCCCCGGTGATGCCGGCCCTGCAGTCCTATTGGCTGCCGATCCACGTCTCGGTGGTCAGCCTCGGTTCCGGGGTGTTCTTGGTCGCCGGGGTGGCCAGCATCCTGTTTCTGGTCAAGGTGGCGCAGCCGGCCGACCCGGACAGCGCGGGAATGCTGGCCGCGGTGCTGCGGCGCCTACCCGACCCGCAGACCCTGGACCGCATCGCTTACCGGACTACCATTTTCGCCTTCCCGGTCTTCGGTTTCGGGGTGATATTCGGCGCGATCTGGGCTGAGCAAGCCTGGGGACGGTACTGGGGATGGGATCCCAAGGAAACGGTGGCCTTTGTGGCCTGGATGGTCTACGCGGCATACCTGCACGCCCGGTCGACGGCGGGGTGGCGCGAAAAGAAGGCGGCCTGGATCAACATCGCCGGTTTTGTGGTGATGGTGTTCAACCTGTTCTTCGTTAACCTGGTCACCGTGGGTTTGCACTCGTACGCCGGTGTGAACTGAGCAGACACCCGTCGCTGTTGCGCGGTACTGTTCGTGACAGGGCTGTTCGGCAAATGCGGCCGGGTACTGCAGTGAGGGGAAGTACACGTGTCTGACCATCCGACGCAGGCCAGTGGCGCGCCTGGAGGTCGCGACGATCATCCGACTACCGAACTGCCACCGCAGCGGCCCCCCAGCAAGCCTGATTCCTCAACCAGCGAAGCGGAGACCAAAGCTTTCACGGGGTTCCGCACCCAGCGGCGCTTCGCCGATACCCAGACGCGTGGCGTGCCGCCCCCGCCCACGCGCGCGGAGCCGCGCGCGTGGGCGGCCACACCGGCTAAGGGCATTCCGCAGTTCGTCGACAATCCGGCATACCCCTATTACGGTGGCCGGCCCCCCGAGCTGCCCACCGAGGCGCGCTATCAGCAGGCGCCCATGCCACCCACACCGTATCCGGAGCTGTCCACCAGCACGCTGTTGCGCCAGGTCAAACCGCCGCCCTCGGAGGGCTGGCGGCGCTGGCTTTACCTGCTGTCGGGTCACCTGATCAACCTGGGTGAAAGCCCGCGTGTTACCCGCTACAACGACCTGGTCGTACAAGCCAACCGGCCGTTGCGCGGCTGCTACAAGATCGCACTGCTGTCATTGAAGGGCGGGGTCGGCAAGACCACGATCACCGCCTGCCTGGGGGCCACCTTCGCCTCGATCCGGGGTGACCGGGTAGTGGCGGTCGACGCTAACCCCGACCGCGGGACGCTGAGCCAGAAGGTGCCGTTGGAGACTCCCGCTACCGTGCGGCATCTGCTGCGGGACGCCGAAGGGATCCAGCGATACAGCGATGTCCGCAGCTACACCAGTCAGGGGCCCAGCAGGCTGGAAGTGTTGGCGTCGGAAAGTGATCCGGCGGTTTCGGAGGCATTCAGCGCCGATGACTATCGCCGGACCCTGGAGATCCTGGAGCGGTTCTACGGTTTGGTGCTCACCGACTGTGGCACCGGGTTGCTGCACTCGGCGATGTCGGCGGTCCTGGAAAAGGCGGATGTGCTCATTGTCATCAGTTCGGCGTCGATCGACGGCGCGCGCAGCGCGTCAGCGACCTTGGACTGGCTCGATGCGCACGGCCACGAGGAACAGGTGCGCAACTCGATCGCGGTGATCAACGCGGTGCGGCCGCGTTCCGGCAAGGTCGACATGCAGAAGGTGGTCGACCACTTCTCGCGGCGCTGCCGAGCGGTGCGGTTAGTGCCGTTCGACCCCCATCTGGAAGAAGGCGCCGAGATCAGCCTGGAGCGGTTGAAACGAGAGACCCGCGAAGCGCTCATCGAACTGGCCGCCGTTGTCGCCGAGGGCTTTCCGAGCGATTTACGCCGCGCCCACGAACACTTCATCTAAACCCCGCGACCCAGCGTGATCTAACGCTGGTTATTGTCGCCGCGGCCTAACCGCCACAGAAACTCAGGATCGTCGTCGGGCCCGATCACGCGCGTCTTGGGCCGGTCGGCCTGTGACCGGGCCGCCCGCCAGCCGATATAGACCAGTGTCCCCAACACCACGACGAGGAGCAGGTAGAGCACGCGACACCTCCTTGGATCGAATATACCCGCCCCCCTACGCTCATACTGTGCCGCAAGCTCAGGGGTCCGGAGTCCGCGTGGTCGTTGACGTGCTGGTGTACGCATCGGCGCGGCTGTTCTTGGTGGTCGCACTCAGCGCGGCGATCTACGGGGTGGCCCGGCTGCTCGGGGTGAGCGAATTCCCGTTGGTCGTCGCGGTTTTGTTCGCTCTGGTGATCGGGATGCCGCTCGGCATCTGGGCGCTGGGTCCGCTGCGGCGCCGCGCCACGGCGGGGCTCGCGGCCGTCGGGGAACGTCGGCGTCGAGATCGCGAGCAGCTGCGGGCTCGCCTGCGCGGTGAGACACCGCGTGACGAGAAGTGACGTACTCGCAAAACCTCGACAATGAGCAGAGGTGAAGCGCTCGGTGAGTCTGGCGAGGTCCGGATTTGAGGGTTCGGCCTGCAGCTGCGGTACTGGGCGTAATGGGCGGTCAGCAGTTCGGCTGGCGGCACGTCGCCGAGTAGTCGTCACGGCGGTGATGGTCAAAGCAGTTGTCCCAGCGTGGCCCCGAGACGGTGCAACCCGCAGACTCATTCGCGGCTGCATGTGACTGTGCGGGATCGTCTTTCGGCAGTGGCGCGGTCCGTAATACTCGCGGCAGGCCCAGCCGATGAAGGGCCGCAACGAGTGTCGGCGTGCGTGGAGTCAGTCTGTTGTCTTGAGGTTGCTCGTCGGTCGGCGGTCCAAGGCAAAGGCGCAGTGCATCAACCAGATTCGTGGCTGATCACCGGCCCTCTGGACGTGCGTGAGCAGATGAAACCGGCGGGTCCGCGACCGGGCTGGTCCACGCCGCGATCGGTGTGGACCTTGACGGCAATAAGGACATCCTTGGGAGGTGAACCGGCGACGGCGACGAGGAGTCGGTCAAGTTCTGGATAGCGGTGCTGACCGACCGGAAACCGGTTGCGTCAAGCACATCTTCTTTTGGCGATCACACGGTTGTGAGACGACTACCATATCGACATCTATCGAGTGGTTTTGTCTACCAACAAAATTGCGAGTCTCACGCACAAAAACTGCCGACGGCCGGTGCGAGCACACCGACAGCAGATCGCCCGCCAAGACGTGCTAGCTGGTCACCGGTCCCCCGAACCCATGGACACCGGGCAGACCATGGGGGCTGGACGCCGTCGCTTAACGCCCTGGCGAGCACGGTCGGCTCGGATACCAGCCGCACAACTGACCAAAAAATCCGCAAACGGCCGCTGACACCGAGTACCGGGCAGTCCCATCTGCCGGCGGGGGTCGACAATGTCTCGGAGCATCCGGTGTTTTCAGCTCTATCCGCCAGCTGGTGTGCGGGCGGTCAGAGCCCTGGTGGGCAGGTCGCGGGTCGAGCTAGAGGTGGGCTCATAATTTCCGGTTTTATGGACCATGTGCGCGGGGCGGCGGGGCATGGCTGTGCTGAAAAGAGGAGTGGGCAGGTGGGTAGTGGCTTGCGCGGTGACGGGGGAATTCGTGGTCTGCGCCAGGGGGGCAGTGGTGGTCCAGCTGGGCGGTACCGACAGTGGCCCGACGAGATCGGCGCGACCGATGGCGGCGCGAGCGCCGGCGAGGATTGCGTTGCTGCCGGGTTGCGCGGCTGTCGGCCCGAAGGCGTGTGCAGCTGACAAGTTCGCCATTTGACCGAGGATCGAGGGATCGACTGCCCCCGAGTTCATCAGGGTGCTCTGCACGAAGTCCTGAACCGCGTAGATCACCAGGAAGTCGAACGCGTGGAAGTCGGCGAGGAGAATCTCCGGGGTAAACGCCCCGTTGGACAATAACGAGCCCATCCAGTTCGAATTCAAAAAGTCCGAGACCGCTGAGTTGTTCTGCCCGGCGACGACATTGTTCAAGAATCCGGCGAGCCCGGTGCCGCCAGTGGCGTTAGCCGGGCTGAAGATGTTGAGTCCCAGCGAATTCACGAGGGCGCTCAGTGGTGATGTGGTGGATCCGGTGGTGCTGGTTGTTGCGGTGGCCAGTGCACTCAAGGTGGTGGGCAGGCTGGACAGTAGTTGGGACAGGGTGGCGGGGGTGGTGCCGGCGGCGGCGGCGTGGGTGGTTGCCGCGGCTTGGTGGGCCGGCCCGGTGTCGGTGGTGACGGTCGGGGGGGTGGTCAGAGGGGTCAGCCGGGCCGCGGCCGCTGACTGGGCGGCGTAGCCGTACATGGCGGCGGCGTCTTGGGCCCACATTTCGGCGTAGTGGGCTTCGGTGGCTGCGATCGCCGCGGTGTTATGGCCCAGCACGTTGGTGGCGACCAGGGCCGCCAGCTGGGCCCGGTTGGCGGCCACCACCGCCGGTGGCACCGTGGCAGCGAACGCGTTTTCGTATGCAGTGACGGCGGCGGTGGCGTGGTCGGCGGCTTGGGCGGCGTGGGCGGCGGTGGTGTGCAGCCACGATGTGTAGGGGATGGCCGCAGCGGCCATCGACGCCGCCGCGGGGCCCTGCCACTCGTTGCCGGCCAGCCTGGACACCACCCCCGCGCAGACGTCGGCAGCCGACTCCAGCTCCCGGGCCAGATCAGCCCACGCTGCCGCGGCCGCCATCAGTGACTGCGGACCCGCACCGGTATACATCAGTCCGGAGTTGACCTCCGGAGGCAACATCCCGAAATCGAAACCCACCCCGGACATCACCACACCGCCGGAACTGCGTGGCCGAACAGGACGCCTGCTACCGTCCGCTGAGGCTGGCTCACCATACTCGGGAGGGCCCGTGTGCTCACTTGCTAAACCCCTCGTTGTGTACGGGTGAGTCCCCGGTTGGCGCGGGAGGCAGCACGGTGAGGCGAAAGCCATACCGCGGGGCAGGACCGTACTGGGGGGCAGAAAGGCTGTTGCCGCGCGCCGCACCCGGCATCGACATGGCGGGTAATCCCATCGGCCCGATGGCGACACCTGGCATCGACGCGGACGGGTTCGCTACCGCGGCGGCGAGGCGAATCCCTGCCGCCGGAGCGGCTCTGGTCCAGCTGCGTGGCGCCGAGAGCGCCCCGACCAGGGTGGCTTTGCCAACGCTGGCGCTGACCTCGGCGTCGGCGGTAGGGTTCCCGACCAGCGCGCCCGGCCCGCCCAGAGCCGGGCTGAAGCTGCCGGTTTCCGACGCGATCGGGCCTAAAGTGCCAACACCAGAAGCCGCCGGCAGGTGGCTTAGGCTCCGCCCGGTGATGGTGCCGAGCGCGAATAGATCTCCGATGCTGGGAAGGAAATACTCCGGGTTGAAGGGATACCCGGCGAAGATCGCGTTGCTGAACCAGCTCGAGTTCATCACATTGGCGACCGGGTTCGGAACGGAGCCTGACACCAGATTGATCAACCCAGCCAGTCCCGTGGTGCTCGTTCCCGAGCCGGGGCTGAAGATGTTGAGTCCCAGCGAATTCACGAGGGCGCTCAGTGGTGATGTGGTGGATCCGGTGGTGCTGGTTGTTGCGGTGGCCAGTGCACTCAAGGTGGTGGGCAGGCTGGACAGTAGTTGGGACAGGGTGGCGGGGGTGGTGCCGGCGGCGGCGGCGTGGGTGGTTGCCGCGGCTTGGTGGGCCGGCCCGGTGTCGGTGGTGACGGTCGGGGGGGTGGTCAGAGGGGTCAGCCGGGCCGCGGCCGCTGACTGGGCGGCGTAGCCGTACATGGCGGCGGCGTCTTGGGCCCACATTTCGGCGTAGTGGGCTTCGGTGGCTGCGATCGCCGCGGTGTTATGGCCCAGCACGTTGGTGGCGACCAGGGCCGCCAGCTGGGCCCGGTTGGCGGCCACCACCGCCGGTGGCACCGTGGCCGCGAACGCGTTTTCGTATGCAGTGACGGCGGCGGTGGCGTGGTCGGCGGCTTGGGCGGCGTGGGCGGCGGTGGTGTGCAGCCACGATGTGTAGGGGATGGCCGCAGCGGCCATCGACGCCGCCGCGGGGCCCTGCCACTCGTTGCCGGCCAGCCTGGACACCACCCCCGCGCAGACGTCGGCAGCCGACTCCAGCTCCCGGGCCAGATCAGCCCACGCTGCCGCGGCCGCCATCAGTGACTGCGGACCCGCACCGGTATACATCAGTCCGGAGTTGACCTCCGGAGGCAACATCCCGAAATCGAAACCCACCCCGGACATCACCACATCCGAACTAACCGGCGACCACAGCGTTGGCCGCTTCGGTTAACGCGTAGGAGCCGGCGCTGGTCCGCACGGTGTTGACGAACAGCGAGAAAATCTCGTCGGCCTGCGAGCTGATCCACTGGTAGAGCTGTCCGTAGGCGGCGAACTGGGCCGCGGTCAGCACCGACACCGGATCGGCGGCGGCCGGGATCACCCCGGTCGTCGGGGCCGCAGCCGCTGTGTTTTGGGTCGCCACCGCCGAACCGGTGCCGGCCAAATGCTCCGCAGCCGCCTCCAGCATCTCCGATTGCACAGTGACAAAAGACATGGCACCCCTTTCGCGTTCGAACAGACGGGCCTCTCGCGGGATGCATGTCGCTCCGCGCCGATCACACCCTGAGAGGACCATCTGCGAGAGCTAATGATAATGAATATCATTATCAAATAGTCGCGGCTATCGCAACGCGCGCTCGGGTTCACGTGGCTGGTGCCCGAACCGTCCGGAACGGTCCTCACGGGCGAGCTTTCCCCGTTGCGTCAGCCGGCCGTCGCCGTGTACCGAGACCCGCCGCGCGTGCGCTTCGGCCGGTTCCGGCGCAGACCTCGATCAGGCTGCCGCCACGACGTCGTGCCGCGCCTGCGGTGGTGGGCCGGGGGCCGCCGACCGGACGTCGAGACTTAGCGCGCCGAGAACGGTGTGGTTCCCTACCGCCTCCGCACCGGCACGGGTCATTGCCACTCCCTGCCGACAATGCGGTGCGGCCGTCAGGCCACCATCGCATACGTGATCAGGCCGAGGCGGTTTGATCTCTTTTAAGGGACGACGGCCGGGCGGCTCGTGCCCTCGGAATCAGCCGGTCTTCGACGTCGACCGCCTTCTTCACAGCGATGGTCGCGTGACGCCGGTCTCGGTTATCGCCTCGCTTGATCCATTCGCCCGCAACGGGTTTGGCGGTGGTTTGAGTCCGCGGCAAATGTACGTGTCGTCGAACTCGACTTTAACTGTGGCCCAGAATGATTCGTGACAAGAGTTGTCCCAGCGCACCGCCGCGCGGCCAACCGCATGGACCGGGTTGTGCTCCTGCTGACCAACGACCCGACACCCCCATCCTTTCCCAGAAATGGGCACTTCGAACACGCCGGAGCGGTTCACAGAAGGACCGAGTGTTCTCAATTTGAGACGCAGATCACACCTGCTATCCAGGTACTCTTCGGCTGCTCCGCATGCAGTAGTCAGCAACACCCAGAGAATGGAGTTGAACATAATGTTTGTGACTACCCAGCCCGAAGCGTTGTCAACCGCAGCCGGCAATTTGAGTGCTATCGGTTCTGCGGTGAGCTCCCAGAACGCGGCTGCGGCAGCCCCCACAACGAGCATTGCTCCTGCGGCAGCTGATGAGGTGTCGGTGTTAACCGCCGCCCAGTTTGTTGCGCACGCCCAAATGTATCAAGCGATCAGCGCTCAGGCCGCGGCGATTCACGAAATGTTCGTCAATACGCTCGGCACCAGCGGGCTCTCTTATGCGGCGGTCGAAGCTGCCAACGCCTCCGCAGTCGGTTGAGGGTAAAAACGTCACCTCGGTGCCGATGATCACCTGCATACCATCGACAACCCACGTGAGCTTGACCAGAGCTATTCCTGCCAAAATTTTTCCAGTAAGGAGCGATTGAAATGACTGCACGATTTATGACTGACCCGCACCAGATGCGAGCGATGGCGGGCCGTTTCGACATGCATGCGCAAACAGTTGAGGACGAAGCCCGCAAAATGTGGGCCTCCTCGCAAAACATCGCCGGCAACGGCTGGAGCGGGACCGCGCAGGTCACTTCGCACGACACTATGGGCCAGATTAACCAGGCGTTTCGCAACATCGTGAACATGCTCCACGGTGTGCGAGACGGATTGTTGCGCGACGCCAACAACTATGAGCTCCAGGAGCAAGCCTCCCAGCAGCTTTTGTCCAGCTAATTGTAATCTACGGATAAGGAGAACACTGTTATGTCCATTACTTACCAATTCGGCGATGTCGACGCCCACGGCGCTACGATCCGCGCCCAGGCGATGGCTTTGGAGGCTGAGCACCAGGCTATCGTGCGTGATGTACTCGCTGCCGGGGACTTTTGGGGCGGTTCCGGTTCGGCGGCCTGTCAGGAATTTATCACCGAATTGGGGCGTAATTTCCAGGTGATTTATGAGCAGGCCAACGCACATGGGTCAAAGGTACAAACTGCTGGTTCGAACATGGCGGACACTGATGCGGCTGTCGGCTCCAGCTGGGTCTAACGTCAGCGCGCCACAGAAGACGACAAACGGCCCTGATATACGGTCGTCGTAAATCACAGCGGCGCAAATACTGTCCAGCCCACGTGTGGCGATGATCAGGCCCTGAAAGTGTTCGTGTGACAGCGACTGACCACGAAGGGAAACGACATCGCCTGGTAAACACTCAGTCGGGGAGTCCGGGCCGATAACAGAGGTTTTGGTGCAAATCGGCTGCGCATTTTATACCGCGGGGTAGCCCCCCAAACGCCGCAGCCGGCCTGTGAGGAGGGTTTAGCAGTGGATTTTGCGGCGTTGCCACCGGAGATTAATTCCGCTCGGATGTATACGGGGGCGGGTTCGGGGCCGCTGATGGCGGCCGCGGCGGCCTGGGATGGGGTGGCGGCGGAGTTGAGTTCGGCGGCAACTTCTTATCGGGGGGTGATCGCTGAGCTGACCGACGATATGTGGCTGGGTCCGTCGTCGATGTCGATGAGCACCGCGGCGGCGTCGTTTGCGGCGTGGATGGGTGCTACCGCCGCCCAGGCTGAGCAGACCGCCAACCAGATCAGGTCGGCGGCTGCGGCTTATGAGGCGGCTTTTGCGGCGATGGTGCCGCCGCCGGTGATCGAAGCCAACCGGGCGTTGCTGGCGAATCTGGTGGCCACCAACGTTATCGGGCAGAACACCGCGGCGATCGCGGCCACCGAGGCCCAGTACTCGGAGATGTGGGCCCAAGACGCCGCGGCGATGTTCGGCTATGCGGGTGCTTCGGCGGCTGCGACCAAGGTGACCCCGTTCACCCCGGCGCCGCACACCACCAACCCGGCCGGCACGGCCGCCCAATCGGCCGCGACCGCCCACGCCGCGGCATCCGCCACCGCAAACACCGTCCAGTCAACCCTGTCCAGCGTGCCCAACACCTTGCACGGCCTGGCGTCGGGATCAACATCGTTCAACCCGTTGGCGACCCTGGCCAAGGTTTTTAGTAGCCCGCCATTCTCGACGCTTGACGGCCTCTCCGGAAGTAGCGGCGAATACGCTCTGGTGTACGCGTCCTCCGCGTATCTGACGGGCGGCCTTCTGGCCCAGGAATTCCCGCTCATGGCGCTGGCACTGCCGAAGGCGGCAGCGGCAGCTGGTGCGGTGACCCCGGAGCTGGGGGCCGGGTTGGGGACTTTGGCGGGTTCGTCCGCGCCGGCCGGTGCGGCGGGTTTGGGCGGGGTCTCAGCGGGTTTGGGGGAAGCAGAGCTGGTGGGGGTTGTCGGTGCCGCCGTCGTGGGGTACGGCGTCTCCGGCGATTCGGCTGGCGTCCGCGGCCGTGCCGTTGTCCGGTGCCGATGCTGCGCCGGCCGCCGGGGTGGGCGCGCCGGGAGGCTTTTTCGGCGGTCTGCCGCCGATGGCCAGCGTGGTCAACGCCCCCCGGGGCAACGACTCCTATTCACGGGGATTGCGCAGCAAGGTGCTTGGTCAGCAAGACGGCGGAAAACGCGGCGCCGCCGCGCACACCCGCAGCCGTCCGGAGCGGGCGCGATCCCGGGCCCGCAATGACGAATGCGCGTTGAGCCCGGATGAAGCCGCCGAGCTCGAGCAGCTGCGCAGACAGATCGCCGAAGTGGCGATGGAGCGTGACGCGGCGGCCCGCTTGATCAGGGAGGCGATCCGATGACCGCGCTGGATTTTGCGGCGTTGCCACCGGAGATTAATTCCGCTCGGATGTATACGGGGGCGGGTTCGGGGCCGCTGATGGCGGCCGCGGCGGCCTGGGATGGGGTGGCGGCGGAGTTGAGTTCGGCGGCAACTTCTTATCGGGGGGTGATCGCTGAGCTGACCGACGATATGTGGCTGGGTCCGTCGTCGATGTCGATGAGCACCGCGGCGGCGTCGTTTGCGGCGTGGATGGGTGCTACCGCCGCCCAGGCTGAGCAGACCGCCAACCAGATCAGGTCGGCGGCTGCGGCTTATGAGGCGGCTTTTGCGGCGATGGTGCCGCCGCCGGTGATCGAAGCCAACCGGGCGTTGCTGGCGAATCTGGTGGCCACCAACGTTATCGGGCAGAACACCGCGGCGATCGCGGCCACCGAGGCCCAGTACTCGGAGATGTGGGCCCAAGACGCCGCGGCGATGTTCGGCTATGCGGGTGCTTCGGCGGCTGCGACCAAGGTGACCCCGTTCACCCCGGCGCCGCACACCACCAACCCGGCCGGCACGGCCGCCCAATCGGCCGCGACCGCCCACGCCGCGGCATCCGCCACCGCAAACACCGTCCAGTCAACCCTGTCCAGCGTGCCCAATCTGCTGAATCAACTGTCCTCGGGGCCACTGGCCAGTGCGGTGTCAAGCAACATCATCGACCCGCTGGAAACGCTGTACAACTCGTTCGGCGGTTTCGCATTAGGCGAAGTGGGCGTCAGCTTCATTGCATCCGGCGTGCTGTACCTGATTTTCCCGATGATCGCGACATCGTTGGGCCCGTTGGTCGCAGCGCTGTCGGCGACGCCGGTGTCCGCGGTGACCCCGGAGCTGGGGGCCGGGTTGGGGACTTTGGCGGGTTCGTCCGCGCCGGCCGGTGCGGCGGGTTTGGGCGGGGTCTCAGCGGGTTTGGGGGAAGCAGAGCTGGTGGGGGGGTTGTCGGTGCCGCCGTCGTGGGGTACGGCGTCTCCGGCGATTCGGCTGGCGTCCGCGGCCGTGCCGTTGTCCGGTGCCGATGCTGCGCCGGCCGCCGGGGTGGGCGCGCCGGGAGGCTTTTTCGGCGGTCTGCCGCCGATGGCCAGCGTGGTCAACGCCCCCCGGGGCAACGACTCCTATTCACGGGGATTGCGCAGCAAGGTGCTTGGTCAGCAAGACGGCGGAAAACGCGGCGCCGCCGCGCATACCCGCAGCCGCGCAACGCCCCCACAACACGGCACATTCGACAAAGAAATCGCCACAGTATCTGGTCAAGATTTGCTTGACCAACTGCGCGGAGAGCTGGCCGATTTGAGCAACGAACGCGACGTACTTAAACAGACGGCAGCTTTCTTGCTCGAGGAAGCCGGGAAATAACAATTTCCCCGCTTCCTGCCATAAGACCGCATACCTGGCGATATTTAACATCTCCGGGGTTTGGGAGGCTACACGATGTGGTGGAAGGTATCTCAACCGCGAATGCTTTTCCATGAGCGGTGTGACCGTATGGCAATTGCGGTCAATCAGCGCGTGAACCGGCGCCGCACACGGGTGAGCGCGCGCGCCGCGGGTGCCCCTTTGATCACGGGAGCGAGCCGATGATCGCGTTTGATTTCGGCGCATTGCCTCCGGAGGTCAACTCGGGCCGCATGTATGCAGGCGCAGGTTCGGGGCCGCTGATGGCGGCCGCGGCGGCCTGGGACGGGGTGGCGGCGGAGTTGAGTTCGGCAGCCGCCTCCTACCAGGGAGTGGTCTCTGAGCTGACGGAAAACCGGTGGCTGGGGCCGTCGTCGATCGCCATGAGCACCGCGGCAGCACCATATTCGAGCTGGATGAGCACCACCGCCACCCAGGCCGAGCAGACCGCCAACCAGATCAGGTCGGCGGCCGCCGCCTACGAGGCAGCCTTCGCGGCCACCGTTCCGCCCGCGGTGATTGCGGCCAACAGAGCACTGCTGGCGGCGCTGGTGGCCACCAATTTTCTTGGGCAAAACACCCCGGCGATCGCGGCAACCGAGGCCCAATACGCCGAGATGTGGGCCCAGGACGCCGCCGCGATGTATGGGTATGCCGGCGCGTCCGCGGCAGCGACGAGGTTGACCCCGTTCACCCCGACACCCCACAACACCAACCCGGCCGGCATGCCCGCCCAGGCCGCCACGGTGAGCAATGCGACAGCTGCGGTCAGCGCTAACGCCACCCCGGCGAGCGGGTTGAGCGTGCCCAACATACTAAGTCAGCTCTCCTCGGGGTCATTTCTCAGCGGTATCTCAAGCACAATTGACTCGCTGGAAACGCTGTACAATTCTTTCACCGGTTTCGCGCTGTTGTCGCCGGGATCCGAATTCTCTGCTACCGGAACATTATTCATCATTTTCCCGATGGTCGCGACGGCGGAAGGCCCTCTGGTGGCGGCATTGTCAGCATCGCAGGCGTCTGCGGTGGGTTCTGGTCTCACCGGCGGACTGGGAGGCACCCTGGTCGGGTCTTCTGCTCCGGCAGCGGCTGCCACGGGCTCGGCGACCCTGGCCAAAGTTGGCGTATCGGCCGGTTTCGGCCAGGCATCCTCGGTAGGTGGACTATCCGTGCCACCGGCGTGGGGTACCGCAGCTCCGGAGATCCGGCTGGCCTCCACCGCTGTGCCGATGAGCAGTCTCAACGCTGCGCCAGAGGCCGCGGCGGCGGGTTCGGCGGCCACTCCATGTGGTGTGATGCCCCCGATAAATGGCCCAGTGGGCAGCGTGGTCAACACACCGAAGACCAGCGCCGGGACTCATCCGCGGTGTCTGCGCAGCAAGGTGCTCCCGCCGTGGGCTGTGGGACCGAACGTGCACGGACACCCCGCCGGCCGCCCGGCTCAACCCCAACACCGCGCGCGAAACACTCCGGGCAGTTTGGGCGAGCGCGAACGTGCCGAGCTTGAGCAGCTGCGCAAAGAACTCACCACCTTGACCAAAAAGCGCGACCTGCTCAAACGCGTCGCCGTCTTTATGATCAAGCAAGCGCAGAATAAACAAATGCTGAAATAGCTCAGCGCCGGGTGCCGGTATCTGAGGACCGGTTACTTCACTGGGTCGCAGACGAGTCAGCTTTCAACGGAACCCCCACCACAACGCGCGCCGCATTGTGACCCAGCCGCCGGGCCACCGAGAGGTCGCTGCCCACCACCGAGACCGCGACCGGCTCCGCTGCCGGCCGTTTGACATGGTGCACGCAGACCAGCCCATCCTCGTCGATGCCCACCCCCACCTGCAGGCGCGACAGGCGAGCAGCGCAGTACGCGAGCGCCACGGCGCCCGCCACGTCCACCGCGGCATCGCATATCGCGCACGGCACGCCCTCTTCTTCGATCCCGGCAGCCACCTCCCGCAGTATCAGCGCAGCGCCCCGGTTTATCACCACGATGGTGGGCATCTCGGGCGGCGCTTTTTTACCCACGAGCGCTCACCCGCCCCGCGACACCAGACCGAGGACCGGCATCGGGTTCTGCATATCCGGCCACCAAACCGGTGGCCACCGCGTTGCGTGGTCCTTCGGTCCCACGCACATTGCCGGTGCCGCAGACGATTCCGTACGGCGCGAGTGCGTCGGTGATCATCGCCGGGATCTCGAAGTCGAGCGCGCTGCCGCCGAGTAACACGACGAAATCGATGCGCCGTAAATCGCCGCCCGGCGCGATCGCCGCCAACGCGCGCAGCGCGTTGACCTCGAAGACTCGTCGTTTCGCCGAGCGGCGGACTTCGCGCACCTGCTCCAGACTGTGCGCGCCGGGAATCGGTGACGGGCCCGTCTCGCCGAGCGTTACCACCCGCGCGAAAGTGTCTGTCGGCAACGAGTCTTTGAAGAACTGCGTCGTGCCATCCTCCAGCCGCACATGGTAGAAGCTCTCGACCTTCGCCAGGGGGCACCGCTTGATCTCCTCTGCCACTTCGAGGCTGTCCAAACCCAGCTCGGTGTCGATCAGCTTGGTGACCAGATCGCCCGCTCCGGCCATGTGCACGGTGCGAATCGACCCGTCGCTGCCGACGAACGCGGCATCCGTGGATCCCCCGCCCAGGTCCAGCACCGCCAGCGGGATGTCGGTGCCGGGTGTGGTCAGCGCGCCGCGGATCGCCACCTCCGCCTCAACCCCACCGATGATCGTGCGCACGCTCGCGGCGCCCAGAGCCACCAGGTCGCGCTCGACGGCGTCGGCGACCAAGCGCATGCCGCTCTCGTTGGTGCGCACCATCGCCGCGAGCCCCACCGCGTTTTCGAGTGCCACCTCGCCGGCCAGCCCGCCACGGACCTGTTGCGGGATGACCGTGTCCACCGCGAGCAGATCACGGATGCGGATGTTGTCAGGCGATTGTCCCGACAGTTCAGCCATCCGTTCTCGCACGGTCGAGATCATCCCGCCCACACAGGTGCCGGGCTCACCGACAACGTCATCGAGCGGCTGCACTCGCCCAACTTCCGCCATGATCGCTTCGGCTCCTTGCGAGACCGCGACACGGGCGCGCCGGCTGGCACCGAACAACTCGAGCGACCCGGCGGGAATGCTCCGGGCACGCACTTCTCCTCCCGGAGTGCGTACGACCACCGCCGAGCGGCTCCCGGAAAGTGCCCGCGCCACCGGCGAGACCATGCGTGTCTGCTCCGCGTCCAGACCGAAAACCGTTGCGAGACCGTACACATTGGACAGGGTGCGGATGGTGCGGCCCGACTCAGCCACCTCGACGGCTGCGACCATGCCGAGTGGCACCGCGTCGATACGCGACACCTCGTCGACAACCGGGATGGGGTGCGCGAGCCGGTTGACGATCAACACAGCGTCGTCATTGCTGACGATCGCGGCGCGCACATCCACCCCGCGCTTTTGACACTCGCGAATTGCCGTTGCAGCGTCTTCGAAATCCCATCCCGAGGGCACCACAACGACAATGGGAGCACCCTCGTGCACACCGTCGAGGGCATCGATAAGGGTGGTCACACCAACCCCGAGTCCCACACCGGCGGGAGTCCGCGGATCATGCCCGATCATCGTCGACTCGGTGATGATCGTCTCGGTGATCGTCTCCATAGCCAAGCCGCTGATCACCGGCGTCGCCTCGTTGACCAGCACTGCCGTCACCTCGGCCAGGGCTGTGCGCGCGGCACCCAGCGCGGCGCGTACCGCCGCCACCACGCCCGCGGAGTTAGCGGTCGTTCCCTTGACGCCGGTCGTCGGGGTCAGCGCGCTGCCGAGAAATTCGACACCGCCGTCACGGCCGACGCGAGCGACACACGCCTCGGTGGTGGAGTTTCCGATGTCCACACCCACGACGCAGCCCCCGGCTCGCCCCGCCTGCATCCGGTCCTTATGCACCCGGTGCACCAGTGATGCGGACGACGACCTCAACCGGCTTGGCCTTGGGCACCACCTGCTCGGTTTCCTTGATGTGCAACAGTGCAGCCTTCGCCTGAAAACGCGGCCGCGCCATCGGATCGTTCATCGACGGGACCGGGGACGGCGACCCGCCTTTGGCGTACTGGGCAGCGTTGCTGCCGATGCGCCGGTAGGTTTCCAGACGCATCAGAGGCGACTGCGGGAACAACTCCAGGCTTGACAGTCTAGGCAGGTCGCGCTGGTGAATCATCGTGGTGCCGCGCGACAGGATCCCGACACCTATCCCTGAACCGCTCAACCGCGCCGCGGTGTGCGCCACCGTCGCCAGGTCCGAGCTGTGGCGCACGCGGATGATCCGGACGGGTGCGCCCTGCTCCTCGATGCCGGCCAACACCTGCCGGATCACGTCGACGTGCGGCAGGTCGGTGATGGTCTTCGTGAAGACGGTCGCGAACCCCGGAGACACCGCGACCACCACCTCGTCGGGTCTCGTTCCCGGAGCGGCCGGGCCTAGCTCCTCGAGTGTGAGCAGGCGCTCGGAAGCACCTGCGCTTGCGGTCATGGCGTCCTTCCTGCCCACGTTTTACGGGAGTTCCTGCTCCGGATTGGATGCGCTGGTCACATGCCGTAGTCGTTTCATCTGCTCCCACCGGGCGCCGGAGGGTCGGTAACCGGTGCCGGGCCCCGCGTAGTCGTTGCAGTCGTTGATCGCCGAAAGCGGCTTGAGGTCGTCATCGAGGATTGCCGACGTCTGCAGCAGGTCACCTGAGACACGCTGACGCAGCACGGTCAAAAGGTTCTCGGCCACTTCATGAAATCCGGTGGCCTCAAGCGCCTTCACCAGGTCGAGGCCGGTGATATTGCGGTCTATCACCTGTTTGGCGGCCTTGAGGTCCTCGAGCACATCACGGGGAATCAAGTCGTTGCTGCCGTTGGCATACACCGCTGCGGTGATCTCCGCGTCAGTGATCGGAGGCAGGTTCAAGTAGTCGAACACGGCCTGCAGCGCCCGCGCGGCGCGCATCCGGACCTCGATGATGTCATCCTCGCCCACATGCCGCAGACCGCCGTCGATCTGCATGTCACGCTGGATCGTGTTGAAATCGTCGTAGTCGTCGGATTCCATGTTCGATCCGGCAAACATGTTGTCGTAGTTGGGCACAGCCGAATAGCCGGAACAGACAAAATCAGTTCCGGGCATGAGTTGCGGCAGCAACCGCGCCACCCGCCGCATCGGAGAATGCGAGAACGACTGGTCGTTGCCGGACGCGCACTCGAGGTCCAGGAGCGAGGCAATGAGGTTCTCCGCGGCGACGGCCCGAATCCCGGCGGGCACTGCACCGACCACCCCGATGCAGGAGATCGACCCGTTCTGCAGTCCCTGCACCCCAGCTCCTTTGGCCACCATGATGCAGCGGATCTCGAGGTACAGCATGGATTTGCCCTCGGCGTTGCCCATTTGCACCTCGGACCCGGTGCCGGAGGTGAAGCGCATCTTGATACCGCGGGAAGCATAGGCGGAAGCCAGGAACGCCTTGGACCACGGGGTGTCACCGCCCTCGACGAATACCGTCTCGGTTCCATAGACGGAGATCGTTTCCGCGTAGGAGGTGATGCCGCGCATGCCCAAATCCAGCTCCGTGGCCTCTTCGAGGGCGCATTGAGTCAAGGCGCCGCCCGCGCCGACTTGGCTACCGATCTGCAGTGCAATCGCTACCAAAGGCGCGTAACGGACAACACCGAGTGTGGTCTCCAACTCCGAGAACCCTCGCAGCACAGCCTCCGCCGCCTCGCAGGCAACCTGCAGCGGGTTATCGCGCCCACTCGTGCAGTGGGCCTGATTCGCCGGTGTGCGACGGGCCCGCATCTTCTGGATGCCCATCATGATCTCGACGATGTTCAGGGTCTTGGCCACTTCGAGGAGTTTGGCCGGTGTGAGCCCTCTCGTTATCTCCAGGACCTCAGACCTCGACACATTCGGATCGACGATCATGCGGCCGATCTCGGGCGCCGTCAGCCGCATAGATGACGCTGCGGTGCTCGCGTCGATGGCGTTGTCAGCGATGAACTGGTCGATGAAGTCAAAATCAGCACGCTCTTTTCCGTCCATCTCGATGATCACGCCGTCCTCCACCCGCACGCTCGGCTGCGGATCGAAGGCACTGTCCATGGCCACCATGCCAACCTCTGGCCACTCCTCGACGAACCCGTCGAGATTGACCGGGCGTGCTTCGAGGACCTCGGTGCGCAACGACCGGCGCTGCGGCGCTTTCTGCGTCACGTCCGCGGAATTAGCCGACGCAGTCATGATCATTTCCTCGCTCACTCGGCGGTCGCAAGAAGATCGCGTTGCTCGTAGACCTCCGCTGCTTCGCGAACCAGGGCGCCCAAACGGGTTGCAGCATAGGTTGTTTCAAGCTCGTCCGCGATCTCAAGCAGCTCTTCTTTAGTGGCGGCCCGTGGCCGAAGGGCGTTATAAATTTCTAAGACACGGGTGTCGGAGATCGCGGTCATCTCGGCGGCCCGGCGCAGGTTCGCCCCCAGCTGGGGACGCCCCACCCGCTCCGCGATTTGAGCTTGCAGCCGTAGAGTTTCCGGTGCGATCCGCAAGTCTTCCGGAGTGATCTCACCAGCGGTGACTTTGTCCATGGTGAGGTCCGCAACGTGCTTTCCGGTCGAGGTGTACAGCAGCTCCGGACGTTTGACACTTAATGGATAGTCGTGAACCGGATCGAGTTTGGGGTGAGTCATCGGCTACTCCCGTCGTCGTGTGGATGGTTGTCAGCGGACGAAGGTTATGCACACGGTCGTGGCGCGGTACCCGTCGATGGTTGCAGCACCGGACGCAGCCGTTCCAGCACCGCAGGGTCTTCGATCGTGGCAGGCACCGGCTCATCCCTGCCGTCGGCGATAGCGCGAATCAGCTTGCGCAGAATCTTGCCGGAGCGGGTTTTCGGAAGCCCTTCGACGACAGACACCTGCTGAAACGACGTGACCGCGCCGATCTCGTGCCGAACCGCAGCGATCAGCTCGGCCCGCAACTTCTCCGGGTCGGTGGTTTCGACTCCGGATTTGAGTACCACAAGGCCATGCGGCACTTGCCCTTTGATCGCGTCCCGCACACCGATGACAACGCATTCTGCAACTGCGGGGTGCGCAGCAAGCACCGCTTCCAAAGCGCCGGTGGAAAATCGGTGGCCGGCCACGTTGATGATGTCATCGGTTCGGCCCATGACGTAAAGGTAGCCGTCAGCGTCCAGATAGCCACCGTCTCCGGTCAGATAGTAACCGGGGTGCTGCGCAAGATAGGAGGCGCGGTACCGCTCGTCATCGCCCCACAACGTCGTCAATGTCCCCGGGGGCATGGGCAGCTTGACGCAGATCGAGCCGTGGGTTCCGCTGGGCACCTCAGTGTTCTGCTCATCGAGCACCCGCACGTCATAACCGGGCATCGGGACGGTCGGCGAGCCAGGCTTGATCGGCAGCGGCTCCAGCCCGCGGGGGTTCGCCGCAATCGGCCACCCGGTTTCGGTTTGCCACCAGTTGTCGACCACCGGTACACCTAGCCGGTCGGTGGCCCACTGATACGTCTGCGGGTCCAATCGTTCCCCCGCTGTGAAGAGCGTCTGGAAACGTGACAGGTCATATTTGGCGGCTTCGGCCATGTGCGGGTCGTCCCGTTTGATGGCCCGCAGCGCGGTCGGCGCGGTGAAGAGCGCCTTCACCTGGTACTCGGAAATGACCCGCCAAAACGCGCCAGCGTCGGGAGTGCCGACCGGTTTACCCTCGAACAGCACCGTGGTCGCCCCCACCAACAGCGGCGCGTACACGATATAGGAGTGGCCCACCACCCAACCGACGTCAGACGCCGTCCACCACACGTCACCGGGCCCGATGTCATAGATGTTGGCCATCGACCAGGCCAGGGCTACCGCATAGCCGCCATTATCGCGGACCACGCCTTTGGGTCTGCCGGTCGTGCCAGAGGTGTACAGCACATAGAGCTCGTCGGTGGCCGCCACGTCCACGCAACCCACCGGGCGGGTTTGTGAAATCGACTGGCTCCAGTCCACGTCGTTCGCCGTCATCGTCGCTGGGGCTTGCGGCCGTTGCACAACCACCACATGTTCTGGGCGACAGTCCGGTGCGATCGCCAGGATGGCTTCGTCCACGACCGGCTTGTACTCCACGACCCGGGACGGCTCGATGCCGCAGGATGCGCACACCAGCACCTTGGGCCGTGCGTCGGCGATCCGTGCGGCGAGTTCCTTCGGCGCAAAACCCCCGAATACCACCGAGTGGATAGCCCCGATCCGAGCACAGGCCAACATCGCCACCACCGCGTGCGGCACCATCGGCATGTAGATCACCACCCGGTCACCCTTGCCGACGCCCAGATCCACCAGCAGCCCTGCGAAGCGCGCCACTTCATCGGTGATTTCGGCGTAGGAATAGCGTTGCTTCGTACCGGTGACCGGCGAGTCATAGAGTAAAGCGATGCGATCGCCGTGCCCCGCGGCGACGTGCCGGTCCAATGCGTTATAGCAGGTGTTGAGTTTCCCGTCGGGAAACCACCGGTAGAACGGCGCCCGCGAACGATCAAGTGCGCGGCGTGGCATTCGGGTCCAATCGATCGCACGCGCGGCCTTCAACCAGAAGCCATCCGGGTCAGCCAGACTGCGCGCGTACTCGTCGGCATAAGCACCCAACGGACCCACCTTTCAGTGCATTTCCCTGTGCTCTGATTGACGCGGGACTTGGCAGTAGCATCTGAGTCGACATCGTCGGTGATGCGTGACCGGCCAACCCGCGGCCGATCAGACAGCATGGCAGCCAATCAATTCCACGCAGGGGTAGATGCAGATCAGAACGGCGCGGGCAGTTCGCACCACCTGCATCAGCGTTTGAGTCACCTCACTAGTGCGCTCCTCCAATAAAGTCCCTGCCGATTGCGTCGGCAGCCAGGATGGCGTCGATCACCTGCTCGGGGCCGACCTCGAACGGCTCATTGTGGATGGTTTCGCCAGGCGCGGTAGCGCGGCTGGCAATCGGTGCCAGACGTTCGCGAGTGGCGTCACCCAGGCCGATTTCGCTGAGTGTGATGGGGAGATTCACCGATTGGGAGAACGTCAACACCTCGGTCACGGTTTCGTGCGGAGCTCCTTCGAGCACCAACTGGACGAGCGTGCCGAACGCGACCTTCTCGCCGTGGTAAAAGTCGTGGGTTTCGGAGGCGACGGTCAGGCCGTTATGGACCGCATGGGCCGCCGCCAAGCCGGCCGACTCAAAGCCGAGACCGGACAGCAGCGTGTTGGCCTCGACCAGCCGCTCGAGGGCGGGCGTGACCGATTGAGTGGCGACACCGGCCAGGGCATCGGTGCCGTCGGCCAGCAGGGTGCGGTAGCACAGCTCGGCCAGACCTAGGGCAGACCGTGTCGAGGCGCCGCCGCGCATGTTGCGGACCGAGCCGGCGGCGCATGTCCGAGCCTCGAACCAGGTCGCCAGCGCGTCGCCCATGCCCGCGGAAAGCAGCCGCGCCGGTGCCTGCGCGACGACCGCGGTGTCGACCAGCACCAGGTCGGGGTTCTGCGGGTAAATGCGGTACTCCTGGAACACACCGTCATCCGTATAGACCACCGAGAGGGCGCTGCACGGAGCGTCGCTCGAGGCAATCGTCGGGCAGTTCACGATGGGAAGGTGCAGATCGGATGCGGCTGCGCGCGCCGTGTCGAGCACCTTGCCGCCGCCGGCGCCGATGATTGTTCGGGCCGACAGTTCGCGTGCCTGTGCCTTCACCAGTTCGATTTCGGTGCTTGAGCACTCGCCACCGAAGTGGTGGACGCCGTAGTTGATGTTGTGGTCGGCCAAGCTGGTTTTCCATGTCTCACCCAGTAGGTTGGCGACCCTTCGGCTCGCCACGATCAGCGCCGGGCCTTCCAGGCCGATCGCCGTCATTTCGGCGCCGAGGGCCGCGGTCGCGTTCTTGCCTTGGGTATAGCGGGTGGGCGAGCAGAAAACCGAGAGCATAATCAGCTGGCCTTCCTAATCGGTGGTTGGACGTCTTCGGCGGACCGCCAGAGCTTCAAACCAGGGCCTATCGCGGGCCCCCAACGACGGTGAACTCGATACAAACCGCGTTTCATAGGATGTGAGTCGCCCGCCCATGCATGCACCCGGCGTCGAGATTTCCGGGAGCACAGTGGAATTCGTCAATGATATACGTGCTAGGGAACGGGGTATACGTGCTAGGGAACGGTATTTCGCCGATCGCGGGAGCAGGGTGCTCGACGAGCTGTAACGTGGTGTGGCAGCCAGCCACCTGCGCGGCTTTCATCGCGAGGCCCTCGTATGAAATCGCAGCGCCCTGGCGCCCTGAACGACCACGGTTATAGAGTATGCGGCCATCACAGGCCGTAAATACGTCTCAAAGTGAGATGTACGCGCACCAACTGCTGCGTGCTCTGCTGAAGGGCGCTGCGACCCTGACGAGGGTCGGCGAAAACTTCCCGGCCAACAGATGAGGCTCAATTATCGTGAATTACCGTGGCGGAGTTGCCGGCTGACTCGTCAAACACTCCGTGGTGCACATCCGGTTGGCTCCGCGAAGGCGGGGTGTGGCTGCTGCACGGCGAGTGCGTGCGCCGCTATAGCTGAACGCTGTCAAGCAATTCCGAATTCTTGGATCTTGCGGTAGATGGTGGCGCGCGACATGCCCAGCGCCTGGGCGGCATCGGCTTTACTTCCGTTGTTCTCGAGTAGGCTGCGCACAATGGCGTCACGCTCGAGCGATTCGAGCCGGGTGAGCTTGCGCCGAGTCAGCGAGCGGCACTCGGCGGGCAACCTGTCCACACCGATAGTGCCGGATCGCTGTGACGCCAGTGTCTCAGCCAGTACTTTGCGCAGCTGGGCGATATTACCGGGCCAGGGCAGTTTCGCGAGCTGGCGCATCGCCTCGGGGGCCAGGCAGACGTTAGCCCCGCGACTCAACTCACGCAACAGGTGCGGGACGAGTTCCTCGAGATCTTCAATGCGGTGACGCAAAGCCGGCACCGTAACGGTGTGCGGGAAGAACGGTAAGATCAGCAGGTCCACCAGCGCCGGGCGCGTTCCGGTGCTCACCGTTACGGCGATCCACCCATGGCCGGCGCAACTCTGCAGAATACCGCTTAGGGCCTCGAGTACGTCGTCGGGGAATTCGTCGAGATTGGCGATCACGACCGCGAAGTCATCGCCTGTTGTCTCGGCATCTACCTCAGCGATGAAATCATCTGGGCTGTCGTAGCGTGCCAGCCGCAGCACCCGTACGGTGCGCTCGGGTGTGACGTGCTGGGCAACGGCCTGCGCGAGGGTGGCGCGTCCGGACCCGTTCTCACCTTCGATGACCACCCAGTCGCGGTCGCGGTAGCAGCGCTCGACTTGCTGGCAGCTGCGTCGCCATGAGCTGCTGCGACCGGCCAGGCGCGGTATCGACTGAAACGCCCGATGGGGGCCCGAAGCGACTTTGGTGACCGGCTGGATTTGGACGTGCAGCACCGCGCTGCCGGTGCGGCCACGTGTGGTCACGCGCTCGGCGACAGAAATCCGCACCGTAGTCGTGCTGGGCAGTACGGCGACGGCGGTGGCTGTTTCGGTGGTCTCCACCAGCTCCGCCGCATGATTCAGCAGTGCCGTCTGGTCCGCTGTGTTAAGTGTTTGTCGCAAAAAGGAATTCATCAGCACAATATCATCGCCGATGGCCAGCACCCCGCCGGGATAGCGACGACTTTGCCGGCGATAGGCTTCCAAAAGCGCGATCTCATTCGCGCTGGCCAGCGCGCTGATCCGATCCTCGATCTGGTGGCCGGCACGCTTGGCCAGCGCGAACAGCAGCGGATCGGACTGGGTGGCCCAGCAGGTGAGATCGACTACTCCCACGACCTTGCCGCTGATTGGATCGCGGATCGGCGAACCTGCGCACGCGAGGCGGCCCAAAGCACCGACGTAGTGTTCGCTGCCGCGAATGAAGGCGGGTTCACCGGTCGCGAGCGTGGTGCCGATCCCGTTGGTGCCCGTGAACTCTTCGGCGTAACTGTAACCGGGCGCCAGCTGCACGTCATCGAGCGTGTGTACCAGCTTGGTCTCGGCGGCGAGCCGTTCGACCACCAGTCCGTCGTGGTAGGTCAGGATGACGCTGACGTCTTGCGGCGCTAAGTCTTCGGCCAGCGACCGCAGCACCGGGGTCGCTGCATGAACCAGGCGGCTGCCGGTATCCGGATCACGGATATACGGCAGGTCCACGCGGTCGGGATGCACCCGCAGTGCGCGTGAACGCCGCCACGAACTCACCACTTCCGGGGAAACAAGGTCGGCGCCCAGCGCTCCGGTCGCGAGGAACTGCTCACGCGCCCGCCGTAGGTCACCAAGCCGCAGATCCCCAGAAGGTACCGCATCTTTCACCATGGTGAATGACACCTCGGTCCTGAGTGGCTGCGCCCCGAGTATAGGCACCACCAGTGTGACGCCTGTCTCAGTTTGAGATTCTGCAGTCACGACAAACTCATCCGTCACGGGCGTCTCAGACTGAGACGCCCGTGCGCCCAGTGACGTGTTTGCATGTGCCACACATGCTTCGCTGCCGGGATCGTCTCGGCGCACGGGAGTATACGGGAGTAGCGCGATGAGCGCGATCAGTGGGCCGAGCAGTGGGCAAAGCAGTGGGCGATGCCCGATGAAAGCACACGCCGCCGCCACCGGGGCGCCCGCTAATCCCCCGGGTGCCGACCCGTAGCGCTGTTGAGCGTCGACGACACGGTCCCGAAAAATGTCGAGACGAATCCGGTCAAACAGCGTGGAATGCAAGTCTCTCAGGGAAGGAAAAAGGCTGCGCCAATTATCCGATGCCGATTATGTTCCAGTGCTGGCCGCGACAGAACCTATCTTCGTGTCGTGTAGTGCTGATATGGCCGGGACAAATTCAAGCCCCTTGATCGAATCGGTGGATTTGCGAAACGTGCGCGGAGCTCAACGAAATGGTCACGCAGACTGAAAGACGAGCGCAATCCGGACCCGGCACTTCGGACAAATGCAGTGTCACGCTGATGAACGTGTACTACGGAAGTGAGCGGTTGATGTGCGCGTGCCGCAGAGCGATCCTGGAGGCGCTGGCTGCCGTTGTCGATCCGGAGCTGGGTGCGCCGAACAGCGATTTGCCGCTCGTGCGGTCGATAACTGCCGACGACGGCGTGGTGACCCTTCGTCTGGAGCTGCCGGTGTCCTTCTGCTCGCCCGCCGCCGCCCACTTGGTGGCCTGCGACGTCCAGGAGGCACTACGTCATGTGGACGGCAGCGGCGCGGCGCGGGTGCTGTTTGGTGAGGAGCGCGGCGGCGACCCGATCGACGCCGGGGGTTCCACCGAGGGCGGCGCGGCAGATATCTGTGGGCCAGAGGCTGAACACAGCCTCGACAAGCTACGGAAGGCGTTGCGGCGCAGCGCGCATTGCGTGGCGATGGAGCGTTGCGTGTCCGCGCTGATGCAGCACAAAAAACTGGGGCCCACAGCGGTTCACCGGTTGACCCTGCGGGATCTCCCCGACGACACGGCGAAGTGCGCGCTGATTCGCCACCGGATCGGGTTGGGACTCAGCATCTGCCCCAACGCGCGGGTCGTCGTCGACGACCGGGGCAGTCCGCTGCCGTCCGAGAAGGCGTCGATGCAGCGGCTGCGATTCGCCAGATCTGTTCGGATCTTCATGGAGGGCGACGGTGAGGCCCGCTGTGGGCTGCTCGGCACGTGACACAACGCCCGATCCGGACCTCTAATCGCCGGTACCAGAAGGAGGAGCCCGCAATGAAAGCTGTCCAGGTCGTCGGATATCACACGAAGCCGCAACTGACCGAGGTGCCCGAGCCGAGGCTGGAAGGTCCGCTCGATGTGATCGTTCGCATCGGCGCGGCGGGCGTGTGTCGCACCGATCTGCACATCCTGGAAGGCCAGTGGGCAGCGAAGTCGAAAGTCGAATTGCCCTACACGATAGGGCATGAGAACGCCGGCTGGGTGCACGCCATCGGCGACGCGGTGACCAATATCAACGTCGGCGACAAAGTCATCCTGCACCCGCTGATCACGTGCGGACTGTGCCGGGCGTGCCGATTCGGCGATGATGTGCATTGCGAGAAAAGCAAGTTTCCCGGCATCGACACCGATGGAGGCTACGCGGAATACTTACGCACCACCGCCCGTAGCGTCGTCAAGATCGACGACGACCTCGAGCCGGCCGATGTCGCCGCTCTCGCCGACGCGGGTCTGACCGCATATCATGCCGCCGCCAAGGTGGCGCGGGCCACCCGGCCCGGCGATACCTGCGTCGTAATCGGCGCAGGTGGACTTGGGCACATCGGAATCCAAGTGTTGAAAGCGATTTCAGGTGTTACGGTCGTGGTCGTCGACCGCAACCCCGCGGCGCTCAGACTTGCCGGGGCGATCGGCGCCGACGAGACGATCGTCGCCGACGGCACAGAGGTACAGCGAGTGCTGGGCCTCACCGGCGGACATGGTGCTGAGGCCGTTCTGGACTTCGTCGGCGAGGGCGGGGCCACCAAGCAGGGAATCGCGATGTTACGCCGTGCCGGCAACTATTTCGTCGTTGGCTACGGCGAAAACATCGATGTGCCGACCCTCGACATCATCTCCGCCGAGATCAACTTCATCGGCAATCTGGTCGGGTCCTACAACGATCTTCACGATTTGATGACCCTCGCCGCGCAGGGCAAGGTCACGTTACACACCAGCACATACCCGCTGGAGGAGTTCCAGCGTGCGTTGGACGATCTGGAAGCCGGACGGGTGCGCGGTCGCGCCATCCTCATCCCCTGACACCGGCTGGAGCACGAACCCTGTCGATAACGGAGGTCAAAGCGGGGGTTAAAGGAGGTATCGCCATGAGCCCGCCCATCGAGTCGCCCGGCTCACCGCGCGAAACATACAACCCGTGGACCATTGTGAACCTGGTCTTTAAGCACCTGGCTGAGCAGGGTCTGCGACCTGTCCTTGGCGAAAGGGACCCCGCCGGGCCGGCCGCCAGCCTGCTGAGCGCGTTAGGCATTACTCCGTCGATGGCCGACGATGCCTGGGTCAGGCAGCGCCGTGACACCGAGCTGGCAGAGCTGCGCGCCAGGCTATTCCCGGGAATCGTCTCAGATTGATACGACCAAGTCCGGGCAGCTCAGCTGTAATCGACATCACTCCGGACACGAGTGGCCCCGGTTATGTGGGGATTCCCCGAGTGGGGAAGCCAGATCACTAAACGGTGGCTGAAGCGTTAACTAAACGGATGACATAAAGGAGAAACGCATGAGTCGCCAAAGCGTGGCGAAAGCGCATCAGAAGATCCAGGAGCTCTCCTGGGAGCCGATGTATCACGAGCCCAAAAAGCACTACGGCACCGACTACACCTTCCGGAAGGCACCGAAGAAAGATCCGCTAAAGCAGGTGCTGCGGTCGTATTTCCCGATGCAGGAGGAAAAAGACCACCGAGTCTATGGTGCCGAAGACGGTGCCATCCGCGGCAATATGTTCCGGCAGGTGCAAGAGCGTTGGATGGAATGGCAGAAACTTTTCCTGTCAATAATACCGCTGCCGGAGATCTCAGCTGCACGGGCGATGCCGCTGCTCATGGACGCCGTTCCCAACCCCGAGTTGCACAATACGCTGGCGATCCAGATGATCGACGAGGTTCGTCACTCGACGATTCAGCAGAACCTCAAGCGCATCTACATGAAAAACTACATCGACCCGGCCGGCTTCAACTCGAGCCTGCGTTCGTTCCAGAATAACTATGCCGGAACGATCGGGCGCCAATTCGCCGAGGGGTTCATCACCGGTGATGCGGTCACGGCCGCAAACGTCTATCTGCAGATTGTTGCCGAGACGGCGTTTACGAACACGCTGTTCGTCGCCATGCCCGGCGAGGCTGCGGCGAACGGTGACTACTTGCTTCCGACCGTGTTCCACTCGGTGCAGTCGGATGAGTCACGCCACATCAGCAACGGCTATGCCACACTGCTGATGGCACTGGCTGACGAGGAAAACCGGGAGCTGCTGGAGCGCGACCTTCGCTACGCGTGGTGGAACAACCACGCGGTCGTGGATGCGGCGATCGGGACCTTCATCGAATACGGAACGAAGGACCGGCGAAAAGACCGCGAGAGCTACGCTGAGATGTGGCGTCGCTGGATCTACGACGACTACTACCGCAGCTACCTGGTTCCGCTGGAGAAATACGGTCTCAAGGTTCCACATGATTTGGTGGAAGAGGCCTGGAACCGGATCTGGAACAAGGGCTACGTCCACGAGGTGGCGCAATTCTTCTCCACGGGCTGGATCGCCAATTACTGGCGTATCGACCCGATGACCGACAAAGATTTTGAATGGTTCGAGTACAAGTACCCGGGCTGGTACGACAAGTACGGCAAGTGGTGGGAGAATTACGCGCGCCTGTCGAAGCCCAACGGGAACCTTCCGATTGCGTTCGAAGCAGAGTCGGTCAACTACTACTATCCACACCGCTGCTGGACGTGTATGGTCCCGTGCCTGATCCGCGAGGACATGGTCTACGACAAGGTTGACGGGCAGTGGCGGACATACTGCTCGGAACCCTGCCACTGGACTGACACGGTCGCCTTCCGGCCTACCTATAACGGGCGCCCAACACCCAACATGGGCAAGCTCTCAGGTAAGCGCGAATGGGAGACGTTGTTCCACGGCTGGAATTTCGCGGACATCATGAAGGACTGTGGCTATGTGCGCGCCGACGGCAAGACATGCACGGCACAGCCCCATCTGAGTCTGGATCCGAAAGACATGTGGACGCTGGACGATATCCGGAAGTGCCCGCCGTACGCGAGCCCCAACGTGCTGCTCAACGAGATGACCGACGCTGAGCGTGAATTGTGGGCTGAAGATTACCGGCGCGGCGGTCCGGCAGGACGGTACGCAGAGCCTGCCGTGCCCGGAGCAAAGCGGACCGCTTAGCGGACAGGTGCTTGGGTGGTGCTGCAGGGGTGGGTTGCAGCACCACCCAACATTTACCCGGATGGAGATGCGTTGAGTCGTAAGCATTTAGTGCGTTTTGAGCCGGTCGGCGTCGAGATAGAAGTTCCCGAGGACAAGACCGTGCTGGAAGCCGCGTTCGATCAGGGCGTCATGCTGATGCACGGCTGCAAAGAGGGTCAGTGCGCCGCGTGTAAGTCGTTTCTGCTCGACGGCGAAGACGTCGAGCATGACCGGTACTCCACATTCGCTCTGCCGGACTTCGAAAAGGATGAGGGATATGTGCTGCTGTGTCGGGCGCACGCATACGAAGACTTGACGATCGAGCTGCTCAACTATGACGAGGAGATGATCAAGTCGGGCCTGCCGATCCAGGAGGCGATGGTTGAGGTGGTCTCGAAAAAGCATGTTACGCACGACATGTGCCACCTGGTGGTGCGGTTGCTCGATCCGGCGGAAATCAAGTTTTTCCCCGGCCAGTACGTGGACTTCACGGTTCCGGGCAGCGATGAGATCCGGTCGTTCTCGATGGCCAACACATCGGCACTGCAGAATGGGCTGCTTGAATTTGTCATCAAGATCTACCCGGACGGGCTGTTTTCGCAGTTTCTCGAGCACAGATTGGCACCGGGCGACCGATTGACCATCAAGGGACCATACGGGATGTTTACATTGCGCGACAACCCGGGAGCGGGCTTGGTCTTCATCGGTGGAGGGGCCGGTATCGCTCCGATCTTGTCGGTGCTTCGCTCGATGGCGGAGCGGGGCGTCGACCGGGTGTCGCGTTTCTATTACGGTGTGCGCACCAAACAGGATTTGTGCTTTGAAGATGAATTGCGGGCACTGGAGCACAAGTTACCGAAATTCGAGTATATCCCGGCGCTTTCCGAGCCTGGTGAGGATGACTGGAACGGCGAGACCGGATTGATCACCGACGTGGTGCGCCGATGCGAGACGAATCTCGCCGACACCGACTGCTACGTGTGCGGTCCTCCGCCGATGGTGGAGGCGGCCCTGGAACTGCTGCCGTCACTCGGAGTCAACTCTGCGCGGATCTTCTACGACAAGTTCACGACTACCGGCGAGCCGGCCAACGCGTAACAGGTCCAGCGGCGTTACTCATCACGAGTGAAGGAGAGGTTGATGACCACCGGAGAAACTGTTCACACGCGAAGGAGAGATTGGTGACCACCGTACAGGAACGCAGCGTCCCGAAACTTGAGTTCACCGACGCGGAAGCGGGGGCGAAAGAATTCCCTGATTCCAACGCTCGCGACTTCAATTACTACGTGCCGAGTAAACGCAAGCAGACGCATTACGAAGATGTGACTGTCGACGTTCAGCCCGACACGCGCCGCTGGTTGGCGCAGGGCTGGCTGTACTCCTGGGCAGACGGCAAGACTGCGTATCCGCTTGAGTGGACGGCGCTCAAAGCGTTCGGCTCTGATCGCGGTGAACCGGTGCGGGGGCCGGGTTCGGGCTCGCAGGGGTTTGGCTGGCCGGCGCTCGGCTGGCACGAATTCCGTGACCCGAACGAAGAGTGGGAGCTCACCATGTATCGCAACATCGCGAACGTGGTGCGGCAGCTGGGTCAGAACATCGAGGCGGCGCGTGAGACAAAGGCGTTCAAACAGTGGCGGGCCAGCTGGGTTGACTTCGTCGCTCGGCATGTGGGCGCGTGGATGCATGTCGATCACGGCCTGGGGCTGTACGTGTTCGTCAAAGCTAACCGCCGGGCGCCGACGAACATGCACAACAATGCGCTGTCGGTCAACGGCATGCACCTGATCCGTGCCGCACAAGACCTTGCGTTGTACAACTTGACACTCTCTGAGGAGATCGACTCCTTCGACGGCAGCGTGCACCTTTCTACGTGGAACGGTGACGGTGCCTGGCAGAGTCTGCGCGAGACTGTGGAATCTCTGACAGCTGTCGACGACTGGGCGGAGGCGGCGTTCGCGACGAATATTGTTTTCCAGCCTCTCGTGGGCGAATTGTTCCGCAGCCACCTCGTCCAGCAAGCCGCCCCGGAGAACGGCGATTTCGTGACGCCGACGCTGATCAGCGCCGAGGAGTACGACTTCGCTGAACGCGACCTTCGCTACACGGTGGAAATGTTTCGACTGTTGGTGGAGGACAAGGAATTCGCCGCGCACAACAAGTCGATCATGCAGTCGTGGCTGTCGACATGGGTGCCACGCTGCATAGAGTCTGCGCGCAGGCTCCAGCCCTTGTGGTCGCAACCGGACGCGAAGCCACCAAGGTTCGAAGACGGCTTAGATCAAGTGAAGACTCGATTCACCGATATCCTCGCAAAACTGCAGTTGCAGGCCCCGAAGGAGTTAGCTCGATGACAACTACGGCACACCCCGAAAATCCGCTGAAGAAGGAAGTACCGTCCCCGTTCAAGGCGGACAGTACTCCTTCCAACGAGTGTGGATTTACGTTGATGAACAATCAAGTCGGCGAGATCATTGCCGATGTGATGCGACGTCAGCCCAATGTCAGGGTGTCGTCGCCCCTACCGTCGCTGATCCGCGTCGATGGTAAGAACAGAATCGAAGTAATTTTCGCCGAAATCGACGAGGCGGCCGGCGAGGAGCCAGGATGGTTCAACCAGGCGGAGTTCGAGGAGAACATGTCAACCCACTACGGCCGAATGGTCTTTCTGGATGATCGGGCGATGCTATTCGCTAATCCCGAAGACGCGGCCGAGTACCTTGGTTTCGATCTCGTCGCTACCGAGTAGTTGGCGCGGCAGGGCTGGTATGGCGGTCATCTCAGGCATTCCAGCCCTGCCGCTTCGACAAACGTGCCCGAAAAGCCAACGACCATCGAAAGGAGCGTGATCGACGCGCTCGTGAAAACCGGTGCCGCGCACACGGTAATGATGCTCGACAGTGGGCATGGCACCGCAACGGTCGGATACAACTCGAAGGCCGCTTCTGCGCAGAGGCTCAGCGGTCGGTTGCGCGCGGGAAAACCGGACGCACCGATTCACGAGGCGGTGGGTACCCAGATTCCGGCTGGGAATTCTGTGGTACCCGGCCATCATTCGGTCGATCCGCGGATCCAGGAGATAAGTTAGTCGTTCGACTGTTACCGCTAGGAGAGCATATGGCCAAGGAGCTACGTTTTGGGCCCACCGCCCGCAACCTGCTGCAATCCGGCGTCGATCAGCTTGCGGATGCGGTTAAGACAACGCTCGGCCCGAAAGGGCGCAACGTAATCCTCGAGAAAGTGACCGGCTCACCCGTCGTTACCAATGACGGGGTCACGATCGCGCGGGAGATCCATTTGAAAGACCAGTTCGAGAACATGGGCGCGCAACTGGTCAAAGAAGCGGCGATCAAGACCAACGACGTCGTCGGTGACGGCACCACCACCGCCACCGTCATCGCGCAGGGGATTGTCCGCGAGGGTATGCGAGCGATCAGCCAGGGCGGCAACCCCGTTCTCATCAAACGAGGGATCGACCTGGCCGTGGGCCGGCTGGTCGAGCAGCTGACGTCTATGGCGCACCCGGTGCACACCGAGCAGGATTATGCCCGGGTGGCGGCGATCTCCGCCAACGACGACGAGGCGGTCGGCGCTGTGATAGCAAAGGCGCTGTACGGAGTTGGCCCGTCGGGCATTGTCACCGTGGAAGAAGCCCCCGAACCGGGCATGGACGTGGAATTCGTCGAAGGATTCCAGTTCGACACTGGGATTCTGTCGCCGTACATGGTGACGAACCCGGCCAGCCTCGAAGCGATCGTCAACGATCCCTACCTCTTGCTGAGCAACGAGAAGATCACCAAGGTGCAGGAGATCATGCCGCTGCTCGACAAGATCATGAAAGCCCAGCGGCGGCCGCTGGTCATCGTCGCGGAGAATGTGGAAGGCTCGGCATTGAGGATGCTGGTGCACAATCACGTCAACGGCATCTTCGAGTGCGTCGCAGTGCGCGCCCCCGGCTTCGGTGACCTGCGGCTGCAAAAGCTTGAAGACATCGCCGCGCTGACCGGTGGCGCAGTGTATAGCCGCCATTCGGGGTTCAGCCTGGAAACCATGACAGTCGACCAGCTCGGCCGCGCCGAGCAGGTGCGAGCCACCAAAGACCACACCACCATCATCGCAGGGGCCGCTGCTGATCAGGTGGAGCGCCGGATCACTCAGTTGCGCGCTGAGCGTGAGCGTGCAACCTACGGCCGTGACGAGGACGTGCTGACCGAGCGTATCGGCGCACTGTCCGGCAAGGTCGCGGTGATCAAAGTCGGCGCACCGACACCCGCCGAGCTCAAAGAGTTACAACACCGCGTCGAAGACGCGTTGTCGGCCACTCGCGCCGCCATCGCCGAAGGGATCGTCGCCGGCGGCGGCGTGGCTTTGCTGCGCGCCGCGACCGTACTCGATGAGCTGGACGTCAGTGCTGACTATGCGACGGGCGTCGACATCGTGCGTCGCACGTTGCCGGTGCCGGCACACCTGATCGCGGCCAACGCCGGGTATGACGCTGACGAGGTGGTGGCCCGCATCCTCACCCTCGGTCCCGAGGAGGGCTTCGACGCGCTCGGCGGCCGCTACGGCAACATGATCGAATTAGGTGTCGTGGACCCGTTGCGGGTAGTCCGTTCTGCGCTCCAAAACGGCGCCTCGGTGGCCGGGTTGCTGCTCACCACTAATACACTGATCGCCGAGGAACAGACCCCCTGGGGTGGCAGTCCAGCGTTGATGACCGAGTTCGGACCCCTCGATGGCGGGATCCCCCAGCCCTCACCGGATGCCAGCGCGCCGCAGTCGCTCGGTTTAGGACCTTCCATCAGCTGACCGAGGTATGCGGCACATCCTTTGCGCCTCCGGCGCTGCTGCGCACGACGAGCGTCGCGCCCGGGGATTACGGGCAATGAGAAGGTTTTACCCACCAGCACCAGGGTTGTACCGTCGCTTCCCACGGTACGCTAACGACTTTGGCGGCAACGGGATTGGGCGCGCCCAGCGCAACCGGACCTGCTGCCGCAGGCCGGGACGACGCGGTCACAACTGGATCCTGCGCCGCCGCTGCCGCCGTGACCGTCGGCACCGAGGTTAACGCACCCGTGATCGCGGCGATGAGAAGCGTTTTGCGGATGTTCTTCACGCGTATTCCTTTCTCGTATTCCCTTTCTCGCAGCGATTCCGTTCTCGTCCCGCAGGACGCTGCGGTGTGGTCCGCGCAGGCGAGTCTGTCCGGACTGCGGGGCCCTGTCGGCCGTCTCCGCGTATGCCGCAGGTGGCTCTGTCGTCAGCCGTTGTCTTCAATAGTTTTGTACCCGGGCGAGATTGGGTAGAGCGCCCGACGTTGTGAGCTCCCAAGACGAATGCGTGTCCGGGATCTGCCCGAGTGATCGGCAGCGAAAATGCGGTGGGCGTTTCGTCTGATGACTCGCCTCAGCGGATCACTCTGACGATCATACGCTCGTGGTGGCCCGACGCGGCCGCTCCCGCAATTCACCGGGGGGGCGGTTCGATTCCGGTGTGTGATCTTCGGCACCTGCCCCAGCCGGTGCATACGCTGCGTAGGGATGTGGGCCCGGATTTTAGCCGGCGAACGCCAATGCCGCCGCCACGGCGATCGACCAGACCAGCATCGCCAGCCCGGTGTCGCGCAGCACCGGGATCAGCTCACCCCCGCTGCGACCGGACCGCACCGGCCGCACGGCACGCAGCGCCCACGGCGCGGCCAGCAGCCCTGCTGCGCACCAGGGTGTTGCCAGCATCAGCACCAGGGTCAGTGCCGCGGCGAGTGTCAGCAAACCCTGAAACAATGCCCGCGTGCCGGTGTCGCCCAACCGTACGGCCAGGGTGAGTTTGCCGGTCTGCGCGTCGGTGGGGATATCGCGCAGGTTATTGGCCACCAGCACCGCCGCCGACAGGGCGCCTGCGGCCACAGCCGTCAAAACGCCCACCCCGTCGACCCGCAACGCCTGGGTGTATTGGGTGCCGAGCACGGCAATCAACCCGAAGAACACGAACACCGCAGCCTCGCCGAATCCGGCGTATCCGTAAGGTTTTGAACCCCCGGTGTACAGCCAGGCCCCGGCGATGCAGATCACGCCGACCAGAAGCAGCCACGGTGCGCTGCACAACGCCAGCGCCAGCCCGGCCACCGCGCCCACCGTCAGGCTGATCAGCGCCGCGGCCAGCACCGCGCGCGGGGTCGCCAGGCGTGAGCCGACCAGCCGCAACGGCCCGGCCCGGTTATCGTCGGTGCCGCGGATACCGTCGGAGTAATCGTTGGCGAAATTGACTCCGATGACAAGCGCCACCGCGACAGCGAGCGCCAGCAGCGCCTTCCACCACACCGCCGCGTGCAGCCGGGCGGCTGCCCCGGTGCCGGCGATCACCGGGGCTACCGCGTTCGGCAGTGTTCGCGGGCGCGCGCCCTCGATCCACTGCGCCAAGCTGGCCACGCTGCGATCCTCGCATGGCGGACAATGAGCAGGTGATTGCAGTGGTCGGTGGCAGTGGCTTCTACACCTTCTTCGATACCGGTGCTCGCAGCATCGACCTGGACACCCCGTTCGGTCGGCCCAGCGCCCCGATCACGGTGGGCGCCGTCGGCGATCACGAAGTCGCCTTTGTGCCCCGGCACGGGGCGAACCATCAATACCCGGCGCATCTGGTGCCCTACCGAGCCAATATGTGGGCGCTGCGCGCGCTGGGAGTGCGCCGGGTTTTCGCCCCCTGCACGGTGGGCAGCCTGACTCCGCGGATCGGCCCGGGCACGATCGTGGTGCCCGACCAGCTGGTCGACCGCACCCACGGCCGCGCCGATACCTATTACGACTCGGGCGGGGCCCACGTCAGTTTCGCCGACCCGTACTGCCCGACGTTGCGGGCCGCGGTCACCGGCCTGCCGGGCGTGGTCGACGGCGGCACTCTGGTGGTGGTCCAAGGCCCGCGGTTTTCCACCCGCGCGGAAAGCCAGTGGTTCGCCTCTGCCGGGTTCACTGTGATCAACATGACAGGCTACCCCGAGGCTGTCCTTGCGCGAGAACTCGAAATGTGTTATACACCAATCGCTTTGGTCACGGATCTGGACGCCGGTGCGACGGCTGGGGCCGGGGTGAAAGCGGTGGACGTGTTCACCGAATTCGGCAAGAACATCGAACCGTTCAAAAAACTCGTTCGCACCGCGATCGAGCGGCTCCCCGTCCAGCACAGCTGCACGCAGTGTCTGTCGCACAGCGGCGTTGAGCTGCCGTTCACCGTGCCGTGAGAGTGCTGCTGACCGGCGCCGCCGGCTTCATCGGGGCCCACGTGGGCGCGGCACTGCAAGGCGCGGGGCATGAGGTCATCGGCGTCGACGCCCTGCTTCCGGTGGCGCATGGCGAAAACCCGGTGGCGCCGGCGGGCTGTCGACGCCTCGACATCCGCGATGCCGATGCGCTCGCGCCGCTGTTGGCTGGTGTGGACCTGGTGTGCCACCAGGCCGCCATGGTGGGCGCGGGTGTGGACGCCGCAGACGCACCCGCCTACGGCGGCCACAATGATTTCGCCACCTCGGTACTGCTGGCGCAAATGTTCGCCGCCGGGGTGCGGCGCCTGGTGCTGGCGTCGTCGATGGTGGTCTACGGGCAGGGCCGCTACCAGTGCCCCGAGCACGGCCCCGTCGACCCGGCGCCGCGCCGCCGCCAGGATCTCGACGCCGGTGTTTTTGAGCACCATTGCCCGGTCTGCGGGCATGAGGTGCGGTGGCGGTTGGTCGACGAGGACACCCCGCTGCGACCCCGCAGCCTGTACGCGGCCAGCAAGACCGCGCAGGAACATTACGCGCTGGCGTGGGCGGAAGCCACCGGCGGCTCGGTGGTGGCGTTGCGTTACCACAACGTCTACGGCCCCGGGATGCCACGCGACACCCCCTACTCCGGAGTGGCCGCCATTTTCCGCTCAGCAATCGAAAAAGGCCAGTCACCAAGGGTTTTCGAAGACGGCGGGCAGATGCGCGATTTCGTCCACGTTGGCGACGTCGCCGCGGCCAACCTCGCGGCAGCGGCGGCCGACATCGAGGGCTTCAGCGCGTTCAACATCTGCTCTGGGCAACCGATCTCGATCCTGGAGGTTGCCACCGCCCTCTGCGACGCGGCGGAGGTCACGCTGTCACCCGTCATCACCGGGCAGTATCGCAGCGGCGATGTGCGCCACATCGTCGCCGATCCCGGGCGCGCCGCCACTGTCCTGGGTTTCCGCGCTGCGGTGGGGCCGCGGGACGGGTTGCGCGACTTCGCGTTCGCGCCGCTGCGCGGATAGCACGGCGGCGTGGGCGCTGATAGTGCCCGGGCAGCGGAACGTCTAATGTCGGGTGATATGCCCGACAATACGGTCACTGTCGTGTTGCCGTGTCTTAACGAGGCGGAGCCGCTGCCGGCGGTGCTGGCAGCCATCCCGCCGGGATATCAGGCGCTGGTGGTGGACAACAACAGCACCGACGGCACCGCCGAGGTGGCGCGCCGCCACGGGGCGACGGTGGTGACCGAACCGCGGCCCGGGTACGGCGCGGCCGTGCATGCCGGAGTGCGGGCGGCGACCACGCCGATCGTGGCGGTCATCGACGCCGACGGGTCACTGGATGCCGGTGACCTGCCCCGCCTGGTGGCCGAACTTCACCGCGGCGCCGATCTGGTGATCGGCCGGCGGCGCCCGCTGCCCGGGGTGCGCTGGCCGGGGGTGGCCCGGCTGGGCACCGCAGTGATGAGCTGGCGGCTCCGGAGCCGCTACGGCCTGCCGGTGCACGACATCGCGCCCATGCGGGTGGCCCACCGCGACGCCCTCCTGGATCTCGGTGTCACCGACCGCAGATCGGGCTATCCCCTGGAGCTGCTGGTGCGTGCTGCCGCGGCCGGCTGGCGTGTTGTCGAACTCGACGTTGCATACGGACCTCGCATCGGGGGCAAGTCCAAGGTCAGCGGGTCGCTGCGCGGCAGCATCGTCGCGATCGTGGACTTCTGGAAGGCGATGTCGTGAACCTGCCGGTGACGGTGCTGGTGGTGGCTAAAGCACCGGTGCCCGGGCGCGCCAAAACCAGATTGGCCGCGACCGTCGGAGACCGGATCGCCGCCGAGATCGCCGCAGCCGCGCTACTTGACACCCTTGACGCCGTGGCCGCCGCCCCCGTGAGCACGCGGGTGGTGGCGCTCACGGGAGAACTGGCCGCGGCCGTCAACGCCGGCGAGATCCGTCGGCGGCTCGAGTCCTTCACGGTGATCGGTCAACGCGGCACCGACTTCGCCGACCGGCTCGCCAATGCGCACGCCGACGCGGCCGACGGCTATCCGGTGCTGCAGATCGGGATGGACACACCGCAGGTCACCGCCGACCTGCTGGCGGATTGCGCACGCCAGCTGCGCGCGGCCCCCGCCGTGCTCGGGTTCGCCCGCGACGGGGGCTGGTGGGTGCTGGGCGTGCGCGCCCCGACGATGGCCGAATGCCTGCGCACTGTCCCGATGTCGCAGCCCGACACCGGGGAGCTTACGTTAAAAGCGTTGCGCAGCAACGGTATCGAGGTCTCCTTTGCCCCGGAACTGGCCGACTTTGATGTCGTTGCCGATATCGGCGCAGTACGTGACGCCTGCGATGGCGCGAGCCGCTTCGCCCAAGCCGCCCGCGCGGCCGGACTGTGAGACCGAACACCGGCCGCCCGGCTACCAATTCGTCACGATGATGCTGTTGAGCAGCACCGCGCCGGCGGTGTTGAGCGCCAGCCAGAGTCGGTGTGAGCGTAGGGGGAGCAGCGCGGGCGCCGCTGTCAGCCAGATGGTGAACGGCAACCAGATTCGTTCGGTCTCAGCCTTGCTGAGCAAGCTCAAGTCAGCCAACGCAATGGCGCCCAGCACCGCTACGAGCAGCAGGTGCAGACCGGAGCGGCGGCGGATGGCAGACAGGTCGAATAGCCGGCCCACGCCCGCGACACTGCCCAGCCCGATCGCGCACACGACCGCTGCCACATTGGCCCAACCCCAGTATTGAAACGGCCTGTCGCTGGCGATTCCCTGCCAATAGCGTTGTTGCACAAGGGTGTAGCCGTCGAACCACCAGAATCCGGCAGCGGCGAACGCCGCTGCCACCGCTGCTGCGGCCAGGGTGGCCGGACCCACCGCCCGCAGAGCCGGCCGCCAGTCAGGGGCGCACACCAGGATCGCCAACGCTAACGGGGCCAGCAGGACCAGGCCGTAGTTGAGAAAGACCGCCCAACCCAGCAGCAGGCCCGCGGCGGCCGCTATCAGCGCTGGGACGCGGACCGCACGGTGCACCGCCACCGCCAGCAGTGCGATACCCCAGGCCGCGACTCCGGCGAAATAGCCGTCGGCCGACACCGCCACCCAGATCGCCGTCGGGGCCACCGCGACGAACGGCGCCGCCCGCCGCGCCATCGCTGCCCCGGCTATCGCCCGCACGGTGATCACGACCGCCGCCGCCGCGCTCGAGCCGACAACCAGGCACAGCAGCCCGGCCCAGGCGCCGCCGCGCAGGCCCAACCGGTCCAGCCACACAAATGTCAGCAGCGCCCCAGGCGGGTGGCCGGACACATGGGTGACCCAGGAATTGGGCTGGAAGTCGCGAATACGGCTGGAAAATGTGCGCACGGCGTCGGGAATGTCGGTGATGCTCGGCACCTGCCCCAGGTACTCGTCTTTGGTGGTCAACCGGCCGGCGAAGCCGCGCTGCCAGCCGTCGATCATCGCCAGCGAAAACGCCCACGCGCAGCTGGTCGCCCAGGTGAGCAGCGTCAAGGTGCGCCAGGAAAGCCGTGCGGCGATGGGCGGCCCCCACACCACCGCGGCCAGCGCGATAAGAATCGCCGGGCCGGTGCCCCAGCCGGCGTGGACTTCCCACCAGCCGAAGATCGGCGCGGAGCCGGCGTGCGTGGCGAAGCGCTCGGGTGCGGAGTTGCGCAGCGGCGGGACACCCCACCGCAGGCGGGGCAGGATGAACGCGGCCGCGACCAGCACCAACCCGGTTGCGACCGCGATGGTCTCGTGGCGGCCGACTTTCACGACGGCCAGCGTATTGGTGGCCGAACGCCACGGTCTCAGGTGTGGGCGCCGAAGCGGCGCCCCAACGCGTCACGGTCCAGCTTGCCGATACCGCGCCGGGGAAGCGAGTCGACGATGTGCAGCTCACGCGGCGCGGCGGTGGCGTCCAGGGTGCGCCCGACGTGTGCCCGCAGCATCTCCAGTGTCGGCGGGCGGCACCCGTCGCGGGGCACCACCGCAGCCACGACCCGCTGGCCCAGCCGCTCGTCGGCGACCCCGAAGACCGCACAGTCGGCGACCGCAGGATGGGTGGACAGCGCGGCCTCGACCGGGTGTGGGAGCACCGTCAGCCCGCCGGTGCTGATCGCCTCGTCGGCGCGCCCCAGCACGGTCAGCTGCCCGGAGGCGTCGACGCTGCCGAGGTCGTCGGTGTAAAACCAGCCCGGTTCGGCGAACGGGTCGGGGTGCACCGGGTTGCGGTAGCCCCGGGCCAGGGTTGGGCCCCCGATCACGATTCGGTCACCGGATTCGATGCGGAGCCGCACTCCCTCGAGCGGGATCCCGTCGTAGACGCAACCGCCTGCGGTTTCGCTCATCCCGTACGTGTGCACCACGCGGATGCCCACGGCCGCGGCGGCCTCCAGCACCGGGCGCGGGGCTGGTCCCCCGCCGATCAGCACGGCGTCCAATTCACCCAGCGCGGCCGTCGCCGCGGGATCAGTCAGCGCCTTGGCCAGCTGGGCGGCCACCAGCGATGCGTACCGCCTACCGGAACCCAGCTTCCTTATCGCTGAAGGTAATTCAGTGATGTCGAACCCTTTCGTCACGTCAAGCTCGACCGGGGCGGTGCCGGCCAGCACGCTTCGCACCAGCACCTGGGCACCGGCGATGTGATACGGCGGCAGCGCCAGCAGCCAACCGCCCGGCCCGCCGAGCCGGGTGTGGGTGGCCGTCGCGCTGGCGGTCAGCGCCGCGGCGCTCAGCTGCGCTCCCTTGGGGGTCCCGGTGGTTCCCGAGGTGGCCACCACCAAGGCGATCTCGTCGTCGATCGGCTCACCCACCCGCAACGTGCTGGTCAGCAAAGCGGATCGGCGATCGTCGTGGCCCGGCACGAGGACGACCCCGGGATCCCGGCCGGCCAGGATTCGTTCCAGGGCGGGCAGCAGCACCCGCGCGGCGGAACCCGGCGGGACGGCAAGCGCGCCTAAAACGGCTATGTGGAGTCCTCGCTGTCGCGGTCGTCAGGGGGCCAACCCTTGGCGGCCAATCGTTCTCGCACTCTCTCGACATCCTCCGGTGACGGCAGTTCATCGGTGAACTGGGTGATCAGCACGCCGATGTCGATATCATCGACGTCGGCTCGCTGCATCAGTTCGTGGGCTACCGCTTTGACCTCGTCGTTGGTCAGCCGGCGAGCCAGCAGCGCGAGCAGGGGGATGTAGTCGGTCGGCGGAACACCCTCGGGATAACCCGCGCGCAACCACGCCACAACCGAGTTGAGGAATCGGTTCACGCTGGCTCGACTTCCCCGCGGAGCTGCGGTCATCGTCAGTAGGTGCTGCTGATGCGATGCTAGTGTGCCGCTAGTGGGCCTTGGTGCCGAGGATGAACCAGCCGGTGTGGTGCGCGATGAAATCGCGGGCGATGAACAGCACACCGAAGACCACTGCCACCAGCACCAGCCCGAAGATGGCCCAGCTGAGCACCGTGAGCGCCGGCCGTTTGCGGGCGGTGTCATCGCCGGCCACGCCGCTACCGGCGGCATGCAACCGGACCCCAAGCGCGAACAGCGCCGGCAGCAGGGCACCGACCAGCACACCGAAGACGAGGATCTTCAATGTCGCGGTGTAGTTGAACCAGGTGCTCATGGGGCCGCGATAGTGGGGCTCTCATCGGCGGGCTGGGCGGTGATACCGGGAGCGGTGACCGTCGGCTCGAGTCCGGCGGTCAGGCTGCCTTCCCAGTCGGCGTTGACGTTGGTGTGGTCGATGCGCGTTGTGCGGGATTGCAGCCAGATGGCCAGCGATGTCGCCACCAGCAGGGCGAAGCCGATGAGCGCACCCAGGTAGCCGCCGAGGGTATGGACCACCACGTAGGTGAGCGCGCCAACCAACCCGGCCAGCGGGAGCGTGAACAGCCAGGCGGTCGCCATCCGCCCACCTACCCCCCAGCGCACCTGAGCGCCGGGCTTGCCCACCCCGCTGCCCAGCACGGATCCGGTCACGACCTGCGTGGTGGACAGCGCATAGCCGAAGTGCGCGGAAAGCAAAATCACTGCAGCCGACGATGATTCGGCGGCCATGCCCTGCGGCGGTTTGATCTCGACCAGGCCCTTTCCCAGGGTGCGAATGATCCGCCAGCCGCCGGCATAGGTGCCCGCTGCCATAGCCAGCGCGCAGCACACGATCACCCACAGCGGCGGCAAGGTGGCGGTTTTGCTGACTGCGCCATAAGAGATCAGCGCCATGAAAATGATACCCATGGTCTTTTGCGCGTCGTTGGTGCCGTGGGCCAGGGAAACCAGCGCGGACGAGCCGATCTGGCCCCGCCGGAAGCCTTGTTCGGTGCGTTTCTCGGGGATCCCGCGGCTGAATCGGTACACCAGCCAGGTGCCGATACCGCCGATCAGGATGGCGGTCAGCACCGACACCCCGGCGGGCACGATCACCTTAGACACCAGCCCGCTCCAGATCACCCCGTGCCCGCCCACCGCTGCGATCATGGCGCCGACAACACCGCCGATCAGCGCGTGCGAGGAACTGGAGGGGATACCCCCTAACCAGGTCAGCAGATTCCAGACGATCCCTCCGACCAGCCCGGCGAACACCAGTTCCAGCGTCACCAGGTGCCCGTTGACCAGGTCTTTGGCGATGGTCGCCGCGATCGTCGTGGACAGGAAGGCACCCAGCAGGTTCAGTGCTGCCGAGAGTGTCACCGCGGACCGGGGGCTGAGCGCGCCGCTGGCGATGGAGGTGGCCATCGCGTTGGCGGTGTCGTGGAAACCGTTGGTGAAGTCGAAGGCAAGCGCGGTGATCACCACGATGATGAGGAGGAACAACTGAAGGGTCACGGCGGCAATTCTCGTTGCGGGGCTTGGGTATTGTCTAACGATCGCACGGGGAAACCCGGGTTTGGCCGGCCTTGTCGCTAGCTGTTCGACTGCGGTTCACTTGGCATGTCATCTGCTTTGCGCAGGTCGCGGCGCAGCGGGTGGTCTCGCGGCACCTCGACGAAGATCAGCGTCAGCCCGTCGGGATCGGTCACGTGCATCTCATGCAGGCCCCACGGTTCACGACGGGCCTCGCGGGCGATGGACACCCCCCGGCTTTCCAGTTCGGCCTGGGTGGCGCGCAGATCACGCACCTGCAGCCACAGCGCACCGGGAAACGGCCCGTGCGAGTGGTCCGGTGCACTGTAACCGGCTAACTCCAGAAGCGACTGCCCCGCGAAAAACACTGTGCCCTTGCCGTATTCGCGCGCGATCGCCAACCGGATCTGGTCGCGATAGAAGCTGAGTGAGCGCTGATAGTCTGTCGGGCGCAAAAGCATCCGGCTGGCCAGGATTTCCATACCCTCGTGTCTATCACGGGGCGCTCGGGCGTCGAAGCCCCTCAGCTGCTGAGCTTACTGCTGCGCCGCTGCATCAGCGCGTTGACCCACCTGGGGCCGACGCTGTCGAGGGCGTTGACCGCCACCGCGACCCGCGGCGCGATCCGCACCGGCCGGCTGCGGGCGGCTGTGACCATCCAGTCGGCGGCCTCGCGGGCCGTCAACGCGGGCATCCCGTCGTAGGCTTTGGTCGGGGCGATCATCGGGGTGGCCACCAGCGGATAGTACAGCGTTGTCGAATGCACTCCCTTTGTGCCCCACTCTGTTTCGATAACCCGGCTGACCGCGGACAACGCTGCTTTGGAGGCGTTGTACACCGAGAACAACGGCGACGCCTCACTGAGCACACCCCAGGTGGCGACATTGATGATGTGGCCGTCGCCGCGCTCAAGCATTCCGGGCGCGATGCCGCGGATGAGCCGCAGCGGGGCGTAGTAGTTGAGCACCATGGTGCGCTCGACGTCGTGCCAGCGCTGCAGCGACTCGGCCAGTGGCCGCCGGATCGAGCGGCCGGCGTTGTTGACCAGGATGTCCACCCCGCCCAGGCGTCGCTCCACATCGGCGACCAGGGCGTCGACCGCATCCAGATCCGACAGATCGCACGGGATCGCCAGCGCCGTGCCGCCTGCCCTGCTGATCCGCTGCACCACCGCATCCAAGAGGTCTTGACGACGGGCGACGGCGACGACGGTGGTGCCCTGCTCGGCGAACCGTTCAGCGGCCGCCTCCCCGATACCCGATGAGGCCCCGGTGAGCAGGACGCGTTTGCCCGCCAGGTTCACGGGTTTGGCCGCGGGCCGGTGAAGCAGCAGCTGCGGCGCCACCGGAGGCCGCATGCCGGCCAGGGCGATCTGCTCGGCGAACCGGCGAAGAGGGCTTTTGCTCACAGCTGGCGAGTGTAGAGGGTGGCCGTGCTGCCGCCCCTCAGAAGTAGCGCGGGAACCGGCTCCAGTCGGGGGCGCGTTTTTGCAGGAACGCGTCGCGGCCCTCGACGGCCTCGTCGGTCATGTACGCCAGCCGGGTGGCCTCCCCGGCGAACAGCTGCTGGCCCACCAGGCCGTCGTCGAGCAGGTTGAACGCATACTTCAACATCCGTTGTGCCTGCGGTGATTTGGCGTTGATGGCCGCTGCCCACTGTAGGCCCGCGGTCTCCAGCTCGGCGTGGTCGACGACGGCGTTGACCGCCCCCATGCGGTGCATCTCTTCCGCGGTATACGGCCGGCCCAGGAAGAAGATTTCGCGGGCGAACTTCTGGCCCACCTGCCGCGCCAAATATGCCGACCCGTAGCCTCCGTCGAAACTTCCGACATCGGCGTCGGTCTGCTTGAAGCGGGCGTGCTCGCGGCTGGCCAGGGTGAGGTCGCACACCACGTGCAGGCTGTGCCCGCCGCCGGCCGCCCACCCGTTGACCAGGCAGATGACCACCTTGGGCATGAACCGGATCAGCCGCTGCACCTCCAGGATGTGCAGCCGGCCGACGCGCGCCGGGTCGACGGTGTCGGCGGTTTCCCCGGAGGCGTACTGATAACCGGTGCGCCCGCGGATGCGCTGATCGCCCCCGGAGCAGAACGCCCAGCCGCCGTCTTTCGGCGAGGGCCCGTTTCCGGTCAGCAACACCACGCCGATATCGGTGGACATGCGCGCGTGGTCGAGTGCGCGGTAGAGCTCGTCGACGGTGTGCGGGCGGAACGCGTTGCGTACCTCGGGCCGGTTGAACGCCACCCGCACCGTGGGGTCGGTGACGTGGCGGTGATAGGTGATATCGGTCAGGTCGGCGAACCCGTCGACGGGCCGCCAAATGTCTGGGTTAAATGGGTTGGCGGTCAATACTTTTCGTCTCCCAACGGCTCCAGGAGGAACACCGCGCAGCGCCCGGCCAATGCCTCGAATTCTTCCGGACGGCCATCCTTGACCAGGCCGGAGCGCTTCATGAAGCCCACACCGGTCGGGACCTGGCTGGGCCATGCCCGTAGCAGCGGACGCGCCTCGTCGGCGGACAACTCCGCAATCCGCACCCGCTCAGAACGTCGCCCGCGGGTCACGGCGGCCTGATGCGCTGATTGTCGGACACGGCTGTGACGCTACCCTTGCCGCCCGCCCTCCCGCCGGGCAGACGCGAACGCACCCCAAAACCCGCCGTTTCGGGTCCTCTTGCGTCTACTCGCGCCGCCCGGCTAGCCGACGGCCCGCTCGGCACCCTCCCAGAACCGGGCGCGCACGGCCTTCTTGTCCGGTTTGCCCAGCCCGGTCACCGGCAGCGAGTCGACGACCACGACCCGCTTGGGCGACTGCACCGAGCCCTTGCGTTCCTTGACCGCGGCCTGGATCTCGGCGGTCATGGCGGCGATCGCAGCGTCGTCGCGGGGCGCGTCGGGGCGCAGCACCACCACCGCGGTCACCGCCTCGCCCCACTTCTCGTCGGGTGCCCCGACCACACACACCTGCGCGACGGCCGGGTGCTCGGCGACGACGTCTTCGACCTCGCGGGGGAACACGTTGAACCCGCCGGTGACGATCATGTCCTTGACCCGGTCGACGATGTAGTAGAAACCGTCCTCGTCCTCGCGGGCCAGATCACCGGTGTGCAGCCAGCCGTCTTTAAAAGTCTGCGACGTCTCCTCCGGCAAATTCCAGTAGCCGCCGGCCAAAAGTGGTCCGCTGACACAGATTTCACCCACCTCGCCTTGCGGCACCGGCTTACCGTCGGTGCCGAGCAGCGCGGTGCGGCAGAACAGCGTCGGGCGCCCGCACGACGTCAACCGCTTGTCGTCGTGATCACCTTTGGCCAGGTAGGAGATGGCCATCGGCGCCTCGGACTGCCCGTAGTTCTGCGCGAAGATCTTGCCGAACCGCTGGATCGCCTCGCTCAGGCGCACCGGGTTGATCGCGGAAGCCCCGTAGTAGACGGTCTCCAGCGAGGACAGGTCGCGGGTGTGCGAATCGGGGTGATCCAACAGCGCGTACAGCATCGACGGCACCACAAACGTTGCCGTGATCCGTTTTTCCTCAATTGTTTTCAGCACTTCAGCGGGATCGAACCGGGGCAGCACGTACATCTCCCCGCCCTTGACCAACGTCGGCAGGAAATACGCCGCCCCGGCATGCGAGAGCGGCGTGATCATCAAAAACCGCGGCCGCTCCGGCCATTCCCATTCCGCGAGCTGGATCATGGTCATGGTGGAGATGCACTGGGCGGTGCCGATGACGCCTTTGGGTTTGCCGGTGGTGCCACCGGTATAGGTCAGCCCGACAATGTGGTCGGGGGCCAGCTCGGCGGGCACGATCGGCTTCGGCTGGTACTTGTCGGCCTCGGCCGACAGGTCTGTGGCCACGTGTTTGAGCTCCGCGGGCACCGGGCCGATGGTCAGGATCTGCTTGAGCGAGTCCACCCGCTCCAGCAGCCGCAGCGCGCGCTCGACGAACATCGGGTTGGGATCGATGATCAGCGAGCTGATCCCGGCGTCGGACAGCACGTAGGCATGGTCGTCGAGTGAGCCGAGCGGATGAAGCGCGGTGCGCCGGTAGCCCTGCGTCTGCCCGGCGCCGATGATCATCAAAACCTCGGGACGGTTGAGCGAGAGCAGGCCCACCGACGCGCCGGTACCCGCACCCAGCGCCTCGAACGCCTGGATGTACTGGCTGATCTTGTCGGCCAGCTGGCCGCCGGTCAGCGTGGTCTCGCCGAGGAACAGCACCGGCTTGTCGCGGTGGCGCTTGAGCGCGCCGACCAGCAGGTGACCGTTGTGGGTGGGGTTACGCAGCAGCTCGTCATTCATGCAGGCAAGATTAGAACGTGTTGCAGAAAGAGCCCAGCGGATCCGCATTCCCGCGGTGATACCCCCGCTCGACGACATTCTGGACCGGCTGCACATCGTGGCGTTGCCGATGCGGCTGCGCTTCCGCGGTATCACCACGCGGGAGCTGGCCCTGATCGAGGGCCCGGCCGGGTGGGGTGAATTCGGCGCCTTCCTTGAATACGGGCCGGGCGAGGCCGCGGCGTGGCTCGCCTCCGCGATCGAATCGGCCTACCGCGAGCCGCCCCTGACCCGACGCGACCGTATTCCCATCAACGCCACGGTCCCGGCGGTTCCCGCCGCCCAGGTGCCCGATGTGCTGGCCCGTTTCCCGGGCGCGCACACCGCCAAGGTCAAAGTCGCTGAACCCGGGCAGCGGCTGGCCGACGATGTCGCCCGCGTCGAGGCTGTGCGCGCGTCGATCCGCACGGTCCGGGTCGACGCCAACGGCGGCTGGAGCGTCGCGCAGGCGGTCGAGGCCGCGCGTGCGCTCACCGCGACCGGGCCGCTGGAGTACCTCGAACAACCCTGCCGCAGCGTCGAGCAGCTCGCCGAAGTGCGCCGCCGCGTCGACGTCCCGGTCGCCGCCGACGAAAGCATCCGCAAAGCCGCCGACCCCCTGCAGGTGGTCCGCGCGCACGCTGCCGACATCGCAGTGCTGAAAGTCGCCCCGCTGGGGGGGATTTCGGCGTTGCTGACGATCGCCGCGCAGATTGATATCCCGGTGGTAATCTCCAGCGCACTCGATTCGGCGGTCGGAATCGCCGCCGGGCTGGCCGCAGCCGCCGCGCTGCCGGAGCTGCACCACGCCTGCGGGCTGGGTACCGGCGGGTTATTCCTCGACGACGTGGCCCAACCCCGCGTCCCGGTCGACGGTTATCTGCCGGTCGCCCCGGTGACACCCGACCCGGGGCGGCTCCAGAAGCTGGCCGCACCGGCGCACCGCCGCCGGTGGTGGATCGAGCGGGTCACAGCCTGCTATCCGTTGCTGGCTCGCTGACCAGGGTGTGCCACCCCGAACCGAGGCCCCACACCGGTCCGCCAGCCGAGACTGCGGCCCGGTACCTTCGTGCACGTGATCAACTTGGCTTATGACGACCGCGGAACCGGTGAGCCCGTTGTTTTCATCGCCGGCAGCGGCGGCATGGGACGCACCTGGCATCTGTATCAGGTTCCGGCGTTCCTGGCCGCTGGATACCGCGTCATCACCTTCGACAACCGCGGGGTGGGGGCCACCGAAAACGCGGTGGGTTTTACGACGCAGACCATGGTCACCGACACTGCGGCGTTGATCGAAACCCTGGATGCGGCCCCGGCGCGCATCGTCGGGGCGTCGATGGGGGCGTTCATCGCCCAGGAGCTCATGCTTGCCCGGCCCGACCTGGTCAGCGCCGCCGTGCTGATGGCCACCCGCGGACGTTTGGACCGCACTCGCGAGTTCTTCCGCACCGCCGAAGTCGACCTGTCCGACTCGGATGTGCAACTGCCGAACTCATATCATGCGAAAGTGCGTCTCCTGGAAAGCTTTTCACCCAAAACCTTGAACGATGACGCAGCGGTCGCCGACTGGATCGCGATGTTCACCATGTGGCCGGTCAAATCCACCCCGGGACTGCGCTGCCAACTCGACGTCACACCGCGGACCAACCGGCTGCTGGCCTACCGGGCGATCACCGCGCCGGCGCTGGTGATCGGGTTCGCCGATGATGTGCTCACCCCGCCGCATCTGAGCCGCGAGGTCGCCGACGCGCTGCCCAATGGGCGCTACCTGCAGATCCCCGACGCCGGCCACCTCGGTTTTGTGGAGCGGCCGGAAGCTGTCAACACCGCTGCGCTGCAGTTCTTCGCCGACGTGCGGGTGTGAAACCACTCGCCCGCGGGCCGCTCCGCGGCCCGCATCGCCGCCGGGGGTGTGCCACGCTGTACACGTGAACCCGTCCACCACACAGGCGCGTGTCGTCGTCGACGAACTGATCCGTGGCGGGGTGCGGGATGTGGTGCTGTGCCCCGGGTCGCGTAACGCCCCGCTGGCCTTCGCCTTGCAGGACGCCGACCGGGCCGGGCGGATCCGGCTGCATGTGCGTATCGACGAGCGCACCGCCGGTTATCTGGCCATCGGGCTGGCGATCGGCGCCGGCGCACCGGTCTGTGTCGCGATGACATCGGGCACCGCGGTGGCCAACCTGGGTCCTGCCGTTGTGGAAGCCAACTACGCGCGAGTGCCGCTGATCGTGTTATCGGCCAACCGGCCCTACGAACTGCTGGGCACCGGAGCCAACCAGACCATGGAGCAGCTGGGCTATTTCGGCACCCAGGTCCGCGCCACCATCAGCCTGGGTCTGGCCGAAGACGCCCCCGAGCGTCTCGATGCGCTCAACGCGACCTGGCGCTCGGCAACCTGCCGGGTGTTGGTGGCCGCCACCGGTGCGCGCACCGCCAACGCCGGCCCGGTGCACTTCGACATCCCGTTGCGAGAGCCGCTGGTCCCCGAGCCGGAACCTGAGCCGGGCGGTGTTCCCACCCCGGCGGGCCGGCCGGGCGGCAGGCCGTGGACCTACACGCCGCCGGTCAGCTTCGACCAGCCGCTCGAGATCGACCTCTCCCGCGACACCGTCGTGATCGCCGGGCACGGCGCCGGTGTGCACCCCGCCCTCGCGGGGCTGCCGACCGTCGCCGAGCCCACCGCGCCGCCGGCGCAAAACCCGCTGCATCCCTGGGTGTTGCCGCTGCTGCACCCGCAGCAGGTGATCATGCTGGGCCGGCCCACCCTGCACCGCCCGGTGGAAGCGCTGCTGGCCGACCCGTCGGTGCCGGTGTATGCGCTGACCACCGGGCCGCGCTGGCCGGATGTGTCAGGCAATTCGCAGGCCACCGGCACCCGGGCGGTGACCACGGGAACCCCCAACCCGGCGTGGCTGCACCGGTGCGCGGAACTGCACCGGCACGCCCTCGCCGCCGTGCGCAGCCAGCTCAAGGCGCACCCGTTGACCACCGGCCTGCACGTGGCCGCCGCGGTGGCCGAGGCGCTGCGGCCCGGTGATCAGCTGGTGCTGGGCGCGTCCAACCCGGTGCGCGACGCGGCGCTGGTCGGGCTCAACCCGCACGGCATCAAGGTGCGCTCCAACCGCGGCGTCGCCGGGATCGACGGCACCGTGTCCACCGCGATCGGTGCGGCACTCGCCCACGAACGCACGGGAAATCCCGCGGCGTCTCCGGCGCGCACCATCGCGCTGATCGGCGACCTGACATTCGTGCACGACAGTTCCGGGCTGTTGATCGGCCCCACCGAACCGGTTCCGGCGCACCTGACGATTGTGGTGTCCAACGACAACGGCGGGGGAATCTTCGAACTGCTCGAACAAGGCGACCCGCGGTTTTCCGATGTGTCCGCACGCATTTTCGGCACCCCGCACGATGTCGACGTGGGCGCACTGTGCCGCGCATACCATGTGGAAAGCCGCCAGATCGAGGTCGGGGAACTGGGCGCCGCCCTCGACGAACCCTTTAGCGGGATGCGGGTCTTGGAAGTCAAAGCAGACCGGTCCTCGCTGCGCCAGCTGCATGCTGCCATCAAGGCTGCGCTATGAATTCGGGTACGGCGCTAAAAGCCTTCTGGCGCACCCTGGTGTACGGGTCTGACGGCAATGCTCCGCAAACCCGGGCACGGCGCGTCCTGCGGTGGGTGCGAATCGGCGTGCTGATCGCGGCAGGTCTGGTCACGCTGCAGTCGGTGCTGTTGGTGGCCGGCGCCTGGCGCAACGACCTGGCCATCGAAAACAATATGGGCGTCGCGCAGGCCGAGGTGCTCAGCGCCGGCCCGCGGCGTTCCACCATCGAGTTCGTCACACCCGACCGCATCACCTATCGGCCCGAGCTGGGTGTGTTGTATCCGTCCGAATTAGCAACGGGCATGCGCATTTACGTGGAGTACGACAAAAACGACCCCAATCTGGTGCGGGTGCAGCACCGCAACGCCAAACTGGCGATCATCCCGGCCGGCTCCGTCGCGGTGGTGGGCTGGCTGGTCGCCGGGGTGGTGCTGGTGGGCGTGGCGCTGATCGAAAAACGGTTGGGCCGCACCGGCTGAGATGGTTTGCGCGGGGCGCGCCCCGAGATTTCGCGTGCCGTATGCCCGTCGGCAACCTCGTCGACAGCCGCCGCTGACACCCTGGTGTTGTGCGCGTCGTGATCGTCGCCGAGTCGTTTCTCCCCTACGTCAACGGCGTCAGCAACTCGGTCGTGCGGGTGCTCGAGCATCTGCGCCGCACCGGTCATGAAGCCCTTGTCGTCGCGCCCGACACCCCGCCGGGTCAGCCCCGCGCCGAGCGGCTTCACGACGGTGTGCGGGTGCACCGCGTACCGTCGCGGATGTTCCCGAAGGTGACCACCTTGCCGCTTGGTGTGCCGACGCCCCGGCTGGTGCGCGTACTTCGCGGGTTCGCACCGGACGTCATGCATCTGGCATCGCCGGCCCTGCTCGGTTACGGCGGCCTATGTGCCGCGCGCCGCCTCGGGGTGCCGACGGTGGCGGTCTTCCAGACTGACGTCGCGGGTTTCGCGCCCAGCTACGGTGCGGGGATCGCGTCGCGGGCGGTGTGGGCATGGCTTCGCCATCTGCACAGCCGCGCTGACCGCACCCTGGCGCCGTCAACCGCGTCGATGGAAAGCCTTGCAGCCCATGGCATTCCCCGTGTGTATCGATGGGCGCGCGGTGTTGACGTGCTGCGGTTCACACCGTCGGCGCGCGACCCGGCGCTGCGGCGGCGGTGGTCGCCGGACGGCAAACCGATCGTCGGTTTTGTGGGGCGGCTGGCACCGGAGAAGCATGTCGACCGCCTGGCAGCGCTGGCCCGCAGCGACACCGTCCAGCTCGTGATCGTCGGTGATGGCATCGACCGCGCCAAGCTGCAATCTGCAATGCCCACAGCTGTTTTCACCGGCCCGCTGTACGGCGACGAGCTCGCCGCGGCGTACGCCAGCATGGACGTCTTCGTGCATCCCGGCGAACACGAGACGTTCGGTCAGGTCGTGCAAGAAGCGCTGGCGTCGGGGCTGCCGGTGATCGCCCCCGACGCCGGCGGCCCACGCGACCTGGTGATGTCGTATCGCACCGGATTGTTGCTGCCTGTCGACGAGTTCGAAACCCGGTTGCTCACCGCCGTGGCCCATCTGATCGACCAACGGCCGCGCTACTCACCGGCAGCACGGCGCAGTGTGCTGCACCGCGGCTGGCCGGCCATCTGCGAGGAGTTGCTGGGCCACTACGAGGCGGTGCGGGGGAGGCCGCGCGCCGTGGCCGCCTGAACGGTAGCGTCGGCGTTGTGAGTCGGGCGGCCCTCAACAAGGATCCTGATGCGGTGGCGTCGATGTTCGACGCCGTCGCGCGCCGCTACGACCTGACCAACACCGTGCTCTCACTCGGCCGGGACCGCTACTGGCGACGCGCCACCCGGTTAGCGCTGCCGGTGTCGTCCGGGGACAAGGTGCTGGACCTCGCCGCGGGCACGGCTGTGTCGACGGTGGAGCTGGCCAAATCCGGGGCGTGGTGCGTGGCCGTGGATTTCTCGGTGGGCATGCTCGCCGCCGGCGCGGCCCGCTACGTCCCGAAGGTCGCCGGTGATGCGACCCGGCTGCCGTTTGCTGACGGGGTCTTCGACGCGGTCACCATCAGCTTTGGGCTGCGCAACCTGGCCGAGCCGGTGGCCGGCCTGCGCGAAATGGCCCGCGTCACCCGGCCCGGCGGCCGCCTGGTGGTGTGCGAATTCTCCACGCCGACCCGGCCAGTGATCGCCACGCTCTACAAGCAGTACCTCATGCGGGCGCTGCCGCGGGTGGCCCGCGCGGTTTCCAGCAACCCGGAAGCCTATGTCTACCTTGCCGAGTCGATCAGAGCCTGGCCCGACCAGGCCGCGCTGGCCGAGATGATTGCCGGGGCCGGCTGGTCGGGGGTGCGGTGGCGCAACCTGACCGGCGGCATCGTCGCCGTGCATAGCGGCGATAAACCACACCGTTGACGATGACCACACCGGTTTGCGACCGGTATGCGTCGGCATGCGCGGCCGCCCAACCGGGCCTCAGCCGTGCTGGACCCCGACTTCCTGCAGCCGGGGCGCCAGTTCCGGGCAGTAGTGGCCGATAGCGGCGCCGAGGAATTGGAACGACTGGGCCTGAGTAGTACCCCTGGGGAGATTGCGCTGCAGAAATGTCGCCGATTGATAGGCGTTCGCGTCCACACCCTTACCCAGCCGGTCACAGGCGATCTTGGCCAGCCACGCATCGTAGTCCTGGGGGCCGTAGATGCCGAAGGTGTGGATCTGCTGCATGAACTGGGTGTCGTAATCGTCGGCGTCCGCCGGCGCGGCCAGGCTGATTCCGGTAGCGGCGAGGATTCCTGCCAGCAGCGCCGTGAGTTTCATAGGCTGGATAGTACCCCTACGTGAACGGCGGGCGGTGATCGAGTAGCTGCGAGGCCCGCCCGCCGCCGCGCCACAGCCGCGCCACCCAATCGGCGTCCTCGTCGGTGACCAGGTTGGCCATCACCCGCACCGCGATGCTCATCACTGTCGCCGAGCGCATCGCGACCGGGCCGGTTGCCGGTAAGAACCGCGGGAACGTCAGCAATAACGCCAGCCGCCGGCCCACCGAAAACGCGCGCCCGTAGTGGTGTTGCAGCACCGCCGGCCAGGCCCGCGACAGGTCCGGGGAACCCAGCAGTTCCACGGCCAGCCGCCCGCCCTCCAGGCCGTAGTCGATGCCTTCGCCGTTGAGCGGGTTGACGCAGGCCGCGGCGTCACCGATCAGCATCCAGTTCGGCCCGGCCACACGTGTCACCGCACCGCCCATCGGCAGCAGTGCCGACGAGATCGCCCTGGGCGTTTCGGTGAACCCCCACTCGTCGCGGCGCAGCTTGGCGTAGTCGCAGATCAGCGGTCGCAGCGCCAGCTCGGCGGGCCGTTTTGCGGTCGACAACGCCCCCACACCGATGTTCACCTGGTGATTGCCCAGCGGAAAAATCCAGCCATAGCCAGGCAGTATTGCGCCGTCCGGAGAGCGCAATTCCACATGCGAAGTCAGCCACGGTTCGTCGGCGCGCGGCGACGACAGATATCCGCGCGCGGCGACACCGTACACCGTCTCCTGATGCCAGCGCCGGCCCAGTTTGCGCCCCAGCGACGAGCGCGCTCCGTCGGCGACGATCAGTGCCCCGCAACCGATCTCGCTGCCGTCGGCGAGCACCACCGACACCACTCGTCCGGTCGAATCATGGTTCACGCCAACAGCTTTGACACCTAACAACATTCGTGCGCCGGAGTCCTCGGCGACTGTGCGGATTCGCTCGTCCAGCTCGACGCGGGCGACCGCGCTGCCGGTCGACGGAAACGACGGGCCGGGCCAGTGCACCTGCACCTCGCCACCGAATCCGCTCATCGTCAAACCCCGGTGCTGGATGCGGGTCTTTAGCCACTCACCCAGTCCCAGCCGCTTCAGCTCGGTCACCGCACGCGGGGTCAGCCCGTCGCCGCAGGCTTTGTCGCGCGGAAAACTCGCCGAGTCGATGACGAGCACATCGCGTCCGGCCCGGGCGGCCCAGGCCGCCGCCGCCGACCCGGCCGGCCCGGCGCCCACCACCACCACGTCGGCTCCGGTGTCCACCTTCACCAGTATGTTGGTCGGGTGGGAACTCCGGCGACTGTGGTGGCAGGTGTCGATTTCGGCGACACCGCCTTCGCCGCGGCTGTGCGGGACGGTGTGGCACGCATCGAGCAGCTGATGGAAAACGAGCTGCGCAACGCCGACGAGCTGATGGCCGAGTCGGTGTTGTACCTGTTCGAGGCCGGCGGTAAACGGTTTCGGCCGCTTTTCACCGTGCTGTCCGCCCAGCTCGGCCCGCAGCCGGACGCCCATGAGGTGACCATCGCCGGCGCGGTCATCGAGCTGGTGCACCTGGCGACGCTGTATCACGACGACGTGATGGACGAGGCACAGGTTCGCCGTGGCGCCCCCAGCGCCAATGTCCGCTGGAGCAATAACATCGCGATCCTCGCGGGCGATTACTTGTTCGCCACGGCCTCACGGCTGGTGTCTCGGCTGGGCCCGGAGGCGGTGCGCGTGATCGCCGAAACCTTCGCCCAGCTGGTGATCGGCCAGATGCGCGAAACCCGCGGTGCGGCCGAGGGCGTGGATGCCATCGAGCACTACCTGCGGGTGGTGCACGAGAAGACGGCCTGCCTGATCGGCGCGGCGGGCCGCTTTGGTGCGATGTTTTCCGGTGCTGACCACGATCAGATCGAACGGCTGAGCCGGCTCGGCGGCATCGTCGGCACCGCGTTTCAGATTTCCGACGACATCATCGACATCGACAGCGACCCCGACGAGTCCGGCAAGCTCCCCGGCACCGACCTGCGGGAGGGAGTGCACACGCTGCCGGTGCTCTACGCGCTGCGGGAAACCGGGCCCGACGCCGAGCGGTTGCGCCAGCTGCTGACCGGTCCGGTCGACGACGACGCCGTGCTGGCCGAGGCGCTGCGGCTGTTGCGGGCATCGGCGGGGGTGGCCAAGGCGAAAGATATCGTGGCCCGCTACGCGGCTCAGGCGCGCGCGGAGCTGGCCGCGCTGCCCGATGTCGCCGGGAGACAGGCCCTGGAAACGTTGGTTGACTACACCATCAATCGGCATGGTTAAGCCCCGGAACCCGTACGGTCGTCGTGGGCGTTTAATCAGCAGTACCCGTGACTTCGCAGGAGGAACTGATGACCTGGCATCCGCACGCCAACAGGTTCAAGACGTTCGCGCTGTTGGTCGGCATGTCGGCGCTGATTGTGTTTGTCGGGGGGCTGTTCGGCAGGACAGCGTTGTGGATAGCGGTGCTGCTGGCCGTGGGGATGAACGTCTACACCTACTACAACAGCGACAAGCTGGCGTTGCGGGCGATGCACGCGCAGCCGGTCTCGGAAGTGCAGGCCCCGGCGATGTATCGGATCGTGCGCGAACTGGCCACCGCCGCGCATCAGCCTATGCCGCGGCTGTACATCAGTGACACCAACGCGCCCAACGCATTTGCCACCGGCCGCAACCCCCGCAACGCTGCGGTGTGCTGTACCAGCGGCATCCTGCAAATCCTCAATGAACGGGAGCTGCGCGCCGTGCTGGGCCACGAGCTGTCGCACGTGTACAACCGTGACATTTTGATCTCCTGTGTCGCCGGCGCGATGGCGTCGGTGATCACCGCACTGGCCAACATGGCCATGTTCGCCGGGATGGTCGGCGGAAACAACCGCGAAGGCGGGAATCCCTTTGCGCTACTCCTTGTTTCGCTGCTGGGACCGATCGCGGCGACGGTGGTGCGGCTGGCGGTTTCGCGTTCGCGCGAATACCAGGCCGATGAGTCGGGTGCGGTTTTGACCGGCGACCCGCTGGCGCTGGCGTCGGCGCTGCGCAAGATCTCGGCCGGCGTCCAAGCGGCTCCGCTGCCGCCGGAGCCGCAGCTGGCCAGCCAGGCCCATTTGATGATCGCCAACCCGTTCCGTGCCGGCGAGCGGATCGGCTCGCTGTTTTCGACACACCCGCCGATCGCCGACCGGATCCGCAGACTTGAGGCGATGGCGCGCGGCTAGTCTCACCAGCCCCAGCAGCCTCGTGAATCTCTGGGAGGGCGGGCACGATCTCCGCCAATACGATGTCGGATGTGATATCACTCCGCTATGAATCACTACACCTATCGTGCTGAATGGTGGCCTGAGCACGGCGAATACGCGGGACGCTGCCTGGAGTTCCCACGGTTGTCCCGGTGGGCGCCGACCCTAAGGGAAGCGATTGCCGCCATCGAGCAAGCCGTCGACGAGGTGATCGCCGAGAGGCAAGCAGCCGGGGACGAGGTGCCCGCACCACTGACCGAACGCAAATACAGCGGCACGTTCGTGGTCAGGACCTCACCCGCGCTGCACGCGCGCCTCGCCGTCGAGGCCGCCGAACAGGGTGTGTCGATGAACCAGTTGGTAATCCAGAAACTGGCAGGCCGGCAGCCAAGCAGTCTCCTCGACTGGTGATATCGGATACGCCATCGCTTCGCAGCACGGTGTCAGGCCCCGTCCAGGTGCTGGTGTGGGTGAAGTAACTTCTGTTTCTGCTGGGATCACACATTGGCGTGACCCGCGCACCATCCGCGCGACGCAGCGGGTTGTAATGGGGCGATGAGCACGTATGGTGTAGCGATCCTGAGCCCGCACCTCAGAGCACTGGCCGAGACCGCCGAGGCCGCCGACCGGGCCGGCTTCGACGCCGTGTGGGCCTCCGAATTCTATTCCCGGTCGGGCACCATTTCGATGGCCGCGATGGCCGCCGCGACGCGCACCTGCCGGGTGGGCTCGTCGATTCTCTACGGCATCGGCCGCAGCCCACTGGTGCTGGCCACCGAAGCCCGCGACCTCGACGAGCTGTCCGGCGGCCGGGTGGTGCTCGGTATCGGCAACGGAACCAAACGCATGATGAGCGACTGGCACGGTGTGGCCGACACGTCCGCTCCGGCGCTGCGGATGGAGGAACTTGTTCCGCTGGTGCGCCGCATCTGGAACCTGCACGAGGGGCCGATCCGGCACGAGGGTCGTTTCTACCGGATGAACCTGGTGCCCACCGAGGCGGTCAAACCTCCGGCACGCAACATCCCGATCGTCACCGCCGGTGTGCGCCCCCGCATGTGCGAAGCCGCCGGCCGGGTCGCCGACGGCCTGGCCGGTCACCCGCTGTTCACGACGACCTACGTCGAGGAAATCGTCAAGCCCGCCATCGCCAAAGGGGCCGCGCACGCCGGGCGGGACCCAAACGATATCGAGATCATCTCCATGGTGATGTGCTCCATCCACGACGACCCGGAGGTGGCTCGCCGCGAACTCGCCCAGCAGATCGCCTTTTACGCTTCGGTGAAGACCTACGATCTGGTGCTTGACGTGAACGGCTTCACCAAAGAAGGGCAAGCCATTCGCGAGGCTTTCGCCCGGCGCGACTTTGCGGCGATGTTCGACGCCGTCTCCGACGAGATGATCGACACCATGGGAGTGGCCGGCACAGCCGCGCAGGTCCGTGACGGGCTGCGCCGGTACACGGGCGTCCTGGATCACATCATGCTGTACGCCCCGTCGATCGGCATTGCGCCCCAACGCGTTCAGGAAAACCTGAACGCGCTGATCACCGAATGCTCGCCCGGTCTGATGAACGCACGCTAGAAGCCCGGCCCGTGGACCTCGTGCCCAGGGGCCTCCACCATCAGCCCGCGGTAGGCCTGCTCCACGGTGGAGCCGTGATTGATCACGGCGTCGACTTCGCGGGCGATCGGCATGCTCAGCCCGTATTTATCGGCGAACTCCATCACCACGCTGGCGGCGCGCACGCCCTCGGCGACCTGGTTCATCGACGCGATGATCTCGTCGATCGGCTTGCCCGCTCCCAGTTGTTCACCCACATACCGGTTGCGGCTGCGCTGACTGGTGCAGGTGACGATCAGGTCGCCCATGCCGGCCAAACCGGCGAAAGTGTCGCGCTGCCCGCCCATCGCCTCGCCGAGTTTGGACATCTCGCGCACCGAGCGTGCCATCACCATGGCGCGGGTGTTTTCGCCGATACCCAGGGAGTAACCCATGCCGACGGCGATCGCGTACACATTTTTCAGCGCCCCGGCCATTTCCACGCCGAGCACGTCGTCGGTGGTGTACACGCGGAAGCGCCGGGTGCGGAACAGTTGTGCGAGCCGGGCGGCCAAATGCTGGTCGGGCATGGCAAGCACGGCTGCGGCCGCGTAGCCTTCGGCCACCTCGCGGGCGATGTTCGGCCCGGCCAAGATGCCCGCGGGGTGACCGGGCAAGACCTCCTCGACGATCTGGGTCATCCGCATATTGGTGCCTTGCTCGAGACCTTTGACCAGGGACACCACCGGCACCCAGGGCCGCAGCTCGGCCGCCAGCTCGGTGAGCACCTGGCGGAATCCGTGCGACGGCACGCCCATCACCACCACGTCGGCGCAGCCGGCTGCCTCGGCGAAGTCGGTGGTGGCCCGTAAGGTGTCGCTGAGGACGACATCGTGGCCGAGATAGCGGGTGTTGCGGTGGTTGTTGTTGATGTCGTTGGCGGTTGCCGTCGAACGCACCCATTGCAGCGTGGGCCCGCGGCGCGCACAAATGGACGCCACGGTAGTACCCCAGGAGCCTCCGCCGAGCACGACGACTTTCGGTTCGCGCGTAGCAGCTGACATGGCGATCAGCGTATTGCCGCGACGGCTAGTTCACTGGCAGTTGACGAACATGCCGCAGCGTCGCGGCGGCCGGCGAGCAAGCGCGCCCGAACACCATCGCCTCGGTGATCCGGTCGAACCGGTAGTCGATGGCGTCGGCGAAGTAGTTCTGCCGGACATTCCAGGGCCGCTTGGTCCCCGACTTGGGCAGTGCATGCAGCGCGCGCAGCACATAGCCGGCCTGGATGTCCCAGGAGGGTTTCTCGGGCATCGGCTCGTCACCGCGATGGGGATAGGCGTGGGTGTAGCCATGCGATTTCATATACGCCAGCAGTTTCGCGGTCGCGCGGGCCGTCATATCCGCCCGCAGCGTCCAGGACGCGTTGGTGTAGCCGACACACCAGAACAGGTTGGGCACATCTTCGAGCATGTGCGCCTTGTACACGAAGCGGTCCTGCGGTTTGATCTCGGTGCCGTCCAAGCTGATCCGCACGCCGCCGAGCGCCTGCAACTGCAATCCGGTGGCGGTGACGACGATATCGGCGTCCAGGTGCCCACCGGATTTCAGAACGATGCCGGTGTCGTCGAAGTGGTCGATGTGATCGGTGACCACCTCGGCGCGGCCCTCGCTGATCGCAATGTAGAGGTCGGCGTCGGGAATCAGGCACAGCCGCTGATCCCATGGTTTGTAGCGCGGCTTGAAATGGGTGTCGACGTCGTATCCGCGCGGCAGGTTGCGGATCGCGATCTGGCGGATCCACCACCTCATGAAGCCCGGTGTCTTGCGGGCCAAAAACCAGATTGCCCCTTCCAACAAGGCGTTGCGCAGCCGAATAATCGGGTGAGCAACCCTGTTGGGCAACACTTTTCGCAGCATATCGGCGAACGGGCTGTAGCGCGACGCCGAGAACAAATACGTCGGCGAGCGTTGCAGCATGGTGACTTTCGAAGCCTTTTCGGTGAGCGACGGGATCAGCGAGATCGCCGTTGCGCCACTGCCGATCACCACGATTTTCTTGCCGGCATAGTCGAGGTCCTCGGGCCAGTGCTGGGGGTGCACCAGCGTGCCGCGGTACTGGTCGATGCCGGGGAAGTCGGGAGTGTAACCCTCGTCGTAGTTGTAGTAGCCGGAGCCGAAGAACACGAACCGGCACCGGTAAACCCGTGTCGTGCCGCCCTGTTCGACGGAAAGCGTCCAGGTGTCGGTCGACGAATCCCAGTCCGCCGAGCGGACGTGACTGTTGAAACGGATGTGACGGTCGATACCGTATTTGTGTGCGGTGGCGATCAGGTATTCGCGGATGTGCACACCGTCGGCCACGCCTTCTTTGCGGGTCCACGGTTCGTAGGGGAAGCACAGCGTGAAGATGCTGCTGTCGGAGCGCACACCCGGGTAGCGGAACAGGTCCCAGGTGCCGCCAATCTGCCCGCGCCGCTCCAGGATCACGTAACTGGTGCCGGGGTTGCGCTCGGTGATCCGGTAGGCCGCGCCCAGCCCGGAGATGCCGGCGCCGATGATGACGACGTCGAAGTAGCCGGCGTCCTCGGGCGTCACGGCGGTGTCGGCGGCATCCTGCGGCATCACGGTCATGGCAACCTCACTTCAGGGTGGATGTGATGCTCACCACCCTAGGCAACCACAGGGTGAACGGGCCAGCGCGTTACCGGTAGTTGACGAACTGCAGCGCGACGTCCAGGTCGGCGGTCTTCAGCATCGCGATGACGGCCTGCAGATCGTCCTTTTTTTTGCTGAAGACGCGGACCTCGTCGCCTTGGATCTGGGTTTTGACGGTCTTGGGGCCCTCGTCACGGATGAGTTTGGTGATCTTTTTGGCGTTCTCGGCGCTGATGCCCTGCTTCAGTGTGCCGGTGACCTTGAAGGTTTTGCCGGACTGAGTGGGTTCGCCGGCAGCGAAGGCTTTCAGGCTGATATCTCGCCGCACCAGCTTTTCCTTGAACACGTCGACGGCGGCCTTCACCCGTTCCTCGGTGGAGCTGGTCAGCTCGATGGTCTCGTGACCTTTCCAGGCGATCGTGGTGTCGGTGCCGCGGAAGTCGAACCGGGTGGCCAGCTCCTTGGCGGCCTGGTTGAGGGCGTTGTCGACCTCTTGGCGGTCAACCTTGCTGACGATGTCAAACGATGAATCCGCCATTGGATTCGTCCCCTTCCCGTCGGTGTTGGCCATGTGTGGCCGGGCCGGCTTCTCGTTGTAGTCTGCTACACGGCAGGTTGCCCGAGCGGCCAATGGGAGCGGACTGTAAATCCGTCGGCGTATGCCTACGCAGGTTCGAATCCTGCACCTGCCACCAGGGCCTCAGTCCGCGTGGACTCCACCGGGGCAGCCGCTGACAATGCGGGTGTCCGTTAGTGTTCGACATCGTGACAGCGCCGACGCGGGTGAACCTGGCCGACGGCCGTGACCTGCTGTTTTTTGGTTTGCCCGGGCACTGCCCGGCACCTGTCGCCGACCGGCGGCCGCTGCCGCCACGCGACACCAATCCCCCGCAGTTACGCTTCGACCGCTCGACCGGGCAGTGGGTCATCATCGCGGCGCAGCGCCAAGACCGCACCTACAAACCGCCACCGGATCAGTGCCCGCTATGCCCGGGGCCGACCGGGCTCACCAGCGAGGTGCCCGCACCCGACTACGACGTCGTGGTGTTCGAGAATCGCTTCCCGGCCCTGTCCGGCACCGGTGAACTGCGACCCGTCCCCGAGGGTTTCGTGTCGGCGCCGGCCTATGGCCGCTGCGAGGTGATCTGCTTTTCCAGCAACCACACCGGTTCGTTTGCCGAGTTGACAGCGGCGCATGCCCGGCTGGTGGTGGAGGCGTGGCGGCACCGCACCGCGGAGCTGATGGCCCGGCCCGGGGTCGAGCAGGTGTTCTGCTTTGAGAACCGCGGCGAGGAGATCGGCGTGACGCTCACACACCCGCACGGCCAGATTTACGCCTACCCGTATCTGACCCCGCGCACCGTCGCCATGCTTCACCAGGCACGCTCGCATCGAAAAAGGCATGGCAGCAACCTCTTTCAAGATCTTCTCGAGTGGGAGGTGGCCGAGGGCAGCCGGGTGATCGCACGCAACGAGCTGTTCACAGCGTTTGTGCCGTTCGCCGCGCGCTGGCCGGTTGAGGTGCACATCTATCCGAATAGGTTCGTGCGCAACCTTGTTGAGTTCGACACAGCCGAGCTCGACGGGTTCGCGCGGATCTACCTCGACGTGTTGCGCCGTTTCGACCGAATGTATTCGGCGCCGCTGCCCTACATTTCGGCGCTGCACCAGTTCGCCGACACCGAACCCCAGCAGGAGGGCTACTTCCACGTCGAGCTGATGTCGATCCGGCGCAGCGCCGGCGCGCTCAAGTATTTGGCGGCCTCCGAGTCGGCGATGGACGCGTTCATCAGCGACGTCACGCCCGAAAGTGTGGCCCACCGGCTGCGAGAACTGCGATGACGGTGCGCTACGCCGCCCCGGGCCGGATCAACCTGATCGGTGAGCACACCGACTACAACCTCGGGTTGGCGCTGCCGATCGCGCTGCCGCAGCGCACCGTGGCGACATTCACCCCCGCGTGCACCGACGCCATTACCGTGCGCAGCGACCAGGTCAACGGCGCCGCCCGCATTCCGCTGGACACCACGCCCGGTGAGGTGACCGGCTGGGCCGGTTATGTGGCCGGGGTGATCTGGGCGTTGCGCACCGCCGGGCACCCGGTGCCCGGCGGTGCGCTCTCGATCAGCAGCGATGTCGAGCAGGGGTCGGGCCTGGCGTCGTCGGCGGCGTTGACCTGCGCGGTGCTGGGCGCGATCACCTCGGCCGCGGAGGTGCACCTCGACCGCCTCGAGCATGCCCGGCTCGCGCAGCGCGCCGAGAACGACTACGTCGGCGCCCCAACGGGTTTGCTCGACCAGCTGGCCGCGCTGTGCGGCCAGCCCGCGACCGCGCTGCTGATCGACTTCGCCGACCTGAGCGTGCGGCCGGTGCCGTTCGACCCGGACGCCTGCGGCGTGGCGCTGCTGCTGATCGACTCGCGGGCCCGGCACACCCATGCCGGCGGCGACTACGCGGCCCGCCGCGCGTCCTGCGACCGGGCGGCGGCCGCTTTGGGTGTGCCGTCACTGCGGGATGTGCACGATCTCACGGCCCTGGATGCGCTCGGTGACCCGATCACCGCGCGCCGCGCCCGCCACGTGCTGACCGAGAACACACGAGTGCTGGATTTCGTTGCCGCACTGACTAACACGGACTTCGCCGAAGCTGGCCACATTATGAGCGCCTCACACCGCTCCATGCGCGACGACTTCGAGATCACCACCGCCCACATCGACCTGATCGCCGAGACCGCCGTGCGCGCCGGCGCGCTGGGCGCCCGGATGACCGGGGGCGGCTTCGGCGGCTGCGTGATCGCGCTGGTACCGGCCGCGCACGCACAGGTCGTCGGGCAGGCGGTGCGCCAGGCGGTGCGCGCGGCCGGTTACCAGCAGCCGGTGCTCACCCGCACACATGCGGCCGTGGGAGCGGGCGTGCTGGGTTGACGCCGGCCGGCAATTGCCGGCGTCAAGCCCGCGCGAGAGTATGGGGCATGGCCGGCTATGTGGACGTGCGGGCATATGCCGAGCTCAACGACTTCCTGCAACCCGAGTGGCGGGGAATGACCGTACGCCAGCCGTTCCGGACCCATCAGACGGTAAAAGACGTCCTGGAGGCGATGGGCATCCCGCACACCGAAGTCGACCTGATCCTGGTGAACGGGGATCCGGTGCACTTCGCCCACCGCCCGGCCATCGGCGACCGCATCGCGGCCTACCCGGTATTCGAGGCGCTGGACATCGGTGCGACGGCCAGGCTGCGCCCGGTACCGCTGCGCGATCCGCGTTTCGTCGTCGACATCAACCTGGGCCGGCTGGCGCGGCTGCTGCGGCTGCTCGGATTCGACGTGTGGTGGTCCAATACCGCCGACGATCAGACCCTGGTGGACATCAGCCTTTCGCAGCAGCGGATCCTGCTGACCCGCGACCGCGGGCTGCTCAAGCGGCGTGTGCTCACACATGGCCTGTTCGTGCACGCCGAACACCCCGAGCAGCAGACTCTCGAGGTGATCCGGCGGCTGGACCTGCGGCAACGGTTGGCGCCGTTGACGCGCTGCGTGCGGTGCAACGGCAGCCTGGCCACCGTCACCAAAGACGAGGTGATCGCGCAGCTGGAGCCGTTGACCCGCCGCTACTACAACCAGTTCAGCCGATGCAGCCAGTGCAAGCAAATCTATTGGGCAGGTTCGCATTACACACGGTTGATGCGTCTCGTCGAACGGCTCCGCGAGCAGCTCTGAACGGCTGTCCACCGTTTTTTCAGGATGCTCGCGTACCGTCCAGGGAAAGTGAGCGTGCAGCAGGGAAAACAGGAGGGACAAATCGTGGCGAGAACCGATGACGACACGTGGGAGATCACCGAGAGTGTGGGCGCGACGGCGCTGGGTGTCGCGGCGGCCCGGGCCGCGGAAACCGAAAGCGAAAGCCCGCTGATCTCCGACCCGTTCGCCCGGGTGTTTCTCGACGCCGCCGGCGAGGGCATGTGGAACTGGTTCTCGCCCGGCGAACTGCCCGCCGAGCTGATCGAAGCCGAACCGGAACTGCAACCGCGGATGCGCTCCATGATCGACTATATGGCTTGCCGCACAGCGTTTTTCGATGAATTTTTTCTTGACGCGAACAACGCCGGCATCCGGCAGGTGGTGATCTTGGCGGCGGGCCTGGACGCACGCGCGTGGCGGTTGCCGTGGCTGGGCGGCACGACAGTCTACGAACTCGACCAGCCCAAGGTGCTGGAGTTCAAATCGTCGACACTGAAACAGCGCGGTGTCTATCCCAGATGTTCACTGGTTGACGTTCCCGTCGACCTGCGCCAGGACTGGCCGGCAGCGTTGCGGCAGAACGGTTTTGACGTGTCTGCGCCGAGTGTGTGGTCGGTTGAGGGGCTGTTGCCGTTTCTGCCGGCGGCCGCCCAGGATCTGCTGTTCGAGCGGGTGCAGACGCTGGCCGCGACCGGCAGCCGGATCGCTGTCGAGGCGCCCGGCCCGGGTTTCCCCGACCACGAGGCCCATGCCCGTCGGCGCGAGCAGATGCAGCGGGTCCGCGCCATCATGGCCAGACTCGGCCAGCAGCGCGAGATCCCCGATGTGCAGGATCTGTGGTACCTCGAGGAGCGCACCGATGTCGGTGACTGGTTGCGCGGCCACGGCTGGACGGTGTCGGTCGTCCCGGCTGAGGAGTTGATGGCCCGCTACGAGCGCAGGCCGCCGGAAGGCGTCCAGGACGCGGCACCGCCCAGCCTGTTCGTGTCGGCGCGCCGGTCATAACCGCGCCAGACGCTGTTAGACCATGCCGTTCGCGGTGAGCCACCGCATGACCGGCCACCCGATGAACACCGGCAGCCAGCAGGTGAGCACCCGATACAGCAGCACTGAAGGCACCCCGACGGCCGCCGGGACGCCGAAGGCGGCCAGCCCACCGATCAGCGCCGCTTCCACGGCCCCCACACCGCCGGGAGTAGGGGCCGCCGAGGCGAGGGTGCCGCCCACCATGGTCACCACGGTGACAGCGACGAACGTGGCGTGCCCGTCGAAGGATTCGACGCTGGCCCACAACGCCAACGCCGCACCGAGAGTCGTTCCGGCGCAGCCGAGGACGATCAACGCCAGCCGTTGTGGTTCGCGGACCAGCTCGGCGAGGTCGCGCGTCACCTCCTGCAACTTCGGGCGCACCTCCGTGGCCAGCCAGCGTCGCAGCCTGGGCACGAAAATGACTGTGCCGACGATGCCCAGCGCCACACCCGCGATCAGGTAGAGCAGGGTGGCGCTGGGGACGAAGTGCGACAGGTCGGTGCCGGCGCCCGCAGCGGTGCTGAACACGATCAGCAACACGATGTGGACGATTACCTGCACTGACTGCTGCAGCGCCACCGCCGCGGTGGCGCGCATCGGGCTCAGCCCGGCCTTCTGCAGGAAACGCGTGCTGAGCGCGAGCCCGCCCACACCGGCCGGGGTGGTGGTTGCGGCGAACGTGTTGGCCACCTGCAGGATCGACAGGTTGCGAAAACTCACCACCCCGTCGGCGCAGGCCCACAGCGCGGCTGCCGCACCGAGATACGTCAACACCGACACCGTCAGCCCCAGCAGCGCCCACCACCAGTTGGCGTGTCTCAGCTCGGAGAAGAACGTCGGCACGGTGCTGATGAACGGGTAGGCGACATAGACCAGCGCCACCAGCAGCACCAGTCGGATGAGCTGGGCGGTGCTGAACCGGCTGATCGTTTCGGTCCGGATCTGATCGGTGCCGGTTTGCCGCTTCACCTCCTCACGGCTGCTGGCGATGACGGCACTCGAGTCGGGTACTGAGTCCCGGATACGTTTCGGCACAGCGGATTTGGTGAGCCGACGAGACGCGGCCAGCACGGTGTCCTTCCCGAGCGTGCCGATCGCCGCACCCACCGCGGACGGCGCGCCGTAAAGCGCCGACGTCGTCACCAGCAGCTGGGCAATGTCGGATTGCAGTTGGGCGTCGGTCGCGCCGTATTCGGCGCTGCCGAAACCACCGAACAGCACGCTGCCGTCGGTGACGGTGATCTTCGCCTGGCGCAGATCACCGTGCGAGATCCGGTGATCGTGCAGCAGCCGCAGCGCTTCCCACACCCGGGTGACCGGGGTCGTCGTCGCGCACTCGGTGATCGGAACTCCGCGAACGGGCCGGTGCGCGTACAACGTCCAGCCCCGGTCCAGCGCAGCGACGGTCAGTGTTGAGGTGTTGGCGACACCGAGATCGCCGATGGCGATGGCCATCAGGGCGCGGTGCTCGACAGCGCGGCGCATGGAGGTCTGCAGTGGCGCGGTCTCGGTGTCGCGCAGCCGCAGCTTGCCCCACAGTTGGCGCAGTGCGCCGCCGCTGCGCTGGTGCGGGCCGTAGAGCTCGATCACCGCGGTGGCGCCCGGATCCGGGCAGGTGGCCGAAAGAACCAGCGGCCCCGGCCCGGCCGGGCGGATCACCGTGAGCCCCGACACCACGAACCCGCGCCGGGCCATCGCCCGCACCGCCCCGTCGAGCGGGACCTCCAGAGCCGGCGTCCCGACAACGAGCACCACCAGCGCGCCGACGAACCACCCGACCGCCAGCCCCAGCAGTGAGCGGGCCGGGACCACGGCGCTGACAACCAGGTGGATCGGCACGAAGGCCAGCAACAGGGCCCACCACCAGCGTCGCCAGCGCGCGGGCAGCCAGGGGCCCGACACCGTCAGCACCGCGGCGAGCATCGCGATCCACCGTGGGTCGTCGAGGAACTGGGACGGCAGCGTGCCGAGCCGGTCGGACAGATCGAAGTGCCATCGGGGCGCCGCGAGACGTTTGCCGCTGATCGACAGCGGGAGAATCGCGATGAGCCCCGCGGCGGCGTAGGCGCCGAGCAGTCTCCATTGCCGGGCGAGGATCAGCCCGATCAGGATCACGAACGGCAACCCCAGAATGGCGATGCCGTAGATGAGGTAGACCAGATCGGATTGGGCGGGGGAGAGCACCCCGACGATTTGTGAGATGGATTTTTCGAGCGCGACCCACCGCGGCCGGGTGATCACCGAACTGGCGATCACCGTCGCCAGGAACACCGCCGCCAGCATGAGCCGCAGGATGTCGTTGGTCCGTCGGGTCAGCGGCTGCAGCAAGCTGCCGGAAACGGTGATTTCACGCCCGTCAACCCGCATGGTCCAACCCGATCGTGTGTCTCAGCCCGCCCACAACTTAACCGGAGATGCTGGCCAAGGGCGATGCGCCGTGCGACCGCCATGATCGTCTGGGTGGGGTGAGGGCCGCCGGAGGTGACGACTACGCGCCCCTCGGTGGCAGAAAGAGACGTGGTGGCGACCAACCCGCGCCCAGCGCCGGGAATGATGGAGCCAAGGACACGCCCGGATCGGCGCGCCGGCAGAGGAGCAAAGGCGATGACGATGAGCGAGGCGCTTCGGCAATTGCACATCGACGGCTACGTGATCCTGCCAGGGTTGCTTTCTTCGTCGCAGGTCGAACAGATCAAGGGCGCCCTCACTCCGCTGCTCGCCCGACAGCCGTGGGCGCGAGGTGAGTTCTTCGGCTCCCGGACCCGCCGGCTGCACAACGTCCTGGCGAAAACTCGCGCAACCGATGACCTGGTCAACCATCCGGCGGTTGTCGAGCTGGTGCGCGCCGTGCTGGGCCATCCCCAGGTCTCGATCGTCAATGCGATCGAGATCCACCCCGGTGAGACGGCGCAGCCGTTTCACCAAGACGATGTGCTGTTTCCCATCGCCCGCCCGCATCCGCCGCTCATCGTGAACACGATGTGGGCGATCACCGAGTTCACCCGGGAGAACGGTGCCACGGTGCTGGTCCCCAAGAGCCAAGACCTCGCCGCGCTGCCCGAGACGTATCAGAGCGTCAGCGCCGAAATGGACCCGGGCTCGGTGCTGCTCTGGAACGGCGGGCTGTTTCACGGTGGCGGTGCGAACCACTCCGTGCATGCCCGGCTGGGCCTCAACGTGAACTACAACTGTGCCTGGCTGCGACAGCAGGAGAACCAATACCTGGCGATCCCCCGGGAAACGGCACGAGAACTCCCCGACGACATTCTGCGGCTCATCGGCTACGACGCGTTCCTCAACATCTACGGGCTCGTCGACCACGCGCATCCCCTGGGCGTCCTCGGGCGTCCCGTGCAGCTCATCGATTCGGCCGGTGGCGGCAACCCCGCGGCTACCGCGCCGACTCCGGATGGCCCCGGTACCTAGCACCGCGCGCGGGGTCTGCAGCGGGCGAGCCGGCCGTGGGCGCTGATGGGGCGTAGCCGGATTTCAGCCGGGCGTGCCGGGGGTGCCGGGGGTGCCGCCGCTGCCCCCGGCACCGGCCGGCCCGCCGGTCCCGCCGGCACCCGCCGCCCCGCTGCTGCCGGTGATGGTCCCGGTCCCGGGTGCGCCGCCGGCCCCGCCGACCCCGCCGTCGCCGCCGTTGCCGTTGCCGCCCGGGTTGCCCAAAAGGCCGAGTTCGCCGGCATTTCCGCCCGTGCCGCCGTTACCGCCGGCCCCGCCGTTGCCGCCGTTGCCGCCGACCGCGCCGGCCCCGGCGTCGCCGCCGCTGCCGGCCATGCCGGCGGTGCCGCCGTTACCGCCGGCCCCGCCGTTGCCGCCCAGGCTCAACAGGCCGCCTTCGCCGCCGACCCCACCGGCACCGCCGGTGCCGCCGTTACCGCCGGCCCCGCCGTTACCGCCGTTCATACCCGCGACGGTGCTGGCGTCGAAGCCGTCGCCGCCGGCCCCGCCGGCCCCGCCGGCGCCACCATCGCCGCCGTTGCCGCCGACACTGAACAGATGCGCGGCGTTGCCACCGGCGCCGCCGGGCCCGCCCAGACCACCGTTGCCGCCGGCGGTGCCCGGAAAGTCTGCGGTGCCCGGTGCGCCGACCGTGCCGGCCCCGCCGGCCCCGCCGTCACCGCCGGTGCCGCCCAAGCCGAAGAAGAACCCGCTGTTGCCGCCAGCGCCGCCGGCCCCGCCGTTCATCCCAATGCCGCCGTCACCGCCGTTGCCGCCGGGGCCACCGTTGCCGATCAGGAACCCGCCGGTGCCGCCGGCGCCGCCGGCCCCGCCGTCGGCCCCGGCACCGCCGGCGCCGCCGTTGCCGATCAGCCCGGCACCCCCGCCGGCGCCGCCCACACCGGCCGCATCGGTCGCCCCGGCCCCGCCATCGCCGAAGATGAACCCGCCGGGAGCGCCGTTGGCTTGTGCCAGCGTTCCGCCCGCGATTCCGGCTGCACCGTTGTCGATCAGGCCACGGCCGTACAGCAACTGGGTGGGCGCATTGATAATCGGGTCGATCAGCTTGCCGAGCGGACTGGCGATATATGCCTCGCCGAGCCCGTGCAACGGGAGGTAGATGCCCTGGACCACCCTGCTGACGAGGGAACCGAGGGCCGCTGGGTCGGTCGGCGCCGCAAGGCTGGCCGGGGTATCGGAGGGCAGGGATGGCGCAGCCAACACCGGATCAGCTGACCCCGCGCCAACACCGCTGAGACCCACACCCGTGCGGGATGCGGCGCCGGGGGTGCCTGGAGCGCCCGCGGTTCCGCCGCCGCCGGGAGTGGTGCCGGCCGCCCCGCCGGCCCCGCCGTTGCCGGCCGCTCCGCCAATGCCGGGGGTGGTCCCGGTTCCGGGTGCCCCGCCGGCCCCGCCATCGCCACCGTCGCCGCCGTCACCGTTGACACCCACGGGGTGGGTATAGCCGGTTGGGCCGGCATTCCCGCCGGCGCCGCCGTTACCGCCGGCCCCGCCGTTGCCACCATTGCCGCCGACCGCGCCGGCCCCGGCGTCGCCGCCGGTGCCGGCTATCCCGCCGGCGCCGCCGGTGCCACCGGCCCCGCCGTCACCTCCCCCGCCCGACAGGCCGCCCACACCACCGGCCCCGCCCGCCCCGGCGTTGCCCCCGTTGCCGCCATTGCCGCCGTTGCCGCCGTTCATGCCCGCGACGGTGCTGGCATCGAAGCCGTCGCCGCCGGCGCCGCCGGCCCCGCCGTCACCGCCGTGGCCGCCGTTGCCGCCAAGGCTGAACAGCAACCCGGCAGCGCCACCGGCACCCCCGGCCCCACCGGCGCCGCCCGCGCCGCCGCCGGTGGCGCCGGGACTGGTGGCCGTGCCGTCCATACCGGGGACGCCGGCTCCGCCGTTGCCGCCGTTGCCGCCGGCGCCGGCGTTGCCGAAGAAGTTGCCGAAGCCGAAGATGAAGTGACCGGCAGCCCCGCCGGCCCCGCCGTCGCCGCCGTTGCCGCCAACCCCGCCGTCGCCGCCGTTGCCGCCGGGGCCACCGTTGCCGATCAGGAATCCACCGGTGCCGCCGGCTCCACCGGCGCCCCCGGCCTGGCCGGCCGCGCCGTCACCCCCATTACCGCCGGCACCGCCGTTGCCGATCAGCCCGGCCGGCCCGCCGTCACCGCCGGCCATACCGGCGTGACCGGCGGCGTCGTAACCGGCTCCGCCGTCACCGAACAGGAACCCGCCAGGACCGCCGTTGGGGTCGGACAGTGTCCCGGCGACGCCGTTGCCGATCAGATCACGGTGGAACAGAAGGAGGAACGGGAAATTGATGAACTGGTCGGCAAACTGACCGACCGGGCTGGTGATGTACGCTTCGCCGATCCCGTGCAGCGGGAGCCAGATCGCCTGGACCAGATTGGCGGCGACGGAATCGGCACTGGCCGCCGGATCGAGCGGCGCCGCGAGACCGGCCAGGGCATCGGCCGGCAAGGACGGCACAGCCAGCGCCGGGTCACCCGAACCCAGGCCAAGACCGCTGAGGTCAACAAGACTGCCCAGATTCACACCCGCGAGGGGATCGACCCCGGTGAGGGGATCGGTGAGGGGTACCGCACCGGCCGCGGCGCTGGCCGCGTCGATCATGGGGTCGACGATCAGGTCGATGATGTCGGCGCGGGCGGTGGGCGCGCAGGCCAGGGGGCTGATCCCCGCGGCCAGGACCGCAGCGGCACCCGAACCCAGGCCGCTCACCCGGCGACGGCGGTTCTTGGTGGTGCGCGGCTTGGTATTTCGCCTGCTGCAGTGCTGATGAGCCATCGCCCGACCTTCCTGAGAGCGTCCCACTATTTCTCAGGCTGCTTTTAGGTAGCTGTAACGTACCTATTAGCCGGACGGTGAGCAACGCCGAGTTTTATGTACAGCGAAATAGTATGTACATATGGCGCTGAGACGGACCACTATCGAGTTGGACGAGGATCTGGTGCGGGCGGCCCGAGCGGTTACCGGGGGCACGCTGCGAGCAACGGTCGAACGTGCGCTTCGTGAACTAGTGGCGGGCGCGGGCGAGCAAGCTGCCACTCGCCGACAGCAGATCGCCGACCACCTCGCCCGTGCCGGCGCTCACATCGACGCGGACGTGCTGTTGTCGGACCACGCGTGGCGATGAGCACCTGGATTCTGGATAAAAGCGCCCACGTCCGACTTCTCGCCGGTGCCACACCGCCGCCGAACATCGATCTCACCGACCTCGCGATATGCGATATCGGTGAACTCGAATGGCTCTATTCGGCGCGCTCGGCATCCGATTACGACGATCAACAAGAGTCGCTGCGCGCGTACCGGATACTTCATGCGCCTAGCGATATCTTCGAACGCGTTCGCCGTCTTCAGCGCGACCTGGCCCACCACCGTGGCATGTGGCATCGGACACCACTTCCCGATCTGTTTATCGCCGAAACCGCGATCCACCACCGCGCCGGCGTGTTGCACCACGACCGCGATTACCAGCGCATCGCCGCCGTGCGGCCCGGCTTTCATGCACAAGAACTTCTGCTTGACCGGTGATATCGCGGGCTATCTACTGGCGCCGTGAGCGATCCGGCGGCGCGAATCCTTCCCTCCGAGATCGCTACATCACGTCGAAGTGCGGTCCGGCAGCGCTGTGGCGTCACTGGAAAGATTAGGGGTTGCTAGCTGTGGCGGGTTGAGTGGTCGGTAGTTGTCGGTGGTGTGCTGGAGGAACAGAAGCATGAATCTGGCGGCGTGGGCGGAGCGAAACGGTGTGGCGCGGGTGAGCGCGTGCGCCACGACCCAGCAGGTCGCCGTCGACAAGGGGGTGACCGAGGTTGGTTCTGCGCTGGGCGGGCATCGCCGCAAGTTTCTTACTCTGTTAGGCGGGTTGAACCAGACCGGCGACACCTGACGCTGCCGGTGATCGGCACGGTGCGCACCCATGAGAACACCCGCCGGGTTGAGCGGCTGATCACCACAGGCCGGGCGCGGGTGCTGGCGATCAGTGTGCGCCGTAACGGCACCCGGATCGATGCCAGCGTGCGAGTTGTTGTCCACCGCCCCCAGCAACCCAAGGTTGCGCAGCCCGACTCACGGGTGGGTGTTGATGTCGGGGTCCGCCGACTGGCCACGGTGGCTACCGTGGACGGCACGGTGATCGAGCGAGTGCCCAACCCGCGCCGGCTTGATGCCGCGCTGGGCGAGTTGCGGCATGTCTGCTGTGCCCGGTCGCGCTGCGTGAAAGGTTCACGACAATATCGTGAGCGCACCACCGAGATGTCCCGGCTGCATCGCCGGGTCACCGATGTCCGCACCCATCACCTGCACGTCCTGACAACACGATTGGCCAAAACCCACGGCCGCATCGTTGTCGAAGGTTTGGACGCGGCGGGGATGCTGCGGCAAAAGGGCCTGCCGGGTGCCCGCGCCAGGCGGCGCGGACTGTCCGATGCCGCCTTGGGCACCCGCGTCGGCACCTGTCCTACACGACGGTCTGGTACGGATCACAACTCGTGGTCGCCGATCGCTGGTTCCCGTCATCGAAAACCTGCCACGCCTGCGGGCATGTGCGAGACATCGGCTGGGACGACCATTGGCTATGCGACGCTTGCTTGGCGTCGCATCAGCGTGATGACAACGCCGCCGTGACCCTCGCGCGCTACCAGGAAACCATTAGCGTCGTCGGCCCAGTCGGGGCCGCCGTCAAGCGTGGAGCCGACCCTAAGACCGGGCCTCGCCCGGCGGGTGGCCGTGAAGCGCGGAAGGGACGCAGCCGCAAGGCTGCCGAACAACCCCGAGACGGGGTGCAAGTCGCGTGACCACTAAAGACCACTCACTTGCAACGGGTGGCGATGATGGCGCGGCGAGGGGGGCGCCAGGGCCGTGGCGCCGCGCCAAAGCACAGTCACACACTGCCAGTTGGCTTGTGGCCATGGTGGTTTCGGCGGCCGGTCTGGTGGTTGGGGACTGCGGCGCGCAAACTTCCGGCGGTGACCACCAGACCGGTCACCCCAGCGGTGCGGCGATCCTCAATACGACGACCCCCGCGGATCTCCTGGCGGCCTTCACCCATGCCGGGCTCGCGGTGCCCAACGCCCACGATGTTGGGCCGCAGAAATGTCCGCGTATCGGCTGTGTTGACGCCGTGGACACCGACACCGTGTCGATCCTGAAGTTTCCCAGCACCGGCGAAGCAGAACTGTATGCCGCCTCGGTGCCGCGCATGTTCCAAATAGAGGATGTGGTGCTGGTGTTTTCCGCGGCGGTGTCCCCGGGGGCGACGCAAGCCTACGAGCAGGTGGCAAAACGCACGATCCGCTGAGCATGCGCCGCCGCTGCGGGTGGCTTCGGTGTGCCGCGCCGCTGCAGGTTGCCATGATGGGTGCATGGTCAACCGTGATCGCGACGAGTCCGGCCGCCCCCGCAGTGCGCGCCCGCGCGATTCGCTTGGGCGACCGCTTGCCCGTGGCAGTGCAGGTATCCCACCGATCCCGGACGACCTTGAGCTGGCGCCGGCCGAAACCCTGGCCTATGCTCAGCAGCTGCTCGACCGGGGCCTGGCGTTCAACGCGCACGAGGTGCTCGAGGCCGCGTGGAAGCACGGTCCGCCCGACGAGCGGATGCTGTGGCAGGGGCTGACACAACTTGCGGTTGGTATCACTCACATCCAGCGCGGCAACGTCAAGGGTGCGATGAGTCTGCTGCGCAACGCATCAACCCGCCTTGCTCATGGCGACCGCCCGGCACGTTACGGCGTCGACGTCGCCGGTTTGGTGGCCTTCGCCGACGCGTTGATCGATGACCTGAAGGCGGGTGCCGAAATCACCTCGGAGCGGCTGCGACCACGTCTGGTCCGCCCCGGCTAGCGGTCGCCGGATTGGTTACGAGTCGGGCACCTCACCGAACCAGCTCGGCTTCTTCTGCCCCCACCGTTCGATTTCGTCGATTCCCCCCGCGGAGCGGGGCCGGCCACCGTTCGGAAACAGCCAATTTGGCGCAATGCCGCACGGCTGTGGCGTGCGAATTGCTCTGTCAGTCAATATGAGTCGCTATTCTCACCGGCCCTCACCGGCTCACCGCTTCCCGCGTTGCGGAATCGCTTAGGGGGATGGTGTGGGTGCGTCGGGCGCGGTGGTGGTCGGCGGGGGCAGCCGACCGGGCGGCGAGTCAAGCACCCGCTGCAAAAGGAAACAGTCGCCCTCGACGTTTAGCGTGGCGAAATTGATCTGCCCCAGGTTGAAGTCGTAGCCGTTGCCCGACACGGTGTAGTCGCGTTTGGACGCCTCGTTGAACAGCGAGGACTGGTTGGTGGCGCCGTACTTGGCGGCTTCCTTACGCACGATGCCGGCGGCGGTGGTGAACTCGTTCGCTGTGAACGTGCGCCCGAATCTGACCGTGTCAGCGATGGGACGACGCGCAATGTCGGCCTCGAGTTTGTCACACAGCCCGCCTTGCTGAGCGGACTCCAGCTCATTGGGGTCGTCGTCGAATTTCCAGGTCTGGCCGGGCACGGCGGCGCTGATCCGCTCGCCGATCACGCGGGCGGTGTTGTTGAGGCGCTGGCGCGCGGCCTCGTAGGAGCCCTTGGCGCGCATGCTGTCGATCAGCGCGATCTCTTGCTGCTCGGTCAGGTGCTGGGTCTCATAGGGGTTGCTCAACTCCTTGCCTGCCTTTCTTGCCTTCTCATACAGCGCGCAGCCGCTCAGCAGCCCTATCAGGGCGACAGCGAGGACCGGGGCGAGGGACGCAGCCGCCCGCGCACGCACCGACTGGGCCCTCACCGGCTCACCGCTTCCCGCGTTGCGGAATCGCTTAGGGGGATGGTGTGGGGGCGCCCGGCGCGGTGGTTGTCGGCGGGGGCAGCCGACCGGGCGGCGAGTCAAGGACTCTCTGATGCAGGAAACAGGCGCCGTAGATGTTCAGTGTGGCGAAATTGATCTGCCCCAGGTTGAAGTCGTAGCCGTTGCCCGACACGGTGTAGTCGCGTTTGGACGCCTCATTGAACAGCGAGGACTGGTCGGTGGCGCCGTACTTGGCGGCTTCCTCACGCACGATGCCGGCGGCGGTGGTGAACTCGTTCGCTGTGAACGTGCGCCCGAATCTGACCGTGTCAGCGATCGGACGAGTGGCGATGTCATCGCTAAGCTTGTAGCACGATAATCCGGCCCGGGCGGACTCGATCAAGTTGGGGTCGTCGTCGAATTTCCAGGTCTGCCCGGGCACGGCGGCGCTGATCCGCTCGCCGATCACACGCGCGGTGTTGTTGAGGCGCTGGCGCGCGGCCTCGTAGGAGCCCTTGGCGCGCATGCTGTCGATCAGCGCGATCTCCTGCTGCTCGGTCAGGTGCTGGGTCTCATAGGGGTTGCTCAACTCCTTGCCTGCCTTTCTTGCCTTCTCATACAGCGCGCAGCCACCCAACAGCCCTAGCAGGGCGACAGCGAGGACCGGGGCGAGGGCCGCAGCCGCCCGCGCACGCACCGACCGGGCCCTCATTGGTGGGGTTGCACCTGCACGGTGAGGTCGGGCCGGTTCAACAGCACCGCCGCCAGGTTGAAGCCGGTCATCTGGTGCATCGGGTCGTGGGGATATCCGCCGTGCCCATGGGAGGCGCTTTCGTAGATGTCCTCACCGCCCAGGCGCACCCAGCCCGCCTCGGTCTGCAGGTGCGTGAATCGGTAGCGCGGCACGGGCGGGCCGTCGATGATGTCGTTGGGGTCGGCGCCCCAGCCGTGCAACGGGGCGGTGGCCGCGATGAGCCGGATCGGGTCGTCGGGGGCGGTCATGACGAAAAAGTTGTGGTCGGTCATGCCCAGCTTGGCCGGGGAGGTCGCCTCAAAGCCCGGCGAACCGTACATCACCGCGTTGGTCACCGCCGAGCTGGCGCCGTCTTTCAGCGCGATCCCCGAGACCAGCGACCCGTAAGAGTGCCCGAACAACGCCGTGGTGTGGTTCGGGTTGTGCGACGCCGCGTTCAGGTTCGCCAGGAACGACTCCAGCCTGAGCGCCCCGGCGTGCGCCAAATCGGCGAAGGGGGTGTCCCCCGAGACCAGCGTCGGCGGGGGCTGATATCCGGTCCACGCGATCGTCGAGACACTTGGATATTTTTCGCCGACTTTACCTGCGATATCCTGCGCTTCCCGTCTCAGGTCACGGGCTTCCTGCGTCATGGTGGGGAGGGCTTCCCGGGTGGTGCCCGACACCCCGGGCACGGTCACCGACACATGGTCGGCGGTGAACGGGTCGCCGATGGCGACAGCCGCCGGGATCATCTGCGAGGGGTCGTCGGGGCGGGCCAGATACAGTAGGTGCGAGTCGGGCACCTGAAGTGCCGAGCGGATGCCCGCGATGTCGGCCAACCGGTCGGTTTTGATTTGGCCGTCGGGCAGCGCCCGGTATTCCCGCTCGAGTTGGTCGAGCAGGCCGCGGTTGGCCTTATCGATGGCGGTGATGTCACCCGAAGACATGTCGGTCGCGCCGGACGCCGGGTCTGCGTGCTCGTTCCCGCCGGTGCCGGGTATGTCTTCGGGGAAGCCGAATTCGGCCAGCCCGGCCGACGCCGCGGTGACCTGCTCACCGACCTCCCGGTCGGCGGCCACCAACAGCGCCACCCGGTGGCGGATGTCGGCCCGCAGCACCGCGCCCTGTTGCGCCCGGGCCGCGCGCTGCTGCTCGGTGCCGCCACGGTGGGTGTCGGTGACGCTGTAATCCTCACCGACTTCGAAGCCTTCGCGCTCCGCCTCGCTGACCTTTTCCAGCGCGTACTTCTTGGCTGCCCTGATGCGCTCCGCGCCACGGCGGGCCGTGTTCGCGGTCTCCCGCAGCTGATCAGCCGCCCCGTCCACCCGCGTCTTGGCGATCGCCGCGCGCTCGACGGTGGTGTCGCGGAAGGCGCCCTTCCAGCCGGGCGCCGACAGCACCGTGTAGGCCTCAGAAAAGCACGCCTGGCAGCGCTCTGCCTTCGCCTGCACATCCGCGGCAAGCGAGAGCAGGGGGGAGACCGACCAGAACCGCACCTCCGGAAGCGGCGGCAGACCGCCCGGCACCGCGGGCACGCCTACCCCGCCTTCGGGTCCACCGCGCGCAGGGTGGCGGCGGACAGGGCCTCGTTGGCCAGCATCCGGTCGGTTTAGCCGCTGACCCCGCTGGCGGCGGCCCGCAGCCAGTCCGCCATCGCCGTCGTGGCATGGTGGGCCGCCAATCGGGCGGTGTGCGCCGCCGCCGCGCTCGGCTGTCCGGTGGGCAGCTGGCCGGGCGGGGTCTCGCCGCAGCTGCCCACCTCGGCGGCCAACGCCTCGCATCGCGACGCCCGCCACCGCAGCTCAGCAGGGTCGAAGGCCAGCAGCGCGGGCATGGGGGAAGCCTAACCGGAAACCAGGCTCGGGTGTAACCGGCGACTTGACTGACGAAAACTGCCCGCGAAACAGCTGCGGTGCCTCAGGTCAGAATGCCCGCGAAACGGTGACCGTCGTGGGGCATGGCGAGTGGGTTATCGATGTCGTGTCGTGCCGAGATCGGGTACGCCAGCGCGTATGTCAAGGCCAGATTCGCGACACCTGACCCTACTTGCGCCGCTGCGGCCCGCGCGCGGATCGGCGCCCCCGCGCCCTGATGGCCCCGGCGCGTGACCCCGGTGTGGCCTTGGGAGCGGGCGCCTGGTAGGCGGCGACATCGCCGACCAGCGTGGTGACCGGTTCGCAGTGGGCTGTCACCTGTTGCGGGCGGACGTTGATGCCGGCCTTGCGCATCAGCGCTGAGAAGTCTTTGCGCTGCTCGGGGAGCACCACGGTGACGACGGCGCCGGCCCTGCCGGCGCGCGCGGTGCGCCCGGAGCGGTGCAGATAGGCCTTGTGCTCGGCCGGGGGATCGACGTGCACCACCAGCTCGACCTCGTCGACGTGCACCCCGCGCGCGGCGATGTCGGTGGCCACCAGCACGCGTGCAGCGCCGGCGCTGAACGCGGCGAGGTTGCGGTCACGCGCGGGCTGAGACAGGTTGCCGTGCAGGTCAACTGAGGGCACACCGGCCTCGGTGAGCTGGCGGGCCAGTTTGCGAGCCTGATGCTTGGTGCGCATAAACAGGATTCGGCGGCCGGTGCCGGAAGCGAGCCGGTGTATCAGCTCCTTTTTGGCGTGGGCACTGGCGACCTGGAAGACGTGATGGGTCATCTCAGCCACCGGCGAGTGCGCCTCGTCGACGGAGTGCGACACCGCGTCGTTGCGGAGGAACCGCCCGACCAGCGTGTCGACGCCGTTGTCGAGCGTCGCGGAGAACAGCAGCCGCTGACCGCCGGCCGGGGTGGCGGCCAGGATGCGGGTCACACCCGGCAGAAAACCCAGATCCGCCATGTGATCGGCTTCGTCGAGCACGGTGATCCGCACGAAGTCCAGGCTGATCAGGCGTTGCCGCAGTAAATCCTCCAACCGGCCCGGACAGGCGACGACAATGTCGATCCCTGATCTCAGCGCGGCCACCTGACGGGTTTGCGACACTCCGCCGAAGATCGTGGCGACCTTCAGGTCGGCGGCGCCGGCCAATGGGGCAAGCACAGCGGCGATTTGCGTCGCCAGCTCACGGGTGGGCGCGAGCACCAGGCCCGACGGGCGCGAGGGCCGCCGCTTGCCCGAGGCGAGCCGGGCAACCAGCGGAATGGAAAAGGCCAGCGTCTTGCCGCTGCCCGTTTTGCCGCGCCCGAGCACGTCACGGCCGGCCAGGGCGTCGGGCAGGGTGTCGATTTGGATCGGGAACGGGGTGGTGATCGCACGTGCCGCGAGCACGTTGATCAGTGGTTCGGGGACGCCGAGATCGGCGAAAGTTGTTTGGGTGGTCACGTTTTCGGTGCCTCTCAGCATCGGGTGTGCTGTGTTGCCGCGACCGCGTTGTCGTGCGGCGGTGAGCACAAGGTGGCGAGATTGCCGGTGGGCAAAATCGAATCGCCGTGAGAAAAGCTTGTGCTGGATGCACGAACCATCGGGACCCGGTGGGTGCCGGTGGATGACGGAGCGTTCCACGACGTGTCGGCATCTGCGGTGCTGACACCAACGTTGCCTACAGCCTAACTGATGAACCGTTCACCGGCCGCATGAGGTGAGATGTGTCACCGCCTTGGGTCGGCGCCCGTGGTTGCTGGGGCTGTGCTCAGCTGAGCAGCTGGGCGGCCCGAAGACGGCGACGTGTCGTCCCATCTGCTGCTGGTCCCGACGGCTGCGCACGCCGGTGCTCATCGACGACATAGCTTCATGCACAGCGTTTTTCGACGTGCACGTGCCCTGCTCCCGGCATGCCGATGTATTCGCCTGCCCCGCAAGGGGTCTACGCTGGTTGCGGGGAACGCGAGTAGAGTAGCTGCGATGGCTGTCACCCCGTCGAATGAGCGGATGATCGCCGGGGTCGCCGCCGCGTCCGTCGCGTTGGGGGTGGCCCAACTGGTGGGCATCCCGTTCGGTGCGCGGGCCGATGCGCGTGCTGCGATCGGCGCAGTGGTCATCGACCTGACACCGGGGCCCGTCAAAGAGTGGGCGATTTCGACCCTGGGTTTTGTGGACAAACCTTTTCTGGCCGTTGTGCTGCTTGTGGTGATCGCTGCCATCGCCGCCATCGCCGGGACCCTCGAGACTCAGCACCGCCCGCTCGGCAGCGTCGTGATCGCCGCGGCGTGCCTGCTCGGAGGTCTCGCAGTGCTGTCGCGGCCTGGTGCGACAGCACTCGACACGATCCCCACCGTCGCGGGCGCCGCCTGCGGCGTGGCGACCCTACGTTTGCTCACTCCTCGGTTCCGGCCCGGCCCGGGAGCGCCGGAAGGCGGCGCCGGCCACGACCAGCCGGATGCCGGCAGGCGCAGGGTGGTCATGTTCGGGTTGCTCGGATTCGGCGTCGTCAGTGGCGCGCTGGGTGCGCTCATCACGCGGCGGGCGCATTCGGTGGCCGCTGACCGCAACGGCTTCACACTTCCCCGTCCGCGCATATCAGCGCCACCGATACCTGCCGCCGTGCAACCGAAGGGCGTTGCGCTACCGAGCTTTATCACCGCCAGCGCCGACTTTTACCGGGTGGACACCGCGCTCAGTGTCCCCCAACTCAGCCACGGCGACTGGCGGCTGCGCATCCACGGCATGGTGGACCGCGACGTCACCTACAGCTTCGACGATCTCGCCGGCTTCGACGTCGTCGAAACGGTAATAACGCTAACTTGTGTATCCAACCCCGTTGGGGGCAAATTGATTTCGACGGGAATCTGGACGGGGTACCGGGTGGCTGATCTGCTGGCGGCGGCCGGTGTGCACCCGGACGCCGATATGCTGCTCTCGACGTCGATCGATGGGTTCACCGCCGGCACCCCGGTGGAGACGCTCACCGATGGCCGCGACGCGCTTGTGGCCATCGGCCTCAACGGTCAGCCGCTGCCGATCGAGCATGGCTACCCGGCCCGGCTGGTAGTGCCCGGGCTCTACGGGTACGTGTCGGCCACCAAGTGGGTCGTCGACATGGAGCTGACCCGCTTCGACAAAGCACGGGCCTACTGGACGCGGCAGGGCTGGGCACCGCGCGGACCCGTCAAGACCGAGTCGCGGATCGACGTGCCGAAAGCGGGTCAGACGGTGCCGACGGGGCCCGTGGTGTTCGGCGGTGTCGCGTGGGCACAAAATCGTGGCGTGCGCGCTGTGCAGGTCCGCATCGACGACGGGGTGTGGCAGCCCGCGCAACTGGGCGCGCACTATTCCAACCAGACGTGGCGGTTGTGGAGCTTTTCCTGGCAGGCGAAAAGCCCTGGAAGACATACCATCACGGTGCGCGCCGTCGACAACACCGGGGCTGTGCAGACGCCGGCTCGGGTTGGTTCTTTCCCCGACGGCGCCACCGGCTGGCACACGGTGGACTTCAGCGTGGCGCAGACCTGAAGCTATTTCGCCGAGAGTTTCCGCCAACTGAATACCGCAATCACGACGCCGATCAGCACCGTGATGGGACCAATGATGGACCAGGTGGTGGTGGCCCGCCCTCCCAGCACTTGACACGTCTCCGGCAGTGCACCCGCACGCAAATCGGCCCCATAAAGCGTCGGCACGATCTCGCCGCTCATCACCGAGCAGAAGCACCGGGACACATGCTGAATTCGGTTGCGCCCGAAGATATGTGGTGACAGCAGACAATCGGTTTACCGGCGGATGGGTGTGATCGCTGCGGCGAGATCTGAGGCCTTCGCCGACGACGATTCCCGGACGACAGACCCCGTGGCCGCAGTATCGCCACCGCCGGTGTCGTGAACTTGATGATTTCAACGCGCTTGTTGATGCACATCATCGTGGTTTCGGCTCGTATGGTCGGTGTGTGCTCATTGGGTTGCTGCTGGCGCTGGGCTGCTCGCTGTGTTACGGCACGGCGTCGGTGTGGCAGGCTGCCGCGACACGATCGGTCAACGCCGGCAGCGGCTCGGGTGTCGACGCCATGTTGCTGGTGCGCGCTGTTCGCCAGTGGCGCTATCTTGCGGGGCTTGGTCTTGACGGGCTCGGCTTTCTGCTGCAAGTGGTGGCGCTGCGCTTGGTGCCGATCTACGTTGTCGCTGCGGCGTTAGCCGCCTCGCTCGCGGTCACCGCCGTCGGGGCCGCGTGGGTGCTTTCGGCGCGGCTGGCGCCGGTCGAGCGGGTCGCAGTGGGCGTGGTCTGCGTGGGCCTTGCGATGCTCGGGCTTGCTGCCGGCCCAGAGGGTTCCCGCCACGGCCCGACTGGACTGGGCTGGGCGCTATTGGGTATGGTTGCGGCGGTATTCCTCGCCGGTGCGGCGGCCGGCCGATTGGGCGACCGCTGGCGGGCTCTCGTGCTGGGCTTAGCGGCCGGCGGCGGCTTTGGTGTGGTGGAGGTCGGCGTGCGCCTGATCGATGTAATCGATCCCACCAGCGCCGCGTGGTACATCAACCCGGCCTTGTACGCGGTGGCCGCGGGCGGGGTCGCCGGGTATGTGTTGCTCACGTCTGCGCTGGGTCGCGGCTCGGTGACCACGGCTGTCGCCGGAATGGTGGTCGGGGAAACGATCGGGCCTGCGCTCGTCGGAGTGGGATGGCTCGGTGACCGCACCCGCGACGGCTTGGGCTGGATGGTCGTCACGGGATTCGCCATAGCGGTCGCTGGAACACTGGCGCTGGCCCGATTCGGTGAAGCAGCCGATCCCGAACCGACGAAAACACCGCTGCGGCAGTCGAATACCGCTTAAAGCACCTGCGCTTTCGGACATCCGTCTGGTGCGCGCCCAGCGCAGAGTTTTCAAATTTGTGCCCGCGGGTATGAATCCGCCTGCCGTTAAAGACACTTCGGTGTCGGTGCCCCGCGGCGCCAACCCCACCCTTGTAGGTGGCTCGGATGACGAAGCGGCGAACACCAACCGGTGCCGGAAAGAGTGCCCGCTGCGGCCGGCTCGGCAACGGGAGTCCTGCAATGGCCGAGACTCGCCCCGACCTGTGGGATATCATCGAGGACGCTTTGGCGCAGCCGCACGTCGATGATCCAGGTGGCCTGCGGATGCGGTCACCCGCAGATTGTTAAGAAACGGCGGCGACAACTGGGTCAGAACTGCGGATCGGCAATCGGATGGCGCTAGCCGCAATGTTTGAATCGCCACGCAGCGTCTACCGGCCAAGCGTGTCAATCACCGAGCCGACACGAGGATTTTGGGCGGTGACCATGGCGGCGAGCATCTCAAGTGCGTGAGTCCCAAGCTGCCGGAGATCACAAACTAATGACCAGGAGCGATGCGTCGGGTCGCAGAACTCCAGTAGTGTTGCAACCGTCCCGTTGCGACGTTCACTGGAATCCGCCTTGACATTACCACTGAGGCTGCGCGCTGATGTACCGTACCCTGTAAGGGTAATTCAAGCGCATCGAGCAAGGGTATTAGTGAATGATGAGTGCGCGCGAGAAAATTCTCATCGAGGGCCTTGATGACTGAGTAGATTTGGGTCAAGTTCACTGGTATGTCTCTCAGGAAAATCCTTGAGCGTCTAGGTCTGACGTGCGGCAAGAGACCTTGTTAACGATTCGGTCCCTGGTACGAGACGGATTGGTTGAATTAGGTGACCTATTGGGTGAGGGCGGACGTTTTGTTGTATGGAACACGCCACCCGACGAATCGATACAACGGATATACGATCTCTATGCCACCCATTTCGACGATCAGCTGTGGTGGCCATGGGAATGCTGGTTGAATCTCACTGAAAAAGGCGAGAAGATCGCGCTCACTTAAAGGAAGTAAGCAGGAATCTTTGGATTAGTCTTAGGTTAGTCCAATGAGTTTGTCGAAACCGAAATCGTGACCGGGCCCCATGAATTGGTGCATGTTGGGTGAGAGCCGTTCACCGGTGGGTGCGGCTGGCAGCGTAGCGAGCCGGGGGTTGGGAGCCAGAACGAGGTCGTTTCTCTTGGGGTCGCGGCCTGAGCTGCTGTGGTGTCTGTGTGTTTCCGCAGTTCACGCGGCTGGCTGGTGAAGAATATGGTGCGCATCAGGTGTGGTGCAGGCACTGGTGTGTCAGCCGGTCGGCTGGGAGACGTTGGGCTGGGCCATGAGTTCGCGCGGCGCGGGCGGCGGCGAGGTCTTGGTCGCGTTCTTCCAGCTGCAGCCGTAGCCCGACGATTTGTTGTTCGAGCATGACGATGCGTTGCTGAAGTTGGTCGATATCGGTGGATGCGCCCAGTCCGGTTGCGCGCCAGGCTTGTTCGCCGAGCAGTTCCGATAGGCGGGTCTCGAGTTGTTGGGTGCGTGCGGCCATGCGGGTGCAGCGTTGCTGAGCGGCGAGCAGGTCGGCTTGCAGTGAGGCGCGGGTGACCCCGGGGCCGATTTCGGGTTTGTCGGGTGGCTGGTTTTCGGCGGCGTGGATTCGTTCGAGCAGGTCGCGGTGGCGGTAGAGGAATGTGCGGTCGACCCCGGCGCGGCGAGCGATGCCGGTGACGCTGAGTTCTGCGCCGTCTTTGATGGCGTTGTCGAGGGCGGAAAGAACGCGTTGGCGGCGTCTGGTGGAGTCGGCTCGTCGTGCGTCGATCATCGCGTCGACGGCAGGGGTGGTGTTGGTGGTCATGGGGTTCTCTCCGGGCGCAGGTCGGGCAGGGGTTGGCGGGTGCTGGGCATGCCGAGCATGACGTTGCGGTGGCGGCGCACGACGGTGATGGCTTGTTGAAGTTGTTGTCGCTGTTCGGGTTCGAGCTCGTCGAGCCCGTTGGTGATCTGGGCGATCAGGCGGCGGATGCGGCGGATCTCTTCGTCCGATGGCATCGCCTCGCCGCGAGCCCACTCATCAAGGTCGGTGGTGGCGAGCAGCCGTTCGCGGGTGCGCAGCAGGTCGTCGAGGTAGGCATGCAGGTCGGGCAGGCAGGAGACGTCGGTGCGGAAGTGGTCGCAGCCGGCGCAGCGGAACCGGAACGGGCAGGCACCGCCCCCGGCCTTGACGTTGGACGGTTCGGCACACACGCCGAACGGAACGGCGACCTCGCCGACGACGCGGCGGGCGTGCTCGCAGTCCAACAACGCTTTGGCCTGCCGCCAGATGCGGTTGCCGTGCCGGTCGAACTGCATCGCGGTGACACGGTCGACGGCTTCACGGCGGCGGGTTTCGCCGACCCGGTAGTAGCCGCTGGTGGTTTCGAGCTTGCGGTGCGACAGCAGTTCACGCAGCACCTCCACGGGAACACCGGCGTCGGCGTGACGTTGAGCGTAGCTGTGCCGGTAGGCGTAGAGCACGACCTTGGCTTTGTCGTATTCGATACCGTCGGCGATGCGCAGCACCAGCATGGCATCGACACAGCTGCAGTGGGCAAACGCGAGCACCTCTGACCGAGCTGTGCGGCATCGGTGCCTTGGCCGCGGGCAAGATTCTCGGCCGGGTTGGCACCATCGATCGATTCCGTTCCGCCGCCGCGTTCGCCACCTACACCGGTACCGCACCGATCGACCTGTCCTCCGGAGACGTTGTCCGCCAACGGCTCTCCCGCGCCGGAGACCGCCAACTCAACCGTCCAGCGCGGCCAGCGCAAACCCCGCACACTGACGCTTCGGACAAGTCATTTCCCGGATCTATCACCAGCCACCATACAACCGGCCAGCCCTAGTCTCTTGACACAGAGAGGCCCCGTTTAGTGTTGCTCTTAGCAGGCTCGGACCCCCGGCACACGCGATAGTGGAGGCTGTGATGCCAATGCCAGATACCGAACTCATCAAAAAAGCGGTGGGCCTGGCGTGCCGAGCCCCATCGCTACACAACAGTCAGCCGTGGCAGTGGCAGTTTGGTGGCGGCGAGCTGCGGCTATTCGTCGATCCAAACCGGTCAATGCTCGGTGACCCGTCGGGGCGTGAGGTTCTCATCAGTTGCGGCGCGGTGCTCGATCATCTTCGAGTAGCGATGGCTGCGGCCGGTTGGCAGACCGTTGTCGACCGGTTCCCCGACCCGAACGATCCGACCCATCTGGCCTCCATCGGTTTCACCCCGATCGATGTGACCGAGGTTTTCCGCCGCCGAGCCGACGCGATCTTGCTACGCCGAACCGATAGGTTGCCGTTTGCTTCTCCAACGGATTGGGAATTGTTGGAACCGGCGCTGCGCAACGTGATCGGCGCCGGTGCCGTGCACCTGGACGTCATATCCGACGATGCGCGCCCGCAACTGGTGGAGGCATCCCGGCTCGCGGAGTCACTACGACTTTACGATTCATCTTATCATGACGAAATAGACTGGTGGACTGGGTCATTCGAAGCGGCAGAAGGCATCCCCTATAGTTCCTTACCATCAGAGGCTGAGAGCCATCGCGTCGATATCGAGCGAGTGTTCCCCCGTCCACATCACAGTGAAAGACGTCTGGAAATCTCCAAGGACCATGCGACGATTCTGGTGTTGTCCACCGACGACGACGGGCGCACGGCTGCGTTAGCGACCGGTGAAGCGCTTTCTGCGGTCTTGCTGGAATGCACGATGGCCGGTCTGGCCACCTGCCCGGTGACCCACGTAACCGAGGTCCGGGCCAGCCGTGAGCTCGTCGCAACGCTCCTCGACCGTGAGGCGCTGCCCCAAGTGTTGGTGCGGGTGGGTGTGGTACCCACCCACGAAGAAGTCCCTCCGCCGACACCCCGGCGACCCCTTGATGAGGTGTTGCATATCGAAAATTAACGGAGCGCGCGGTCAACGGCATGGTTCGATACCGCGGCGCCGATGCCGACCAATAGGTCCGCGCACGTACGATTATGGTTGTCTTAGCTCACCTTTCACGTCAACGGCACCGTGGCTGATGACGAGGCGGACTCACCGGAGGTTCCACGAAACGATGTCAACCAAATCAGCGTCAAGACCGTTGCGTTTGTGGGCATTCGGTGATGCGCATGTCGGGACCGACAAACGCTTCGGCAGGTGTAGCCTGGCCGACGCTATTTCGCAGTCGGAATTCGGCGGATCGGAGGGTGGGCCTTCGTTTCCGTGGGACATCGCGATCGACGTGGGTGACATGTCCGGCGCCCAGCATAGTTTGCCCGACGATGCCGAGGGCGAAGAGATCAGAAAACAATTCTCTGTTCTTCGCACGCACCGGCGTGAGGATATCTACAGCGTCTGCGGAAATCACGACCGAAGCGGGCTCTCAGAACCCGAGGCCTGGTGGTGGCAGAAGTGGGTCGATCCGCTCGGTGAGCACACCTATTACTCGGGTGTTGACGCGACAGCCCGCCGGTACCCGATCGAGGGGAGGTGGGAGCGGTATTCATTCCGGATCGGGAATCTTCTTTTTTTGATGATGAGCGATCGCAACGAACCGACACAGCAAATCGGCCGGGGAACACTTGGCGGTAACCCTGGCGGAGTGGTGAGCGGTGAAACCTTCCAGTGGTGGAAGACGATGGTCCTCAATAATCCCGAGGCCGTCATCATCTCGGTTCATCATTATGTCCTGAAAGACACCACAGTTGCGTCCGGCGAGTGGGAAGGCGTGCGCAAAAGCGCAAACGGGCAGTGGCAGGAGCGTTATCACCGGTACTTCCAGCAAGGTACGCCGCAGGGCGCATCATATCTGTATTGGGTGGACGGCAAACCAGATTCGCGCGCATTCGAAGATTTCTTGAGCGAGCATCCAACTCGGGTGCAGATGTGGATCGCAGGTCACACTCACACTAATCCCGGCGATGCTTACGGCGGAAAGACTCATATCGAGCAGCGGTGGGGGACTTGGTTCATCAACGCGGCATCGTTGAGCCGCTATCACGCGCCGCTGACAACGCTACCGATGAGCCGATTACTGACGTTCACCCCGGGTAGCCCGGGTGTCCGTGTGCAGTGCTATCTGCACACCAGTCAATATGCACCCCAAGGCTGGTATCCGAAAGCGGAAAAGACGATCATTCTCGACAGGCCCTTCCGCTGGTAGACGATGGTTGACGCGGGGCCGACCGTGGCGGCTAGCCTTCCTGTGATCTCGACGAACCGTGAACTACCGAGAACTGGTGACTGCGATGACCGAACCCGAAAAGGTCGACACGATCACGTTGGGCGCCGGGGGCGCCGCTTACCCGGCCGCGTTCGCGCTGGCCCGGGCCGGTCAGCAGGTGGTGATGGTCGACCCGAAGGGCGTGATGAGCGGTAATTGCCTGGCCGAGGGGTGCGTACCGTCTAAGGCCGTCTATGAAGTCGCCGAGCTGTACCGGCGAGTCACCGCCGCGCCGATGAGTCGGGCGCTCGGGGCGCTCACCGGGCCCCCCGACTACGCACAGGTGGTCGCCTGGAAAGACCAGGTACAAAAGGATCGCTATCGCCAGCATGACGGGGAACTGCAGGCGGCAAGTGCCAACCTGCGTCTGGTGCCCGGCACCGGGCGACTGATCGATTCCCACACCGTCGAGGTGAACACCACCGGGTCGGCTAAGCGGTTTCAGGCGGCCCAGATCATCATCGCCAGCGGGGCCGATGTGTTCGTGCCACCCATCCCCGGCGCGCAGCTGTGTGTCACCAGCCGCGATCTGTTCGCGCTCGAGCCGACGGTCACCAGCTTGCCTGCCCGTCTCGCGGTGATAGGCGGCGGCTACGTCGGCTTGGAGGTGGCCTGCATGCTGCGTGCTTTGGGCAGCCAGGTCACGGTGATTGAGGCCCTGCCGGGGTTGCTGGCCGGCATGGATCCGGATTTCGTCACGTTGCTCGCCGCGGGAATCGACCCCACCATCAGCATCCAGTTGTCCGCGTCGGTCACCGCTGTCACGAAGGGCGACGGCGGCGGCTTCACGGTGCACTACCGCATCGGCGATGCCGACTCCACGGTCGACGCGGACCTGGTGCTGATGGCCGTGGGCCGGCGACCGGTGATCCCCGACGGGGCAACAGAGCTGGGTCTTCCGAGGGCCGGTCACGGTTTGGCGGTGGACGTGTCGATGCAGGTACCGGGCTACCCCCACCTGTATGCGCCCGGCGACGTGAACGGCCGATCCATGCTCTTTCACTCGGCGGTGCGCCAGTCCCTGGTGGCCGCCCACAACATCTTGGCGGGCAATCGGGTGGTCGACCGGATGGATTTCGATTCCGTGCCGGCCACCATTTTCACCGCTCCCCAGGGCGCCTACGTGGGGCTGACCCGGGCTAAAGCCGCCGAGCAGGCACGGCAGGTGGTGGAGGCCGCTTACCCGATGGCCGATGACTCGCGGGCCCAGATCCTCGGGGATACCTACGGGGAGATCCGGCTGTTTTGTGACGCTCAGAGCTTGCGGCTGGTCGGTGGTTGGGTGGTCGGTGCTGACGCAGCGCAGCTCATCGGTCAGATCGGCGAGTCGGTGGCAGCGGGACTGACCGCTTATGACCTGGCCCGGTTCGCCGACCAGCATCCCACCGCAGCAGAGGGCATCGGAAAAGCGGCCCGGACCCTGGTCGGCTGAGACGCGGCTCGGCTGGTGTTGCGACCGGATTATTCGCCGGGGAAGTGGTCCATCAGCAGGTGGGTGGCGGGTACCCCGAAGGCCGGGGGTTTGCCGCCGGTGCGGAAGTACATCTCTTTGAAGGCGAGCTTCATTGCGTAGGGCGCGTGGCCCATCTTGAACACGCTGGTGGTGCCGCCGTACCAGGTGTCGGAGTGGATATAGAAGCCCTGGTGGCCGCCGATGTCGCCGAAGCACAGGATTTCGGGGTGATATTCGGGGCCGGCGTCGTCGTGGCCGAGCGCCCCAACGGCGATCGCGATCTGACGCGCGGCGATCTCGGCCTGCTGATGCCCCAGGCTGCCCAGCTTGGGGACGGTCAGGGCGGCGGCGTCGCCGACTGCCAAGATCTCCGGATGGGTGGGGTTGCGCATGCGCCGGTCGGTCAGCACGAAACCGCGTTCGTCGGTGATCGGCAGTTCCACCAGGAACTGGTGGGGCACCCAGTCGGGGATGACGATCTTGATCTCGGCCTCCAGGCTGGCTCCGGATTCGAACTCGATCCCCTCGGCGTGCAGGCGGGTCACGTCGACGGTGTTGTTGAGATAACCGAACCCCTTCTTGGCGGCCATCTGCAAAAACGAGGTGACGATCGCCTCGCCGGCGTCCTCGGCGATCATCTGCGCTGGGGTGAACAACGTGATCTTGTGCGCATCGCCGAGACGGTGGGATTCAAGCCAGTGCGCCATCGCCAGGCCCAGCTCCAGCGGCGGGCCCTCACAAGCCGCCAGGCCCACCGGCAGCCAGTCGGGCTTACCCTGCAGGCCTTGATGGAATCGGGCCGAACCGATCGCGATCGGACCCCCTCTGTAGGCCGCCAGCCGCCGGCGCAGCTTGTTGCCGTAAAAGCCGCTGGACACCGCGTCGCCGTGCTCACCGAACCCGGCGATCCGGTCGTAGGCCAACCGATTGCCCAGCGCGATCACCACATAGTCATAGGCCAGGCTCTCCACCGCCGAGCCGGGCCGGTCGCTGGGCACGATCTGCACCCGGCGGGCATCCGGGTCCAGCGCTACGACCTCGGCGTTTAAAAACGTGTTGCCGTCCTTGACGTGGATAGCCGGGGTGTCGAGCAGCATCGTCTCCAGCGGGTCGTGCCCGGCGAGGACCTCCATCTGGATATTCGGCACGAACGTCAGATAGGGGTTACGGTCGACGACCACGAGATCGACCCGGTCCCCGGCGTGCTGCCGGATGAAACGGGCCGTGGTCAGCCCGGCGAAGCTGCTGCCCAGCACCACCACCTTCGGTTTGGCCGTGCCCATCGGCAGGTCCTTTCTGTCGGTTTCCTCAGATGACCAGATCTTTTAAAACGTCAGAACATTCCAGCCCTGCCCAACCCGGGTACCCACCTCCACTCCACCCTTCACCACATCAGCATCAAACATCTGATCTCGAGTGAGCCCCAGGTTTGCCAGGGATACCTCACAGACACTGATCCGCACACCCGCCCGACGCAGCTCGCCCAACTGCTGCTCGAACTGCGCAGAATTCTTTTGGTTCGAACGCAAAATCTCCACACCGGGACCCAGCAGCAGCAACTCCACCGCCATCCCGCCGGTCTTGCGCACCATCAACGTCATCTGCAACACCGCGTTAGCCCGGACGAAGGCCTCCTTGCCGGTCGTGAGCACCACCAGAGTCGACTGCTCGGATGCTGCCATGATGTGGTGCTCCTCTCGTTAGTAACTCTTGAGAAATCATTTGCTCACATGGTCATCAGGGACTGGACTGCGGTGTACGTGGCGACTGCGATGAGCAACCACACGAACCACCGGGTGAGTCGCTCGGCCGGCACCCGCGTGGCGGTCGCACCCCCGACGAGCACACCGACCAGTCCAGCCGCCGTGAACGGGATCGCCACCTGCCAGTCGATCTCTTCGCTCGAGAGACGAAACAGCAGACTTTCACCCGAACTGATGGCGATGACCAGCAGTGAAGTCCCGACGGCGACGGGCATCTCATAGCCCAGCGCCAAGACCAGTGCGGGCACGATCACGAAACCGCCACCCACACCGAACAACCCGGTAAGAAAACCCACGATGCTGCCGGCGATCACCACTTTGCCCGCGGCGGCGAAGCGCGAGGACTTATGCCTGGCGGATTTATCCGTCGCTGTCAACGCGGGACCCCCCACGCCGGTTGCCGAGTCCTGCCCCGCGCTGACGGCAGCCAGCTGCTTCGCGCAGCAGGGCGTCTCTGCGTAGCGGATGTGCATTCGCCACCCGGCGACCAGGATCAAACCCGAAAACGCCAGCAGTAAAACGTTGTTGGGAATCGATCTGCTCGTCAGGGAGCCGAGCAGCGATCCGCCCAGCCCGAGCAGTCCGAAGGTGAGCCCCGCGACGACCCGCACCCGGCCCGCGCGCCAATAGCTCATCATTCCGACCAGCGAGGTGGCTCCCACCGCCACCAGCGACGTCGTCGTCGCCGTGTGGGCGGATTCGCCCACCCCATACACCAGAGCCGGAACCGCCAAAATCGAGCCACCCCCGCCGAGACCGCCCAATGCGAGCCCGATCACAAAACCTAACGGCAGCGCAGCGATAAGACCGGCGGTTGGATCACCTATCACGGGTCTGGGCGCGCTCGATGACGGTGGGAATCCCCAGTCGATGCAGCAGCACACTGGCTGGGCACCACCCCACCGCTGCATCGAAAATGAGATTTGCGCCGACGAACGCGGTAAGAATGCGCCAGCGGCCAGAAACTACCCGCCCCAGGGCCAGGGTAAGCAGCACCATGACACCGGCCATCAGGTTGACCACTCGCTCAATCGTCCACCCCTGGGGCTTGGGCATCCCGAACGCCCCGCGGGGTATCGGCGCCTGCTGCTGATCCTGCATGATCATCTCCCTTCGGTTGTCGACCGGCTTCGGCGCCCGTCTGAGGTACCCGACCGGTAGTAGACCGTGACGTAGCCGAGGAGCCCGGCCGGAATCAGGGCTGGAATCAGCACCTCAGCCAGCGTCAGCGGAGTCGACGCGCGGTTGTGGGTCACCAATCCTGCTACCAGACACGTCGCTGCCGCACCGCACATGACGACGACCAGTAGCCGTATCTCCTGTTTTGTCATCCGGACACCTTGACGCTGGCGTTCCCATAGACGATGCGAGCGGTCCCAATCATCGCGATGAAGACGGCGATCGCGAACACCCAGGCGCTGACGGCCATCTGCACTCCCCCGCTGAGGATATGCCCACTGGTACAGCCGTCCGCCATCCGGGCACCGAACATCAGGAGGAAAAAACCAGCGAAGCTGCCCACAGCTCGCTTTGATTGACTCGGCCCGAACCGGTTACGCCACGACGGCGGGATGACCGGTCTGAAATTCTGAAAATACCGACTCACAAACAGGGCTGAGATCAAGGCGCCCAGAAAAGTTCCGATATCCGAAAAAGGCTCCCAGCCGATCTCCCGGAACACTAATTTACTGTACGCGAAATCAGAAAGAAATAAATGACCCGCGAACCACGAATATGTCGTCGATTCGCCAAAAATTTGATGCAGGAAAATCGCCAATGTTATCACGATGCCGACGAAAATATTGGTCCCCAGTTTTACCCGCGAATAAAAATTACTCGTAGGAACATCGGCAACTATGTTCTGCAGCCAGCCGGATGTCGGCTGGCCCAAACCGCCTTCCGCCAAGTATGTCGCCGTATCCGCCGTCCATTCCCGATCCTGCTGATTGGTTTTCCCCCGCAGCATTTGAGTCACAAAGTTAGTGCCACCACGATAACGCGGCAGCAATGCCGCCACGGCGAGAAGGGCGATGGCGTAGGCAATCGCGACGAGCAACGTGAACGCCGGACGAATCTGGTGGATCGACCCGGAAACAACGAGATCGCCGTAATCGGCTGTGTGCACTAGCCAATCGCCGAGTCCGGTTTGATATAAGACTGTCCAGGCCGCGGCACCGAGGAGGCCGCCGGGAAAGGCATAGAACGCATCCTGTCGTCCTTCTCCAAGAGCCATCAATTCAGACCCCGGCACATACCCGGAAATAGCCATTCCAGCACCGAAGAGAAGTCCACCGATGACCACACCGACAACATATATCGGCTTCGGTGAAAAATGCATTGAGAACCCCAGAGCGTACAGGCCATAGACGCTCACCGCACCAATAGCGCACACGATGGCGATGCAACCCACCACCAGTCGGTCCTGCCAACGCGCCAGCCGGATCAGGGTCTCGGGGTTTCCGATGCCCCACAGCTCGCCGATGCCGCCAAAGAGCATCCCGACAACCAGACCAACCCATAACGGAGCGGTGACTGCGATCATCGGTTCGCCGGCCCCCACCACGATCGGCCAATCATCAGCCGGCTGCGTCCTTGCGGTGCGTTGCGGGCTCGACCGATCTCATCAGACGCCACACCGTCCTCCGGGCGACTCCATTTCACCGACGAAACGACTCCCTCGCATAATACCCCCCGAGGTATTAGGGTAGAAACGATCGATCTCGGGTTTGAGGTTCCCCGACGTCGGGAACGTCTGACGATGGAGGGGTTATGACTGCAGAAGCGCCGCCTGCTACCGAGCTGCAAGCGCGCCGTCCATTTCCGGCCCGATTGGGCCCCAAGGGCGCGTTGATCTACAAGCTGATCACCACCACCGACCACAAGATGATCGGCATCATGTATGTGGTCACCTGCATGAGCCTTTTTTTCATCGGCGGTCTGATGGCGCTGCTGATGCGCACCGAGTTGGCAGCACCCGGTTTGCAGTTTTTGTCCAATGAGCAGTACAACCAGCTGTTCACCATGCACGGCACCATCATGCTGCTGCTGTATGCCACCCCGATCGTGTTCGGCTTCGCCAACCTGGTGCTGCCGCTGCAAATCGGCGCCCCGGATGTGGCGTTTCCCCGGCTGAACGCGTTGTCGTTCTGGTTGTTTTTGTTTGGCGCTTTGATCGCACTCGCGGGTTTCATCACCCCCGGCGGGGCGGCCGATTTCGGCTGGACCGCCTACACCCCGCTGTCCGACGCCGTCCACAACCCGGGTGCTGGCGCCGACCTGTGGGTCATGGGTCTGATTGTGGCCGGTTTGGGCACCATCCTGGGCGCGGTCAACATGATCACCACCGTGGTGTGCATGCGCGCACCCGGGATGACGATGTTTCGGATGCCGATTTTTACTTGGGACATCTTGGTGACCTCGATCATCGTGCTCATCGCTTTCCCGGTGCTGACCGCCGCGCTGTTCGCGCTGGCCTACGACCGCCATCTCGGGGGGCATATCTACGACCCGGCCAACGGCGGTCCGATCCTCTGGCAGCACCTGTTCTGGTTTTTCGGCCACCCCGAGGTCTACATCGTGGCGCTGCCGTTCTTCGGGGTCGTCACCGAGATCTTCCCGGTATTTAGCCGCAAACCCGTCTTCGGCTACACCACCCTGGTCTATGCCACCCTGGGCATCGCCGGGCTGTCGATCACGGTGTGGGCGCATCACATGTTCGCCACGGGCGCGGTGCTGCTGTCGTTTTTCAGCTTGACCTCGTATCTGATTGCGGTGCCGACCGGAATGAAGTTCTTCAACTGGGCTGGCACCATGTGGAAGGGCCAGCTGACCTTCGAAACACCGATGCTGTGGGCGTTCGGTTTTTTGGTCACCTTCCTGCTCGGCGGGCTCTCCGGGGTGCTGTTGGCCAGCCCGCCGCTGGACTTTCACGTCACCGACAGCTATTTCGTGGTCGCGCATTTCCACTACACGCTGTTCGGCACCATCGTGTTCTCCACCTTCGCCGGGATCTATTTCTGGTTTCCGAAGATGACCGGACGGCTGCTGGACGAGCGGCTGGGCAAACTGCATTTCTGGTTGACGCTGATCGGGTTTAACACCACGTTTTTGGTGCAGCACTGGCTCGGTGACATGGGCATGCCACGCCGCTACGCCGACTATCTGCCCAGCGACGGCTTCCAGCCGCTTAACGTGGTCTCCACAATCGGGGCGTTCATCCTGGGGGCGTCGATGCTGCCGTTCGTGTGGAACGTGTTCACAAGCTGGCGCTACGGCGAACCGGTCACCGTCGACGACCCGTGGGGCTACGGCAACTCCCTGGAGTGGGCGACCACCTGCCCACCCCCGCGGCACAACTTCTACGAACTGCCCAGAATCCGCTCCGAGCGCCCGGCGTTCGAGCTGCACTACCCCCACATGATCCCCCGGTTACGCGCCGAAGCCCATATCGGTCGTCGCAACAGACGCTCCGATGCTGACGAGCGAGCCCCGGAACTCAGCGCGAAACACTAAAGAAACACTAAAATTGTCATACCTGCTGTGTTTTCCCAAGACTGGAAAGGATAGTTCGCCATGACCACCACCGCCGAGGGATCGGGCGCCACCACAACTATGCCGCGTATCGGTGACCCGGCTCCGGAATTCACTGCAGTCACCACCCAGGGTAAGATCCATTTTCCCGCAGACTATAAAGGTAAGTGGGTGATCTTTTTCTCGCACCCGGGAGATTTCACCCCGGTCTGCACCTCAGAATTTGTGACTTTTGCCTCGATGCAGCAACAATTGGCGGCTTACAACACAGAGCTATTGGGCCTCTCAGTCGATGGGATCGCCAGCCACCTCGCCTGGCTTCAGCAGATCAAAGACAAGATCACCTTCCGTGATCACAAGAATGTCGATGTCACTTTTCCGGTGATCGACGATGCGTCTCAGCAGGTCGCGCGGAAATACGGGATGATCATGCCGGGCGAGGATTCCACCAAAGCGGTGCGAGCGGTTTTTTTCATTGACCCCAAAGGAGTCATCCGCGCAATCATCTATTATCCGCTGATTCTCGGGCGCAACTCCGCAGAGTTGCTGCGTGTCATCAAGGCTTTGCAGACCACCGATCATTTCGGCGTCGCCACTCCGGCAGATTGGCAACCCGGCGATCCCGTCATCTTGCCCATTCCCGAAAACATGACCGGCATGAAAGAGCGACAAGAAACCCTCGCCGAGGGCATGACGTGCCAGGACTGGTACTTTTGCACTAAGGAAATACCCGCCGAGGAGGTTGAATCCGCCATCCGGGCCAAGTAGCGGTCGCTCGGGTCGGTGCGACCCAAGCCGTCTCTAAGGGCTGACCCGTTGTGGGCCCAAAGCTCAAACGGCTAATCCCCGATCCGAGCACGTCGCAACTTCGGTCTAGCCTCCTGCCGGTGCGGGTCGAAACGCCCACGCGCGTGGCGGGTGTGCAGTAAGGGATGGGTGGAGTTTGCGCCCGGCTCGGTGCTCGAGGTGCGTACCGCGTTGTCTTCCGTGAGTGTGGACGGGGCGCGAGCCAACCTGGCCGCCGAGGGTGGTGCGGGTTTCGACGCGGTGCGCGCCGCCGCATCGAGCGCGTGGCACGCCGCGCTGTCGCGCAGTCGGGTGGCAGCTGCCCGTGGCGACCAGGTGAAGACGTTCTACACCGCCCTGTATCATTCGCGGTTGCATCCCAACACGTTTCACGACGCCGACGGCGCCTATCTGGGGTTCGACGGTGTGGTGCACACGGTGGCGCGCGGGCACACCCAGTACGCGAACTTCTCCGATTGGGACACCTACCGTTGCCTGGCCGCCCTGCAGGCGCTGCTATTTCCGCAACGGGCCAGCGATATGGCCCAGTCGCTGGTCAACGACGCTGAGCAAAGCGGGTCGTTGCGGCGGTGGGCGCTGACCAATGCGGCGAGCGGGGAAATGACCGAAGACAGCGTGGTTCCGCTGATCGTCAACCTGTACACATTCGGGGCCAAGGACTTTGATGTCAAGCGGGCGCTGTATTACATGTTGAAGGCGGCGAGCGACGGCGGTGGCGAGCGGGGCGGCTATGTGCAGCGGCCGGGGATCACCACCTGTCTGGAGCATGGTTATGCGCCGCAGACCGTGCCGTTTCGCGGTGATCACGGCATCGACGGCGCCTCGATCACGCTGGAGTGGTCGGTTGATGATTTCGCGATCTTTCGATTCGTCGACGCGTTGGGTGAGCCTGTGATTGCAGCCGAATTCCACAGTAGGGCGCAGTATTGGCGGAACGTGTTCAACCCCCCTGACCGGTTACATCACGCCCCGCAGCGCCGAGGAGATGTTCGTGCTATGGCCAAGATCCAGCGGGCCCACTTCGGATTTGGGGAAGGACGGATTCGACGAGGGCACCGCCGCGCAGTACACCTGGATGGTGCCGCAGAACATCGCCGGCCTGGTGGGCGCCCTCGGTGGACGCGACGCGGCGGCCGAGCGGCTGGACCGCTTCGCCACGCAGCTCAACGCCGGCCCGGACGAGCCGTATCTGTGGCTCGGCAACGAACCAGGCTTCGCGGTGCCGTGGCTGTACAACTATCTAGGTCAACCGTGGAAGACGCAGGAGACGGTGGCCCGGGTGCGCAGCGAACTGTTCGGGCCGACACCGGTCGGCGAGCCCGGTAACGATGACCTGGGTGCGCTGTCGAGCTGGTACGTGTGGGCCGCGCTCGGCATGTACCCGGTCACCCCGGGAACGCCGATCCTCACCGTGAACACACCACTTTTGATCGCATCCGAATCGCCCTTCCCGCAGGCAGATTCATCCGGATCTCCGCCCCGGGGGCATCCGGGATCGACGGCCGGCCCACCGATCAGACGTTTCTTCCGGAGTCAATCATCCGCACCGGTGGCGACCTCACGTTCACACTCTCCGCCGTCCCCGGCAAGCTCTGGGGTACTGCCGAGTCCTCCGCGCCAACGTCGTTCGGCAGGGGCAACTCGGCCCTGACCATCAACGTCTCGCCGGCGATCGTCGCGATCGCGCCCGGATCCGCGCGTACCGTGACCGTCAATGTGCAACGGATGATCGACGGCAGTGCCGACTACGCCATCACCGGCAGCTCCTACAGCAGCGGGGCCATCGCGGTGGCACCGGTGTCCGGACGATTCGCCGCCGACGGATCAGCCAGCCAGAGCGCCACGATCACGGCGGCGAAATCCGTGCTCGACGGGTACTACCCGGTCGTTCTCACCACAACGGCCGGCGAGGGCGCCAGGACCTTTACGCTCATCGTCGCAGTCGGCCGGGCCGGGCTTGAGTGAATGGGTGAGTGTGCCCGGCGATTCTGCGGTCAGTTGTACGCGGTGCTGCCCGCCACCGGGTGCGTTGCGCTGATCAGCTTGGCGATGCAGTGGTCGCGGTCAAAACCGTGGCTTCTGCACCACGCCAGCGCACCCGACGCGTCGGGGTAGGTGATGCCGACGACGGTGACCCAATAATCCGGCGCGGAGAATGTCGACCAGTCGCCCGACCACAGCAGTCGGACATCGCGATACTGCTCGCGCAGGTCAAGATGCTCCTGCAGGATCATTGCGTTATTCCACACCACGCCCTCGTCGACGACCCCCGGGCGCTTGGAACTGAGTTGCGGCACCCAATGATCGGCAAGTTCGGCGGCGACAAAGGGGCGGTCCGAGCGCGCGCGTTGGCGCAGCCGTTGCAGAGCGGCCGCCTCGGGATCCGCCGGCGGCGACTCGGGGGTGGACGTGGGCGCTGTTGGCGCCGAAGGCATTTCGGTGGTGGTGGCGGGTTCAGGAGCGGCGGAAAACGGCTGGGTGGGGTAGGCGATCGTGGGTGCAGCGCTGGGTTCGGGTCCGGACTTTTGGTTGGCGAGAAGACCGATGACGACACCAACGCCACCCAAGAGCAGCGCCGAGGCAACTGCGACAACGATCAATAGCGTTCGCGTCCCCGAGCCGCCGCGCATCGCCCCGGCAGGCGCGGCAACCGTGGGAGCCGTTGCAGGACCGCCTGGTTGCGCGCCGAACCATCCAGGACCCACATTGCCGGGGGCCGGCATCGTATCGGTCTGAGACGGCGTGTGTCCGTTTCCTTTCAGTGCGCGTTGGGCGGCGCGCCCCAGCGCGCCCGCGCTGCCGTAGCGGTCGTCGGGTTCTTTGGCCATGCCGCGGGCAATGACGTCGTCGAACGACGCAGGCACCAGCGGGTTGATGACGCTGGGGCGCGGCGGCGGCGAGGTGATGTGCGCCGCCATGGCCTGCTCGAGGCTGCGACTCGGGAAGGGACTTTGTCCGGTCAGCGCCTGGTGCAGCACGCAGGCCAGCGAATAGACATCGGCCGCGGGCGTGGTCGGCTGGTCGGTGAATCGTTCGGGCGCCATGTAGTCGAGGCTGCCGATGTGGTAGCCGTCCATCGTCAGATGGGTGTCGCCCTTGGCCTCGGCGATACCGAAGTCGACCAGGTAGGCGAAATCGCCCGGTGTGACGATGATGTTTTGCGGCTTGACGTCGCGATGAATCAGTCCCTCGGCGTGCGCCGCGTCCAACGCCGAGGCGACCTGGTTGATGATGGCCGCTGCGCGCTCGGGTTCCAGCGGCCCTTTCTTGAGCAACTCGTGCAGTGTTTGCCCCTTGGCCAGCCGCATATCGATGTAGAGGTTGCCGTCGATTTCGCCCCAGTCATGGATCGGAATGACGTGTGGCTCTTGTAGAATCGCCGCGGCGTGTGACTCACGCTGAAAGCGCGTGCGGAACCGTTCGTCCTGCGAGTACTGCTCGGCAAGGATTTTCAGGGCAACGGTTCTGCCCTTGTCGGTGTCGTAGGCCTCGTAGACCTCACCCATCCCGCCCCGGCCCAGCAACCGGCACAGGCTGTACTTGCCGAATCTGCGGCCAACCCGCGAACTGGCCGTAGTCACCTGCATCTCCTTCGACAGGAGGCAGTATGCATCGTGGCACCGACATCCGTGCCGGGTTTGCCGCGGCAGCGGGCCGTGGTGTTAGTGGCATACTCATGCCATGAGCCGCATACGGCTCAGCACGACGGTGGATGCCGAACTCCTCGACAGTGCACGGCGCCTGCGGTCGGGAATCACCGACGCCGCCCTCATCGATGAGGCCCTCGCGGCATTGCTCGCTCGCCACCGATCCGCCGAGGTCGACGCCGGCTATACCGCCTATGACAAGCACCCGGTCGAGGAGCCGGATGAGTGGGGCGATCTGGCATCGTGGCGGCGCGCGGCGGGCGCGTCGTGAGCGTGTTGCCCGCTCGCGGGGAGGTGAGGTGGTGTGAGCCGGCCGAGACCGGCCGCCGCCCAGTCGTTGTGCTGTCCCGTGACGCGGCGATCCCTCGGCTCCGGCGTGCCCTCGTCGCGCCGTGCACCACGACCATCCCCGGGGACTCGCCAGCGAGGTCGTCCTGGAACCGGATTCCGACCCGATCCCGCGCCACTGTGCGGTCAACCTGGACTCGGTGGAAAACGTCTCGGTCGCGGTCTTGGTCAGCCGCCTTGGCCGGCTTGCCGACGCCCGGATGCGCGAGATCTGCGCAGCCCTCGAGATCGCGGTCGATTGCGCCGGCTGATCCACAAAGCAGCCGCATTCGGTCATCCTCGCGAAGTCCAGGCCTGGCCCGATTAGGTCGCTGGCACACGTGACTTCAGTCAAAACAGCACTCGCGCCCAATCCAGATCCGTCATCGGCTCGCCGTCGACGACGGCACGCTCAAGACGGAGGGGCAGTTCGCCGAACTCCTCCCACGTCGACAACCCCAGCAAAGGGTGGCGCCCACTGGCTAAGGACCACCCACCGACGCCGTGAGCGGCGTTCACTCGCTTAGGCCGTCGGCTCCGCGCTAAGTCTGAGCTGTGCGGCGACCGTCGCGAGCCGCTTGTCGCCTGTCCACAGGCGGGCTCCTGCGGTTAGGAGCGTCGCGGCCAGTAGGTGCGCATCGACGTAACCGATGCCGAGCCCGAATAGCTGCCGGCTTTCGACCAGGTTCAGCACCTCGGCGTCGGTTGCGGTCTGTGCGTGCGGAAGGTTGTGGAGCAGCCCGAGAATCTCGCTGCGACGAGACAATTGGCCGAGTGCGAGTTCGCCGATGACGCACGGGTGGGTCAGCACGTGTCCGTCCTGCAGGAGGGTGACAAGCTGTGGGTCGCCGACGCGCAGGTGCTTAACCCAAATCGACGTGTCGACGAGGATCACCGTGTTGTCTGCCGTCTCGGGACGGCTTCCAGCGTGGGTTCGCTGCCCGCCAGTTTGGCTAGACGTCGGGCGCTTTCGCGCTCGATCAGTGCTCGCAGGGCCTCACGAACCAACGCGCTCTTTTCGGTGGTTCCCGTCAAGCGCTGCGCTTCTCGGACGAGGTCATCATCCAAGGCGATCGTCGTCCGCATCCCTACCTCCAGGCACGTTTTTCAGCATCGAATGATGACAATATACGTGCTTTGGCGCGCGCCGCAACGCGGCTCGCACCAGTGCCGGACGGTGATTCCAACCCAGTCGAAACACCGCGTCGCGGCACCGCGCGGTGGTGAACACCAACTCCGAGTCGGCGGCTGACAGCGAATTGGCGCTCGCCGAAGTCGCGAGCACGCGGCAATCAGATGCCGACGATGGTCAGTACGCGTTCGAGCCCCTGGAAGTCATCGACGTTGCGTGTGTACAGCGGCAGGTTGGTGGCCACGGCGGTGGCGGCGATCAACAGATCGACGGCTCGGGGACCACGTGCCTTTCGACCCGTCGCGGCGATCGCGGCGTAGACGCGTCCATAGGCCCTCGCCGAGTCGCTGTCAAACGGCAGTGGATCGAAGTTGGCCTCGGCTCGCTGTAGGCGATCCTGACGTCGTGCGCGCTCGCCGGCATCGGCCGTTGCGTGCGGACCGGCGGCGAGTTCAGCCATAGTAAGGGCGCTGATGGCCAGTTCCCTGGGGAGCTGCTCGGCGTCGAGGTGATCCAGATCGATCACGACCGAGGTGTCGATGAGTCCCCGCGCCGCACGCGCAGCCTCAGCCACGAGGCGCGATCTCCTGGCTGGCTGCCCGATCGAGATCTTGTCGGAACCGGTCGAAGTCCACCCGCGGAGCGCCCCTGAACGCGGCGACAGCCGCTTCGGCGGCGACGAATCGATGCCGGCGCAGCGGGCACAGCTCGCCGACCGGGACGCCGTTCCTGGTCACGACGAACGACTCGCCTTGATCAAGCTGGCGCATGATCTCGCCGCTGTTATTACGCAGCTCCCGCTGGGTGATCTGCTTGGCCACAACGCTACTGTAGCACCAGTGCTACAGGTCGAACATCTCAGCCGCCTCCGGATCGGCGTCGAGTGGATCGCTGCGTCGCTGTAACCAACACAGTTTCCGCCGGATCAGCGGGTCACCCCGTGTGGCTGGGCCACCGTCGATGGCATGAATCGCATACGGCTGAGCACGACTGTGGACGCTGAACTCCTCAGCAGTGCGCGGCACGTGCGGGCGGGAAGCACCGACGCCGCCCTCATTGACGAAGCCCTTGCGGTATTGCTGGCTCGGCACCGCTCCGCCGAGTTCGACGCCGGCTACGCCACCGATGACGAGCATCCGGCTGAAGAGCCCGACGAGTGGGGCGACCTGGCATCGTGGCCTCGGGCGGCGGGTGCGACGTGAGTGCCCTGCCGGTTCGCGGCGAAGTGTGCTGACCGCGATTGGCCGGTGAAGCGCTGGAGAGTGATCGGACGTGGCGGGGGAGCGAGGGCGCCAGCGAATGCTACGCAAGTGCTACACTTGTAGCATGACGGAGGTGGCGTCCCGGGACCTGCGCAACGATACGGCAGGAGTGCTGCGCCGCGTCCAAGCCGGCGAAGACATCACCATCACTGTCAAGGGCCGGCCCGTCGCAGTGCTCAGCGCGGCTCGGCCATCGGGGCGGCGCTGGTTGACCAAAACCGAGTTCCTGCAGCGATTACCTCGTGCACAAGCCGATCCGGGTTTGCGCGACGACCTCGCGGCGCTGGCCGGTGACACCACCGACGATCTTGGCCCTCTCCGATGAGCGAGACGCCCGCAGCGGGGGTGCTCGACACGTCGGTGTTCATTGCCACCGAAACGGGTCGTCAACTCGAGGAGCGATTGATCCCCGCCGAGGTGGCCACGACTGTGGTCACCCTCGCCGAACTCACCGCCGGCGTGCTGGCCGCCGGCACGACTGATATTCGAGCGCAACGGCTCGCGACCCTGCAGCTTGTTGCCGACATGGAAACACTGCCCGTCGACGATGAAGCGGCGCGGATGTGGGCGCGGCTGCGCATCCACCTGGCCGAAACTGGCAGGCGAGTCCGGATCAACGATCTGTGGATCGCCGCCGTCGCTGCGTCACGGGCGCTGCCGGTCATCACCCGGGACGACGACTTTGCCGCCCTCGACGGCGCGGCCGGTCTCACGATCATCAAGGTCTAGCCTCCTGCCGGTGCGGCTCGAAACGCCCACGCGCGTGGCGGGTGTGCAGTAAGGGATGGGTGGAGTTTGCGCCCGGCTCGGTGCTCGAGGTGCGTACCGCGTTGTCTTCCGTGAGTGTGGAGGGGGCGCGAGCCAACCTGGCCGCCGAGGGTGGTGCGGGTTTCGACGCGGTGCGCGCCGCCGCATCGAGCGCGTGGCACGCCGCGCTGTCGCGCAGTCGGGGCGGGTGCCCGTGGCGACCAGGTGAAGACGTTCTACACCGCGCTGTTGCATTCGCTGTTGCATCCCAACACGTTTCACGACGCCGACGGCCGCTATCTGGGGTTCGACGGCACACCGCGTTCGATCGCACCGAAATCGCGCTTCCCGCAGGGACATCCATCAGGGTCTTCGCGCCGGGCGCGTCGAACGGTCTGACGTACATCAATGGGCTCAGCGTCGACGGCAAGCCTATCGATCAGACGTTTCTTCCGGAGTCGATCCTGCGCGCCGGCGGCGACCTGATGTTGTCGCTCTCCGCCACCCCGCCACGGGGTGGGGCACAGCCGTGTCGTCCGCGCCGCCATCGTTCAATCCGGTGAGCTCATCGTGGTAACCACGCACGGCACCGGTGATCTCGCGGCGACCCGAGCCCACATCAGCCACATCGGTCACACCAGCCACCGCGCGGGAGTAAGGGCCGGCTCCCAACTCGCTATCACATACGACATCACGCAGGTCTCGGCGACCGGAAGGTACACACAACATGGTGTAAGTTAATGTGTATGCGGACGAACATCGACATCGACGACGACGCCTTGCGCGAAGCGCAGCGCCTGGTCGGCACCCGGACGAAGCGCGACACGGTGAACCTGGCGCTGCGTGAACTCGTCGCCCGGCATCGCCAGATCGGCATTCTCGATCTGCGCGGGAAGGTGCACTGGGAGGGCAACCTGGCCGAGAGTCGTCGCGGCCGCTCGTGATCGTCGTTGACACGAGTGTGTGGATCGACGTCCTGAACGACACCCCCACACCGCAGGCCCAGCGTTGTGTCGAGCTTATTGAATCCGGAGAACCTATCGCGCTCACCGACATCGTCCTCACCGAAATCCTGCAAGGGCTGCGGTCGGATCGGGAGGCGGCGCTGGTGGAGCGGCATCTGCGCGCTTTCCCGATCCTTCGCCTGCAGAATCTTGATGATTTCGTCCTCGCGGCCACGCTGTATCGCGCGGCGCGGCGCGCCGGCGTCACCGTCCGTAAGACTCTCGACTGTTTGATCGCCGCTCCCTGCGTGCGCACCGGTGCCCCACTGTTGCACGCCGACGAGGACTTTGACCGCCTCGCCACCTGCACACCGCTTCGGATCTGGACCGGCTGACGGCGGCGCGCACTTTTCCCGAACGTCGTCGTGCCGTCTTCCAGTGAAAAACCTTGCCCGCGTTCATGGTTGCTCGCGCCATGGGAAAGCTTGCGTGTGTCATGTCTCGAGGCACCCGGGTAGACACGTCGCTCAGCCCGCTCGCCCGGCACCCCCGCAGTGTCTTTGCGAACCAGCGTCGACACGAACGGTTGAGCGCGCTCTGCTCGGTGTAGCCGAGCAGGCCGGCGATCTGGCTGATGCAATCCCGGTTCGGTGAGGTAACGGACGCAGGAATTTTGCTGAAGTTGGGGCGGGAGCTCGAGGCAGACATCATTGTCACGGCGGCCGGTCTGAACTTGTAGATGCTGGGCGCGCAGGTGAAGTCGGGCCGGCTCAACGTCGCCGCGCGGGCGGCGGTGTTGGCGTACGCCGACGACGTCGTCGCGCACTTCGGCCAGGTTCATCAGGTGTACAACAACGCCGGGCTCGCGTACCACGGCGAGGTCGAGAAGTCGGAGTTCAAGGACATCGAGCGGATCATGGACGTTGACTTTTGGGGCGTGGTCAACGGCACCAAAGCGTTTCTGCCGCATGTGATCGCGTCGGGTGACGGGCACATCGTCAACATCTCGCGCCTGTTCGGGCTGATCGCGGTGCGGGGCCAGAGCGCGTACCACGCGGCGAAGTTCGCGGTGCGGGGCTTCACAGAGGCGCTGCGCCAGCACATGCTGGTTGCGTTGCGGAGTTCTCCGACACGTATCTGGCAATGCATTCGCCGGAGATGGCGGCGCAGACGATCGTCGAGGGCGTCGGCAAGGGCCGCGCCCGCGTGGTGATCGGCTGGGAGGCCAAGGCCCTCGATGTGCTGGCGCGGGTCGGCGGCTCGTCGTATCAGTGCGTGATCGCCGCGGCGGTGGCGCGTTTCTTCCCATGGGCCAACAAGCGCGCCCGTCACGAAGAACGCTGAACGGCAGGCCAGGGAACTAAGTGCCGGGGAATTTGTTTGTGGCAGGGCAGCGGACGGGGGCTTAGGGCAATTCGAGATACCAGCGCGGCACCCGGTGCAGTACACCTGTGCGACAGGGGCTTTCAGCATGCCGTGGGTAGCCGGCTGACCTGTCTCGTATCTGTCGTACGCGGTTGCAGCCGTCTGGAACACATCTGTACAATTGATTCGTACCACTGCAGTACAGAATCATCGTACAACATTATGGAGTGTCCGACGTGAGCATCAGCGCAAGTGAAGCCCGCCAACGCCTGTTTCCTCTGCTGGAGCAAGTCAACACCGATCACGAGCCCGTGCGCATCACCTCCCGGGCCGGTGACGCGGTGCTGATGTCGGCCGACGACTACGACTCGTGGCAAGAGACGGTGTATCTGTTGCGCTCACCAGAAAACGCCCGGCGGTTGATGGAAGCCGTCGCCCGCGACAAATCCGGACACCCGGTACACAGCACATCGATAAACGAGCTGAGGGAGATGGCCGGCGGCCAGCAGTGAGAAGCATCTGCTTCGACCCGGACGCTTGGGAGGACTTCCTGTTCTGGCTGGCCTCCGACCGTAAAACCGCCCGCCGCATCGTCCGCCTCATCGCCGAGATCCAACAGGATCCGTTCACCGGGATCGGCAAACCCGAACCGCTGAAAGGAGAACTGTCCGGATACTGGTCGCGCCGCATCGATGACCAACACCGGCTGGTGTACCGGGCAGACGACAAGGAAGTCAAAGTGCTCAAGGCGCGATACCACTACTAACTGTTCCGCTGCGATTGATTGTCCTTACCGCTACCCGACTGCCGCTGGGTTGATCAGCGGCGGTGAGTGGTCCGAGACACCGGCCGCGTCGCAGCTCGCTCGGTCTCGTCAGCGCCGTCACGGCAATCATTCCCGGGGTGCCCCGGCCCTCTTCGAGATCGATGAGGCAGTAGTACAGAACCGCCTCGTCGCAGTGTCGGCTGTGTGGTTGCCAGCGCTTCGGCTGCCCACCCGGCCGGCGATCGCACCCAGGTCTTTACCCGCCGCCGCGGCGCGACGTACACCGCCGCGGCGTTGCACTGCCACGACGAGGCAGCGATCTCGGGGGAGCGGCAGCCGCGGTCAGTTCGCCGCTGATCTTCTCGCATTGGCCGCCCAGCTGGTGGAGTCCGGTGGCCAGCACGTGCAACGGCTACCGACAAATCGTGCGTGCGCTGAGAGCTCGGGCGTCGGGGCCGCCAACCTCGTAAGGGAGTGTGCCGGTCAGGTGAGCGCGCACCGAACGGCGGGGCGCGTGGGCGGGGCTCGGGGGCGCCGTCATCTCGTACCACAGGCCGTGTGTCGCTGGTGGTTATTGCGGCGGCGTGGTGAGGGCATTGGCATTGATGTATCACCGGATCTGCCCGTTATCGATGGGGCAAGTCGGTGTACGTCACCCGGTCGGCTGCAGCGTCTATCGGCCGGCCGACGAACACCGACCGCGGCCACTTCGAATGTGTCAGAGTGAAGTGATCGACGCTTGTACGATTGGACCGACATCGGCGATCTGGTTGGCCAACCCCACGCTCGTGGGTGGCTTGGATGGCGAAGCGGGCCGACATCGGCGTGAAGGCCGTGGCTGTTCATGAGGATGGGTGTATCGAAACCGAAAGTAATAACCTGGAACTGGCGCTGTGGCATCACGACCCGGGCCGGCTTTGGTCAGTGGTGGGGGCTCGTGCCCGGTGGAAGCTGAAATGCCCTGCGCGATACCCGGTGGCGACGTCGGCGAACCGCAATTTGGCTATCTCATTTCGATCGACAGCCCGAGGGATGGGTAAGAGATGGAATTAACGACCGCGCAACGTGATCGGGCCTGTGGTGCCCTGCTCGGCACCGCCGCCGGCGATGCTTTGGGCGCAGGCTACGAATTCGCGCGACCGCCTGGACCCGATGAGCCGGTCGAGATGATCGGCGGCGGACTGGGGTCCTTCGAGCCCGGCGAGTGGACCGATGACACGTCGATGGCTATAGCGATCGCCGAGAGCGCCGCCACCGGGGCGGATCTACGTAACGACGCAGCGCTGGATTATGTGGTCGAACGCTGGCATGAATGGGCGCAAACCGCTAAAGACATTGGTGTGCAGACCAGTTCGGTACTTTCCGCCGCCGGGCGACGCGGGATTTCGGCACGAACCGCTCGTGAGGAGGCAAAAGCACTACACGAACGCAGCGGCCGAACCGCAGGCAATGGGTCGCTGATGCGCACAGCGCCAGTGGCGCTGGGCTACCTCGACGACGAGGTCGCACTCATCGAGGCGGCCCGCACAATCAGTGAACTGACGCATTTTGACCCCGACGCCGGCGACGCCTGCGTGCTGTGGTGCTCCGCCATCCGCCACGCCGTCCTGACCGGCACGCTCGATGCGCGGATCGGATTGACCCACTTGGACACTGAACGCCGCCAGCTATGGGCGGCGCGACTGGACGAGGCCGAGAAATTAGAGCCTGCGGCGTTCGCGGCCAACAATGGGTGGGTCGTCGCCGCGCTGCAGGGCGCCTGGTCGGCGATCGTCAAGACGCCTGTCCCGGCGGAGGATCCGGCGTCGGGAGTCTTCGGTGTCGATCATCTGCGGCTGGCGCTTGAGGCCGCGGTGCGCGGCGGCGGGGACACCGACACGGTGGCCGCGATCGCGGGTGGGCTGCTGGGGGCGGCCTACGGCGCCTCGGCGGTGCCGGCGCGCTGGCGGTTAGTGCTGCAGGGCTGGCCCAACATGAGGTGCCGTGGCCTCGTGCAACTCGCTGAACAGATCATTGATCACGGTGGGTCTGACGCTTTCGAGTCGGCGTATGGCGGTTTTCCGGAAACCCGCAAACCAGTTCGGCACCCCCACGACGAGCACGTGTGGATCGGTGGTATCGCAGGGTTGCTGAAGTTGTCCGAGGCCATCGATGCGGTCGTATCGCTGTGCCGGGTCCCCGACGGGCACTTGCCCGCCGGCGCTATACAGCTTGACGTTCGCCTGATCGACCAGGAGGGCGAGAACGCCAACCTCGACTTCGTACTGCTCGACACGGTACGGGCGATCGAGCACCTGCGCGCCGAGGACCGCACGGTGTTTGTCCACGGCGTTCACGCCTACACGCGGACGCCGACCGTGGCCGCGCTCTACGGAGCGCGGAAGCGGCGTATCGATATCGACAGGGCTTTGCGCGACGTGCTAGACGCGCTGCCCGGTGCGAATCCCAATCCCGGTTTCCGCGCGGCGCTGCGCCGCCTGCACCCCGAGCCCGGGGGTGCGTCGTGAGGCCCTCGGCGCGTGCCTCGGCGAGGTGAACCCGTTCGTCGTCACCCGGGTCACGGCGTCCTCCGGCGGTTCGCCGGTGAACCCGAATACGGTGATCGTTTCACAGCCATCCCAGCGGCCATCGGAGTGCGGGCCATTGACCGTGATCCGCGACGGGGCAACGTTACCGCCCTCCACCAGAGCAATCGCTCAACCCGGCGGTACGCCCAAGTCTTTTGGCCAGCCCGGCAACTGCTCAGGGCGAAGCTGAACCAGCCCATCGACGTGGCGGGCCACCACGTTGACCACCGATGAGGCATCCGCTAGCCGACGCTGCTCGGCCGCACACTCCTCGCTCGCGCTAGTCACTGGTCAAGTGCCGTCACCGAGCCTGTCCCCGGTTGCACTGGATCGGGGATGTCCCACTTAAAGATCGGCGGGCGCTCGCATTTGTTATCGGTGAGCACCGGCAGCCATCGCACCGATCCAGCATCAGTCGCGACCGCCATCGCTGAATGCCCTTATTTCCCTCAATTGTTCTTCAACGGCCTGCGCGACATGCCTGCCGTTTACTGTTGATAGCGCAAGCTGTTCACCTTTGGGCGTCAGCTTAAGCCAGAAGCGGTGGGCCCATCTCAGTTGATCATCGTGGTGGGTGACATAGGCGTCGTGAACCCTTTGCATCGACACATCGGGCGGCTCGTCCCAGGCCACAAAGCGGTCGTCTTCGCCTGAGCGTCTGCCGAGTTCGAACAGCCCCTCCTCGATTAAAAAACGCACTACTTCCAGAGTTTCGTTCTGTATTTCTGAAAGGGAGGCCAACGGAAGCTGTTGTCTCACTTTCCAATTGACCGCACTGAGACTTACCAAATCAACAAGACCGTCGAGCAGTATTTCCTCGCGCGCCATATCGCCTACAGTGTTCATACTCTCCTAACCGCTCAGCGTCGACGGCAAGCCTACCGATCAGACGTTTCTTCCGGAGTCGATCCTGCGCGCCGGCGGCGACCTGATGTTGTCGCTCTCCGCCACCTCCACCACGAGGTGGGGCACAGCCGTGTCGTCCGTGCCGCCATCGTTCAATCCGGTGAGCTCATCGTGGTAACCACGCGCGGCAGCGGTGATCTCGCGGCACGACCCGAGCCCACAGCAGCCACATCGGTCACACCAGCCACCGCGCGGGAGTAAGGGCCGGCTCCCAACTCGCTATCACAGGCGATATCACCGGTGCGCGGACCAATATCGACATCGACGACGTCCTACGGGAGGCCCAGCGCCTGGTCGGCACCCGGACGAAGCGCGACACGGTGAATCGTGCGCTGCGCGAACTTGTCGCCCGGCATCGCCAGATCGGCGTACTCGACCTACGGGGCACGGTGCACTGGGACGGCGCTTTGGCGGAGAATCGTCGCGGCCGCTCGTGATCGTCGTTGACACCAGCGTGTGAAACGTTGATGACTGTGTGCTCGCGGCCACGCTGTATCGCATGGCGCGGCGCGCCGGCGTGATTAGAGGAGTTCGACCGGCTCGCTGAGGGCACACGGTTCGGATCTCTACGGGCTGAGCGGACCTCGAGGTCGCACTTGACTGCGCCGCTGAATGGCCAGCCAGCATTGCGGCGCTGGGAGCCGAAATCCTCAGGCGGAAAATCGAAATACCCTTGTTCGCCCTGGGCGTCGGCCACCGCGGGGGTGCTGAACCCGACGGGACAGCACACCCGAAACACCGCCGACGGCGGGCGTTGACGCTGTCCGCATTTTTCAACGGCCGCTGCGGCCAGGGCGCCACGGGCGGTAGGTGACGAAGCCGATGGCGGCGAGTGTGAACCCGGAGCACGTTGTCGGAGCGGTGCGCTAACCTGAATTGGCTTCATGAGACGCCGTCGCCAAGCTCCGACTGGACGGCGCGCCAACCCCACGCTCGTGGGTGGCTCGGATGACGAAGCGGCCGACGCCAACCGGTGCCGGCAAGAGCGCCTCCTGCGGGGGCCCGATCTGTCGGGAGTCTTCATGTCCGCAATTTGGTGGAACCTCTCCGGCACCGACAACCGGTGCCACACCTATGGGGCCGGCCATTGGGTGCACTGGATTCAATACAAATTGTCGGTGCGAAGACCGGGGCCGATAATCCCGGTCATCGCCTCTGTCGCTGACGATGGGGCGCTGCTCCTGCAGGGCGATGGGCTCTTGCTGCAGTGCTGGAATCACCGCCCGGAACTGGTGCGAGCGGCGCTGCTGCGTTGCGTCGGAATCGCGCAGTGGAAGCCCGACTTCCATCTACTCGTCGTGCCGACCGGCGATCTGGTGGACGGGGCAAGCAACGTCTTTAGCCTCGGGGGGATCAAGGAGAAGCGCAAGTGCCGCGTTATCCACGTTACGAATCCTGACCATTTAGTTCCCAGGGCGCCGTCGCCGACGAATGTGCCGCCCTTGCGCCCAGCGAAGGGGTACGCGGCGGGCAGACCTAGGCCCTCGGCGAAGCCACGCGAGTCCGGAAGGCCATAACACATGAAATTGACTGCGGCAGCCGCCCAAGGGCGGCGGCGGCGTGGGTAACTTGCCGCGTCGTGATGCGGCCGAACGTGCCGAATCGGCTCCCGCCGCTAATGGCCCCCTGAATCCCCAACCCCGAGGAGGGGGCCGTCGTCCCCGAACCGGGGGTCGTCGACCGAAGCCGGCACAAAGTCCGACCGCTAATCCGCCTGGTGGGGGAGTATCAACGCCGAAGACGTAAGCGGTCCTTCGGAGGAACGGGTGATTTCGAGCCCGACGGTCGTGGCGCGCTGTCAGGCTAGCGGCGCTCTCGGCAGCCAAAGCAGCCGTGATCGCCCTTCGGTTGGCTGTAGAGCTGTTCACCGACGGCTGCGGCTTCGCCGAAAGCGTTATCGTCCCATTTCGGCTCCCCTTGTCTTACCTATCCGTTAGCCTGCCGGCGTGCAGGAAGGTCTCTACGAGTCACTGCTGACTGAGCGGCTGCACCAGGCGCTGGCCGCGCGTCCTGACCTGCACCCCGAGATCGGCCCGGTTGATGAGGGCGAGCAGCCGTTGACGATTGCCAGGCACTTGATGCCGGTGATTGTACGCGCGCTGCGCGTCGCGGCGACGCCGCAGGCCCGCACCGAGCTGGTGCGCCGAGTGTTGGCCGCGCTCCCTGACCCCGACGCGATGGCTGAGGGGCTGTATCAACGCGAGCCCGGCACCATTGAGCGTCTCGAGCAGATCCAGGCCGCCCACCGGCTGGGTGCGGCCCGGTTACCCCGGCCTGCGACACCGTTATCAGATACGGCGCTATTGACCGCGGCGCACAACGAGCCCACGCTGGCTGCCGAGCTGCGCGCTGAACTGGTCAGCGCCGATCAGGTGGATTTGTTGTGCGCCTTCGTGAAGTGGCAGGGCCTGCGGCTGCTGGAAGACGAACTGCGCGAGCTGCGGGTGCGTGCGGTGCCGCTGCGGGTCATCACCACGACCTATCTGGGGGCCACCGACGCCCGCGCACTCGACGCGTTGGTGCAGGAGTTCGGCGCGCAGGTGCGGGTCAACTACGAAATCGAGCGCACCCGCTTGCACGCCAAGGCGTGGTTGTTGCGGCGCAACACCGGTTTTCACACCGCCTATGTGGGGTCGAGCAACCTGTCGCATGCGGCGTTGGTGGACGGGCTGGAGTGGAACGTGCGGCTCTCGGCGGTTTCGACTCCACATTTGCTGGAGAAGTTCCGGGCGACATTCGAGTCCTATTGGGAAAACCGCGAATTCGAGCCCTACCAACCGTCGGCTGACGGGGAGCGGCTGCGTGCGGCGCTCGACATTGCCGCAGGCGGGCGACAGCGTGACCGGCTCACGGTCACACTATCGGGGCTGGAGGTGCAGCCCAAGGCATTTCAGGCCGAGATGCTCGAAGAGCTCGACGCGGAACGCGTGCTGCATGATCGGCACCGCAACCTGATCGTGGCAGCCACCGGCACAGGCAAGACCGTCATCGCGGCGCTGGACTATCGGCGGCTGGTCCGCGAGGTGCACGGCCGCGACTTGACGTTGCTGTTCGTGGCTCACCGCAAGGAGATCCTCACCCAGGCGCGACGGCTGTATCAGGAGGTGTTGACCGATCCGGCTTTCGGCGAACTGCTGGTCGGCGGGGACCGGCCGACCCGGTGGCGCCACGTGTTCGCCAGCATCCAATCGCTATCGGCCCAACGGCTCGCCACCATCGACCCCAGCCACTTCGACGTGGTGGTGATCGACGAGTTCCACCACGCCGAGGCCGCCACCTATCGGCGGCTGCTCAACCATGTGCAACCCATCGAACTGCTGGGGCTGACCGCAACACCGGAGCGCGGTGACGGCGTCGACGTGCGGGAGTTCTTCGGCGGTCGGGTTGCCGCGGAGCTGCGGCTGTGGGAGGCGCTGGAACAAAACCTGTTGTGCCCGTTTCACTATTTCGGTATTCACGACGGGGTCGATTTGGGCGGATTGCAGTGGAAACGTGGTGGATACGACGTGGCTGCGCTGAGCAGTCTGTATACCGGCAATGACGCGCGTACCCGCATCGTGCTCAAGGAGCTGCGCGACAAGGTGGCTGATGTGGCGGCGATGCGTGCCCTGGGTTTTTGTGTGAGCATCGAGCATGCCCGCTACATGGCGGATCGGTTTGTCGCCGCGGGTGTTCCGGCGCGTGCGATCTCCGCCGAAACTCCGGGCAGCGAACGCCAGTCGGCGCTGACCGCGTTGCGCAACAGGGAAATCAACATCGTGTTCGCCGTCGACCTGTTCAATGAAGGCCTGGACATCCCCGAGGTGGACACGGTGCTGTTTTTGCGCCCGACCGAAAGCGCCACCGTGTTCCTCCAACAACTCGGCCGCGGCCTGCGGTTGACACCGGGCAAAACCGTGCTGACCGCCATGGATTTCGTTGGGAATCAACGCCGCGAGTTCCGGTTCGATCAGCGTTTCCGTGCGTTGACGGGGCTTAGCCGCACGGCTTTGGTCCACCAGCTGCAGCAGGGTTTTCCCTTCCTGCCCTCGGGTAGCCAGATTGTGCTCGACCCGATAGCGCGGGATCTGGTGCTAGAAAACGTCCGCCAGCAAGTCCAGCCGCGCTGGGCGGCGTTGGTCTCGGAGATCCGGGATCATCCCAATAATGACCTCGCCTCCTATCTCGACGCCTCTGGTCGCGGCTTGGAGGATGTGCTGCGCTCGGGTCGCTCATGGACCACGCTGTGCCGCGACGCCGGCAAGCTGCCCGTCCAGCCTGGGCCGCGTGAACGTGAACTGGTCAACCGGGTCCGCGCGCTCGCCCACGTCGATGATCGGCAGCGTCACACCGGCTATCGGGCCATCTTCAATGGTGAGATGTCGGCTCAGAGCCCGACCGAGCAACGGCTGGCCGAGATGCTGTTTTATTCGCTGTTTCCCGACGGTGGCGAATTCACCAGCGCCGCAGACGCGCTGGCCGCGATCGGCGATGAACCGGTGCTCGACGAGATGCGCCAGGTGATCGACATCGCCTTCGACGCGGCGCGGCGCAGCACCCAACCGCTGGGTGAGTTGATCCCGGCACTCAGCGATGTGCCACTGGCGGTGCACGCCAGCTACTCCCGAGAAGAAATCCTCGCCGCCCTTGGTGTGGCATCGCGGCGGCGACCGAGCACCTTTCGGGAAGGTGTGCTGTGGTGCGACGCGATCAACACCGACGCGTTTCTGGTCACGCTGAAAAAGACCGAAACCGACTACTCGCCGACGACGATGTACCGTGACTTCGCGCTCAGCGCAGAGCTTTTCCATTGGGAATCGCAATCGACCACCTCGGCGGCTTCGCCGACCGGGCAGCGCTATATCCACCACCGCGAACGCGGCTCACACATTCTGCTGTTCGTTCGGGAAACCAAGACCAACGCCCTCGGCACCGCCCCGTATGTGTTCCTCGGGCCGGTCCACTACGTCTCCCACGAGGGCGACCGGCCGATGGCGATCACCTGGCGGCTGCAGCGACCGATGCCGACCGAGGTGTTTATGGCCTCGCGTGCCGCGGCGGCGTGAGGTCGTGATTCAGCGACCGTGTCGGCCAGCTAAAGAGGTCGCTGCTGAGTCACGGCCGGGTGCCCAGTCACGATTTCATTCGCCCGCGGCTCTGGTAGTTGAGTTGGAACCAGGCCGCCATCTTCTGGGTGGTGATAAACACATTCGCGTGCATTGTGCAGCGTCGCGTCGTTGAAGTCTTTTGCTAAGGCTGCTGTGCCTCGCTCGACGGAGTCGAGGCGTCCGGACGCTATCTCTGCAGCCTCTGCCTCGCTTCCTATGAGATGACCGAGCATCGCCAGCCCGGTCGTGCGAGACATCGGAAAGGTGATGCGCCACGCCGTGCCGGTCCCCACCGCCGACCCAGCCGGCGCATTTGGAAACGGATGCAGACTGATAGGCGTATCGCAGGTGAGAAGGCGTTTGCGATTGAAGCGAATCAACGTCCAAGGACGCAGATAGAAGCACGGCCCAGTTTGACCGAAATCGAGCATCGACGTGATATGGGCGGCCTTAAGCTTTTCCGGCCAATCCACCGCTGAAATATCGAATCCACTGCTGTCACCCAACGTATTTGCGATAGTCTTCGCAATCTCGTCAAGCGCCCTGCGCTTATTCGATCCCCGAGCGTGCTGCAGGGCAAGAAAGGTCGCTAGGATGGCGCGCTCCGCCTCATCGAGCGGCCAGACCTGGTCAACCAGCACCTTCCGGAAGATCTCAGCGGCGGGCGCCTCGATCTGATCGGCGATGAGCTTCTCAATCACGTCCCTTTCGGCTGCGCTGTTGACGGTGTAGAAATCGTTGATCACCGACACCTTCCCGACGGACTGCCGATAGCGGGCGTTCCCAGGGAGCCGGACGACTCCGACGAATTGCCGGTCGTCTGCGAAGCCGCTCAAGTAAAACCGCGGCACCGTGTGGTGAGCGCGGGAGATCTGGGCCATAGACCCCAGGTTACCGGCTCGTGCTCGCTACTCCTGTCCGCTAGACGAAGGCTGTCCGAGCCAAGGCCAACGCTCATGACTACCCAAACTGCGCAGCAGGCTGCCCACGAGTCGATTAACCACCACCTGGGGTGACTGTGCGAGTTCCAGAAGCGATGCGATCGTCGCTCTTTCGTAGACGGGGTCGGTAAACACCGGAACTCGATCGGAGAAGGGCTGAGTCGCGAGCGTGTACGAGATGGCGCCACGCAGCCCAGTGACGATTAATCCAAACCGCCAAGAACCGCCAAAACCATATCGCTCCGAAACAAGCGCAGCTAAGCGGGCAAGGAGGTCAGTGTGCCCAATGATCAACGGCTCAAAGGCTTGCGGCTCGTCGACGGAGTTAGGAAACACCACCGCTCTACGGGAGGCGACGACGATTTCGCCCGATTCATAAAGGCGAACTTCCGCGGTGTGCTCGCTCCCCGGGAATGGTTCGCCCTCATGGAATTCCGTGGTTGCTGCTACAGCGCCAGCGCGGCGGATGACTTGCGCTGGCGATCGAAGACTGGGTGAGAACTGCTGGTGTTCGGCTATCACCGCTGCCCCTATGAGCTCTCGCACCGTTTGCTGAAACGATTGTGATCCTGTCAGGGCGACTAGCGGGTCGTGGTGAGCGCCTGTCGGCTCAGCAAGAAGCAGCAACATGGGCGGCGGGTCGGGTGTGTCCCCAAGAAGAGCCTTCAGGGCGTTGCGCGCATCCGCAAGGACGTCACGCTGCGCCGCGTGCTGGAGTGCATGGAGCCGAACAACTTCGGCGTTGGACAAAATGCGGTTCGTCTTGTCGGCGCGGCCGTAATACCGACCGTCCACCATGTGCGGAGCACGCGGTGATGCGGGCACGTGGATCAGCAGATACCCGAGTTGCGGTTGACTGGCTGATTCGATCGGGAAGGTTCGCACTGGCACACCTTCATCCGGTCGGGTCAGCGCAACCTGGGTGACCCGCTCGGCCAAGTTGGTCAGGTCTATCGGTGTGAGCGAGGGTGGCGACGTAGCGTCGTCCACGCCGATGATGAGTATGCCTCCGTCCACTGCCAGCGAGGCGATGTCAATCGCGAGGTTTCTGTTCGCTGAATCGGTGCGGGGCAGTTCGCGCTTGAAGTCAAGGTAATGGCTTTCGGTAAGACCGTTGTCTAGCGCTGCCCGCAGTTCGGCTTCCGTCCGCGCGGTCCAGGCCGGTCCCGCTTGCGTCACGCCGCAATTATGTCAGCTGGGCGTCACGAATTGCGTATACCTGGGGTGCTCGTCGTCGTCCGCTACCCGGGCCATACCGGCGGCCGGCGTGGGGTTCTCGGATGTTCTCATCGAAGCGGTCATCCCAGGCAGTCGCGTTTGCATAGCCCGCGTCGGATGGCGTGCACCGGCGGGCGTCTGCCTCATGCCTCAAAATCCGCCCATAGTCACCGGCCGGTGCGATAGTGTCCGCGTGAGGCCGATGCGCAGGGTGATATAGCAGTGTCCGTGGCGATTTCTCCTCCCGAACCCGGCCAGGTTGTCGAGGTTCGCGGGTCCAGGTGGGCGGTCGCGAACGTTCAGGCGCAGGGCCTGCCCCGCAGCCCGGCCGACGAGGCTACCGCGCAGCTGAACCACGTGGTTGAGCTGCAATCCCTCGACGAGGACCGGCTGGGCGAGCAGCTGTCGGTGATCTGGGAGCTGGAAGTCGGCCACACCGTCACCCCGGCGGCCGGGCCGCCCGAGCTGATCTACCCGGAGGGCTTCGATGACCCGGTCACGCTGGCGGGGTTCATCGACGCCATGCGCTGGGGCGCGGTGACCTCGGCCGACCCGAACCGCTACCAGGCGCCGTTCTGGTCGGGTGTCACGGTGGAGGCCTACCAGCTCGAACCGCTGCGCCGCGCACTGGCCAGCCCGCGGGCAAACCTGTTGCTGGCCGACGACGTGGGGCTGGGCAAAACCATCGAGGCCGGACTCGTCCTTCAAGAGCTGCTCTTACGGCACCGGGCACGCACGGCGGTGATCGTGTGCCCGCCCAGCCTGGCGCTGAAATGGCAAGACGAGATGCGCGACAAGTTCGGCCTGCAGTTCACCATCGTCAACAGTGAGCTGATGGCCCAGGTACGCCGCAGCCACGGCCTGCACGCCAACCCGTTCCTGCTCTACCCGCGGGTGATCGTCAGCATGGCGTGGCTACCGCAGGTGCGCGCGCAACGGCTGCTGCGCGACGTGTACGCACAAACCTCAAACCCGAAGTCGGGCAAGCGGTTCGCATTCGACGTGCTGATCGTCGACGAGGCCCACCACGTCGCGCCGTCAAGCCCATCGGCAATCGCCAGCGGCCGCGGCTACGCGGTGGACACCCAGCGCACCATCGCCGTCCGCCAGCTCGCCGACAAATGCGAGCACCGCCTCTTCCTGAGCGCGACCCCCCACAATGGGCACCCGGAGTCGTTCACCGCGCTGATGGAGATGATCGACCCGTGCCGGTTCTCCCGCGGCGCGATGTTGGACTCCACCGCACTCAAGGACGTCACCGTCCGCCGGCTCAAGAGGGACCTCAAAGCCAAGGGATTCAAGGAACGCCGGGTCAAAATCCTGCCCTTCACCCCCGGCGATGACGAGCAGCAAATGTTCGCCCTGCTCGACGAGATCGTCACCACAAGCGCCAAACGCAACGGCGCCAAGCCCGGCGGCGACATCGTCACAATGCTGCTCAAGAAGCGCTTCCTGTCCAGCCCTTTCGCGTTCGGGATGACGCTGAGCCACTACCTGAGCGCTAAGGCGGGCCGCGGGCTGAGCGATGACGACTACGACGAGATCTTCGGCGAAGGTCAGGCCGATGAGGAAGAGGGGCTGTGGGACCAGGACGAGGCGCAGCGGCTGCGTGAGTCGAAGGGCTCCGATCCGCTCAGTGCCGCCGGGCCGGGGCAGCTGGAAAAGCTGGCCGAGTGGGGACTGAGCTTTGAAAGCCGCCCGGACTCGAAGCTGGAGGCGCTGATCGGTTTTCTCGACGGGGTGTGCCGCATCGACACCAGCTTCTGGTCCAACGAGCGGGTTGTCGTGTTCACCGAATACGCCCACACCGTCGACTGGCTCGAACGAGTGCTGACTCAACGCGGCTACGCCGAGCGGCTGGCGGTCATCCAAGGCTCGACGCCGACCGAGGAGCGCGAATACATCCGCGCCCAGTTCACCACAGACCCGGCGACGGAGCCGGTGCGGGTGCTGCTGGCCACCGACGCCGCCGGCGAAGGCATCGACCTGCAGACCCACTGCCACCGGCTGGTGAACTTCGACATCCCGTTCAACCCGTCGCGGCTGGAGCAGCGGATCGGCCGCATCGACCGCTGGGGGCAAACCCACGAGCCGGAAGTGTTTCACTTCGTGCCCGACGAGAAATCGTCGACGTATGGGGCCGACGCCGGCTTCATGGCCCGCATCGCCAAAAAGGTGGCGCAGGTCGAACAGGATCTCGGCTCGGTGAACCAGGTGATCGGCGAGGAGATCCAGCACCACTTCACCCGCGGGAAACCAGTCAAACGCACGGCGAAACGCGTCGACGCCAACGAGGTGATCAACACCGCATTGGCGGGTGGGGTGGAGCTCAATGCCCGGCTCACCCAGCTGGAGCAGGGCTTTGGCACCTCCCGGGCCGAGTTGCATCTGGAGCCGGGTAATCTGCGGCGAGTCGTGGACACCGCGCTGCGGATCAACCACCAGCCCCCGCTGATCCCGATCGGTGACGAACGCAGTGACGCCGAGGTGTTCGAGGTGCCGACGCTGAGCCCGGGTTGGCACGACGCCCTCAAAGGCTTGGACACCCGCCTGAAACCCGGTGTGCTGCGCCCGATCACGTTTGACCCCACCGCGGCCGAGGGCCGCGGCGATCTGGTATATGTGCATCTCGGGCACCCGATCGTGCAGAAAGCCCAGCGGTTGCTGCGGCGGTCGTTGTGGAGTGTGGACTCGCCGCTGAATCGGGTGACCGCGGTGGTGGTCGATGACTTGCCGGAGTCGTTCGTCGCGGCGGTGACCCGCATGGTGCTGGTCGGCCGCGGCGGGGTGCGCCTGCATGAAGAGGTGTTTCTGGCTGGGGTTCGGTTGAAGGGCCGCCGGGCGATGGCCGAGGAGAAAGCCGAAGCCGCCCTCGACCAGGCACTCGACGGCGACCAGCTGCAACTCGCCGACCAGCGGGTGCTCGACCAGCTGTGCGCGCTGTGGAATGTCCCCGACGCGCCGCTGCGCGCTCGGCTCGAAGAATCCATGGCCACCCGCGCGAACCGCCGCCGCGACATGGTGATGGGGCAGCTGGCCCGCCGCGAAGCCTCCGACGTTCAGCGGGCGCGCGACATCTTCGCGGCGTTTCGGGTCAACCTGCGCGAGTCGCTGGCCCAGCTGCGCACCAAGGAAGCCGAAGCCGAGGCGATGCTGTGGGCCGACGATCAGGCCAAGCAGTGGCGCCGCGACATCGAGGCGATGCAGCGCCGGCTCGACGAGCTCGACGATGAGGAGGCCCGCGAGATCGCCGCGATCACGCAGCGCTACGCCGACGTCAAGCCGCACACCACCGCGGCCGCCGTGGTGTTCGCGCTCACGCCGCACGACGCCGCGGCAGGGTTGGGCTGATGGCCCGCCCAACCCGGCGCCCCCCGCTGGCCAATGTCTCTGATCTGCACCGCCAATGGCTGGAGCTGGTCGACACTGATGGCCCGTTCCTGGCGATTCCGCCGCTCAAACGGGTGTGGCCGCAGGGCATGCCCAGCCTGTCCGATGAGCGCAAGCAGACATTGATGTATGCCCGCAAGGACTTCGAGGCCGCATGGGAAGCCCGCGACCGGGCCCCCGACCACCAGGCGACCCTGGAGGCCTACCGGGTCGCCCGCGACAAATGGGTCGAAACCGTGTTGCGGGACGTGGCCGGCTGGGCCGAGTCACTGTCGTGGGGCGAGGTACCCGGCGTTCAGGCGCAGTCCCCGAATAAGGCGGTGAGCATCACCGCGCAGGCCGCGCTGAATGGACCAGACGGCGTCGGCGCCCTGGTGTACGTGGTCGACCCGGTCGATTCGCTGCGGCAGGTGCCGGGCGATTTGTGGGCCGCCACCCCGGTCGACCGGATGGAAGCGCTGTTGCGCGACAACGGTATTGAGATCGGCGTCGTCACCGACGGGCGCTGGTGGGGGCTGGTGTGCGCCCGCGAAAACGCCATGGCCGCCTCGGGCATCGTCGACGCGCTGACCTGGGTTGAGGAGCCCCGCACCCGGGACGCGTTCCTGACCATCATCGGCCGCCAGTACCTCATCGGCGGCGACCCGGATGAGCGGCTGCCGGTGCTGTTCGCCGAGTCGATCGCCGCCGCTGAGGAGATCACCGAGGCGCTGGGCGCCCAGGTGCGCCGCGCCGTCGAGCTCCTTGTCCGGTCGTTTTCCGAATCGGCGGCCGACGCGCAACTCCGTGGCCTGCCCAACCCGCTGCCCGCCGACCCGCACCACACCTACGAGGCGGCGGTCACGATCATGATGCGGATCGTGTTCCTGCTGTTCGCCGAGGAGCGCGGGCTGTTGCCCTCCGGGGAGCTGTTCGAGCAGGCCTACGGGATCGCCGGCTCGCTGGATCGCCTGCAGCGCCGCGAGATCAACGAAAGCGAAGAGGCCCTGGATGCCACCTCGATGATGTGGCATCGGCTGCTGGCCACCAGCCAGGCGCTGTATCGCGGCGCGTCGTTCGAGGGCATGCGGATGCCCGCCTACGGCGGCTCCCTGTTCGACCCCGAACGCTTCCCGTTTCTGACCGCGACCACCGAACAGGGCACCCTGGCGCTGACGGTGCCCGACCGGGTGATGCTGCACGTGCTGCGCTCGGTGCAGCAGGCCGTGCTCAACGGGGAAGCACGCCGAATCTCGTTTCGCGACATCGACGTCGAGCAGATCGGCTACATCTACGAGGGTCTGCTCGGCTACACCGCCGTCACCGTGGATCAAACCTACCTCGGGCTGCGCGGCACACCCGGTGCGGAACCGGAGATCCCGCTGGCGGTGCTCGATGAGCTGGGCGCCGCCAACCCTGATCGGACGACGCTCGCCGCCGCGATTCGGGCGTGGGTCGAGCACGACCAGCCGGGCGCCAACCCGCCGTCGGCAACCGCGATCGCCAAAACCCTTGGCGCCGAGCCGTACCCGAGCGCGGTGAGCGCCCTCACCCAGGCTGTGGGTGGCGACGCCGGCTTGCGCGAGCGGGTGCTGCCGTGGCTGGGTCTGGTGCGCCTGGACCTGCGGGGGCGGCCATTCGTCGTGCGCGCGGGCGGCCTGATGGTCACAGAGACCCCGTCGCGCAAGAACGCCGGCGCGCACTACACCCCGAAATCGCTGGCCGAAGAGGTGGTGCGCCACGCGCTGCAACCGCTGTGCTACCGGCCCGGCCCGCACGAGACCGCTGACGAAACCCGCTGGAAGCTCAAATCCTCCGACGACATCTTGAGCCTCAAGGTCGCCGACATCGCCTGCGGCTCCGGGGCATTCCTGGTCGCGGCGGCACGCTATCTCGCCGAACGCGTGGTGGAGGCGTGGATCGCGGAGAACCCGGCCAATAGGCAGCGCCGCGACCTGCATCTGCGGGCCATTCGTAAGGTTGTCGCCAACTGCATCTACGGCGCCGACATCAACGCCATGGCCGTCGAGATGTGCAAGCTGTCGCTGTGGCTGGTCTCCCTCGACCGCGACCTGCCGTTCTCCTTCGTCGACGACAAGATCTTCCTGGGCAACTCGCTGCTCGGGCTGACCAGCCTCGACCAGCTGCGCAGGCTGCACATCGACCCGGCGCGGGTGCCGACCACGGCGATGATCGACTTTTATGATGTCGACATCGACGCCATCATCCGCCGGGCCGTGGAGCTGCGTCGCAAACTGGCCAGCGAGATCGACGAGTACGACCCCGCCCGCAATGCCGCCGCCAAACGCCGTCAGCTCACCCAATTGCGTGCTGTGACAGCCGAATTGCGCACTATCGCCGACGGGGTGATCGCCGCCGGGCTGCCGCTGGGCGGCACACCGGGCAAGGCGCTCGACGAGGCGTATGAGAACCTGCGCATCGCGGTCAAAGCTGCCCACCCCGAATCCGGGCAACCGGATTCGACGTCGCTCGACGCGATCATCGACCGTGGCCTCACACCCACCGTTCCGACCGACTACCAGCGGTGGCGGCCGAACCATTGGGTCATCGAAGCCCCCGATGTCATTGTCGAGCGCGGCGGGTTTGACGCGATCATCGGCAACCCGCCATTCCTGGGTGGCAAGAAGCTAAGTCCAGCAATGGGATCAGACGTTCGCGAATGGCTCGTGAACGTGGTTGCGTGCGGGACGACGGGGAACGCCGATCAAGTGGCCTATTTCTTCCTACGCGCCCAATCGCTGCTGTGCTCGCACGGAACCGTGGGGTTAATCGCCACCAACACCATCGCCCAAGGCGACACCCGAGAGGTCGGGCTCGACCAGATGGTGGCATCGGGGTTCACCATCACCCGGGCCGTCCAAAGCCGGTCCTGGCCCGCCAGCAGCGCCAACCTCGAGTACGCCGCGGTGTGGGGCAGCCTCGGCCCGGTCGCCGACGACGTGCCGCGCATCAGCGACGACACCCCCGTCACGCGGATCTCCACCCTGCTCGAACCGGAGGGGCGGGTCGTAGGCAACCCCGTGCGGCTCGCCGAGAACGCAGATATCGCGTTTCAGGGCTGCATCGTTCTGGGCATGGGATTCGTCCTGGAACCCGAGGAGGCGCAAGCGTGGATCGCCGCGGACCCGCGCAACGCCGACGTGCTGTTCCCCTACCTCAACGGCGAGGACCTCAACTCGCGGCCCGATTGCTCGGCCTCCCGCTGGGTGATCGACTTTAACGAACGAACCGAAGAAGTCGCAGCATCCTTCCCGCGCCCCTGGGAGCGCGTGCTCAGAGAAGTTTATCCCGAGCGCGCTCAAAAGGACGGCGCGAAGTACCCGAGGATGGTCTACGAGTGGTGGAAGTTCTGGAACGCCCGTCCCGCGCTGCGGAGGGCGATCGCTGGCCTCGACGAGGTCCTGGTGATCGCGCGCCTAAGTAAGAGTGTGATGCCGGCGAGGATTGCGACCGGTCCGATACCGAGCGAGCAGGTCGTGGTCTTCGCCACCGATTCGTTTGCGGATCAGGCGGTGCTGTCCTCGTCGGCTCATCAGACGTGGGCGATCACGTACGGCTCAACGCTCGAAACGCGCGTGCGCTACACGCCATCCGACGTGTTCGAAACCTTCCCGCGCCCAGCGCAGTCCGAGTGGCTGCAACGCATCGGCCATACCCTCGATGAGGAGCGCCGCGAGATCATGCTGCGCCGCGACCTCGGCCTGACCACGCTCTACAACCTGGTCAACGACCCGCAGATCAGCGACGCCGCCGACCCGGATGTGGCGCGGATGCGGGCCATCCACGTCGAACTCGACCACGCGGCGATGGACGCCTACGGCTGGTCGGACATCCCGCTCGATCACGGGTTTCACACGTATCGACAGATGCGGCGCTGGACCGTCAGCCCGGCGGCCCGGGTCGAGATCCTCGACCGGCTGTTGGAAGAGAACCACCGCCGGGCCGCCCACGAAGCCGCGCAGGCGCGCAAACCGAAGCGCAAACCCCGCCGCGGCACCAACGTGTCAGAGGGTGAGGCGACACTGTTCGCATGAGCGACACCACCGACAAACCCGACGGCCCGCACGCGACGTATGAGCTGACCTACCAGCCCGACGGCACGTCGTTCACCGTGCGGGAAAACCTGGTCGACATCCTGCAGCGCGAGCTGCTCGGCCCGATCCACGGCCCGCACGAGGTGCTGCCGCTCAGCCCGCGCTCGCAATACCTGATCGGGCACATCGCCCCGGTGAAACTGACCGGCGCCGCGCTCACCGACGACGACACCGAACCCGTCGCCGAGCGGGGGCATCTCGTGGAGGCCCGCACCGACGAGGAGGCGCTGCACGAAAGCCGCGGCGTGCCCGCCTACGCCGATGACAACGACGCCGACGCCGAGGACGACGACGCCGAAGACCGCACCCCCAAGCAGGGCTTGATGATCCCCGCGTCGATGGGTCTGCGGTTTCAGGTGCCGCCGGATCTGGAGTCGTTCACCGTCACCGCGTCGTGGGGCGCTTATGAAACCGTTGCGACCGATCAGGTCACCAAGGCCGGTCGGCCGATCCGCCACTACCAGCGCACCCCCATGCAGGAGACACGCACCGTCAAGCTGGCCGACCTGCGCCCCGGTCGCACCACCACCATCGGCTTGCGGGAGTCGATCTGCCTGCGGGTGGACCGCTACAACGACCCCGGGCGGGTGCTCATCGAGATCGCGCTGTGCAACGACCGCGAAACCCCGATGCCAATCCCGATCGGGATGTGGATGTTTCAAACCAAACTGCACGTCGACGCCGGCGGCGCGGAGGTGTTCCTGCCGGTCCGCGACGTGCTGGCGGAGCAGGACTGGGCCGAACACGACCCGGAAATGCGTCAGCTGGACCTGCAATACCGCAACCGGCTGGAATACGCGATCGGACGGACCTGCTCGGCGGACTGGTCGGTCAAAGACGGCGCACGGCGCGCGTCGGCGGTGTGGACCACCTGGCTCCCCGTTGCCGAAACCCCGCAAACCCAGGCCCGGTCGGTGGACGACGCGCTGCTGTCCATGGACAAGCTGGCCCACGTCACCCCCGACGAGCTGCGAACCGGACTACAGCCACTGATCGACGGTTACCGAACATGGCTCGACACCCAGCAAGCCGCCTCAGCCGAACTGCCGCAGCATCTGCGCGAGGCCGCCGACGCGGTGTTGTCCAAGGCGCGCGGCGCCCACCAGCGGCTGCAAACCGGGCTGGAGCACGTCGCCACCGACACCGAAGCGCTGCGCTGCTTCCGGTTCATGAACCAGGTGATGCGCGAGCAGCGCATCGCCACCCAGGTCGCCGCCGAACGCGCCTCCGACCCGTCGCTGTCGATCCCGGCGGCCCGGGCCAAGGTCGCGGCCAAGGGTGACGACGCGGCCTCGTGGCGGCCGTTCCAGTTGGCGTTCATCCTCATGCAGCTTCCCGCGCTGAGCGATCCCACCGCACCGTTGCGCAGCGCCGATCATCAGGCCCAGGTCGAGTTGCTGTTCTTCCCGACCGGCGGCGGCAAAACCGAGGCTTATCTCGGTCTGGCGGCCTACACCTTCGCGGTCCGGCGCCGCCAGGGCGTCGTCGAATCGGCCGGCGGTCCGCTCGACGGCCGCGACGGGGTTGCCGTGCTGATGCGCTACACGTTGCGGCTGTTGACCTCCCAGCAATTCCAGCGCGCCACCGCGCTGATGTGCGCCGCGGAGTTGGCGCGCCGGGCCGACGAGAACACCTGGGGCAGCGTGCCGTTGCGGATCGGGCTGTGGGTCGGCACCGACGTGAGCCCGAAACGCTTCGAGGAGGCCGAGGAGCAACTGGCCCGGGCCAACGAATACGGCGCGCACCGGTTGACCGTGCTGCAGATTCAGCGTTGCCCGTGGTGCGGCACACCGATCAGCTCCGCGCAGGTGAAGGCCGACAAGACGCTGCGCCGGGTGTTCGTCTATTGCGGCGACGAGCTCGCGCAGTGCCCGTTCGCCAAGGGCGGCAGCGTGACCGAGGGTCTGCCGGTGTTGACCGTCGACGAAGAGATCTACCGGCTCACCCCGGCGTTCATCATCGGCACCGTCGACAAGTTCGCCCGGCTGGCCCGTGAGGGTGAGGCCGCGGCGCTGTTCGGATACGTCGGGCGCAAGTGCGCCCGGCACGGCTACGTGCACCCCGACTACGCGGCGTGCACCATCTCCACCGCCCACCCGCCCACCGACGGTCAGCCGGCGGCCACCATGCACCCGGTGGGTCGCCTGCGGCCCCCGGATCTGATCATCCAGGACGAGCTGCACCTGATCACCGGGGCGCTGGGCACGTCGGTCGGTGTGTTCGAAACCGCGGTGGAGACCCTGGCGTCGTGGGAGGGGTCCGACGGCAAACTCGTGCGGCCGTTGATCGTCGCGTCGACCGCGACCGTGCGCAACGCGCACGAACAGGTGCGCGGGCTCTACGGGCGGCGGGTGGAGATCTTCCCTCCCCAGGTGCTCGATGTCGCGGACACCTATTTCTCTCAGGAGGTCCCGGTCAGCAAGGACAACCCAGGTCGCCGGTATGTCGGGGTCAGCGCCCAAGGAGTGCGGTTGACGGCGGCGGAGATCCGGATCGCAGAGGTGCTGCTGCTGGCCGGTCAACTGTTGTTCGACCGCTGCGGCGCCGACGCCGACCCGTACATGACGCTGGTGGGCTACTTCAACGCGACCCGTGAGCTGGCGGGCATGACCCGCTACCTGGGCAGCGACGTGCAGGAGCGGGTGAAACGGCCGCGCAAGGATTCCGGCTTTGCCCCGCGGCTGGGGGCCGCTTTCGGGCTGTTAGAAAAGGGTGAGCTGACCGCGCGCATCGCATCCTCGGAGATCGGCAAGACGCTAGACCGGCTCGGGTTGCCGTTCGACCCAAGCTACGACACCACCGCGGCTTTTCGGGTGCGGATGGCCGACCAGAACGCCGGCAAGAAGGTGCCCACCCGTAACGAGGCGCCCTTCGACGTGGTGCTCGCGACGTCGATGCTGCAAGTCGGGGTGGACGTCCAGCGGCTCGGGCTGATGTTGGTGGTTGGGCAGCCCAAGAACACCGCCGAATACATCCAGGCCTCCTCCCGGGTGGGCCGCGACGCCACAAACCGGCCGGGACTCGTTGTGACCCTCGGCAACTGGGCGCGGCCCCGCGACCTCGCCCATTTCGAGCAGTTCCGGCACTACCACGAAACCTTCTACGCCCAAGTTGAGGCGCTCTCCGTCACGCCCTACTCACCGACATCGCTGGAGCGCGGTGTCGACGGACTGCTGGTCAGCGTCGCGCGCGTCATGCAGGCGCATCTGGCCGACGGGCTGTCACCGGAGCGCAACGCCGGGCGGATCACGGGCCAGCGCGCCGCCGTCGAGCACATCATCGAACGGCTGAAGAAGCGTATCGCGGTGGCCGCTCAAGACGACAATGCCACCCAACGCGCCAGCGACCTGCTGGTCAACCGGCTCGACTGGTGGACGAAGCGGGCCGCCTACGCCACCGACCTGGGCAAGACCTTGGTGTACGAACGCACCGGCGAAGCGGACAGGTATTTGCCGCTGCTCATCAGCCCCGAAAACGCCAAAGCGTCGGTGAGCGGCTCGACTCAAGCACCGTTCGTCGTCGCCAACTCGATGCGGGAAGTGCAGCCGGAGATCAACATCCTGGTCAGCCCCATCCAGGAAAAGCTGTTCACCCGCGCACCCGAGGGCGTTCCCGCTTGGAGCCTGCCAACCCGTGAGGACGAGTGATGACCGACACCGTGCCCGAGATGTTGCACGACACAGCCGACGCCCTCGACCCGCTCGCCGACGTTGACGAGGGCGTGGTCAAGAACCGGGCCAAGGTAGGTTCGGCGCGCCCGTCGTCGCTGCTCTACACCTACGGGCCGGGCGCGATCATGGACCTTCCCGGGTTCTCGGTCATGCCCGCAGGGCTCGATGATTGGGAGCCGATCTGGAAACGCCGCGAGCACATCCCGACCATCATCGAGCCACGCCTGCTCCGGGTCGTGCGGCTGCACCTCGGCCCCCAGGTCGACGCGCTGCGGCCCTATCCCTGGCAACCGAAACAAGGAGCATTATCCAAAGAGGGTGATGATCTTGGTATCCCGGCCCGGGTGTTCCCGCAATGGTTGCGCTGCACGGGATGCGATTACCTCGGGCCGCTGCCGCGATTCACCTACACCAACACCCACCCGTTCCGGCCCGACCTGGCGCGGTTCACCCACAAGAGCTGCCCAGGACGGGGCGGACAGCGCGCGGGCGCGACGACGCGCAAACGGGAGAGCCCGGCCGTTCCCGCCCAGCATCTATTGACCTGCACCAACGGGCACCTCGACGAATTCCCCTACCCGCTATGGATACACCGTGGCAAAACGTGCCCCAAAGCTGTGTCACCAGACCTGAAGATGCGTGACGCCAACGTCGGCAGAAGCGTCGGCTCGACGATCGAATGCGCCGCCTGCGGGGCGCGGCGCAGCATGGCCGAAGCCCAAGGCGCCGCCGGGCGGGACAAGCTGCCGCAGAAATGCCGAGGCCGCCACCCACACCTCAACGCCTTCGACACCGACTGCGACGCACAACCCGCGCTGATCATGATGGGCGCCTCGAACCTGTGGTTCGCGTGCACCCAGTCGATCATCGTGATGCCCACCGACGAGAAGGCCGAAGCGCTCGCCGACCGCCTGCGGGCCGAGCTCGGCGTGGAGAAAGTCACGAAATACGCTGCGCAGCTTGATTTCATCCGAGAGCTGGCCGACACCGCGCACATCGACCTGGCAGGAGTCTCCGATGACGAGCTGGCGCAAGCCGTCGCCGAGGTGGTCGCGCCCCCGGTCTCCGAGGAGCAACGCCACGAAAAGCTCGCCGCCTGGAGCCCCATCGACATGCTGGTCCCCGAGTGGCGATACCTGCAAAAGCCGCCACTGTTTGCCCAGCAGCCCAACAGCAGCGGGCTGATGGTGACCGAGAAACAGCGCGACCCCAAACTGCACAGCCGCATCAGCCGGGTCGTCGCGGTCAACAAGATGAAGAAGGTCAACGCTTTCGTGGGCTTTACCCGGCTTGACGAGTTGGATCGTGTCGGCGACGTGCCCAGCCGGCTGGTCAAGCTGACCCGTAACGGCAAGCCGAGTTGGGTGCCGGCCACCGAAGACCGCGGTGAGGGGATCTTCGTGCAGCTCGATCTTCCTGCGGTAGAAGCCTGGGAGAGCACGATTCTCGGGTCGAAGCTGTGGGCGGCTCATCGGGATGCGCATCGCCGAAACTTCCGGCGGCGCTTTTCCGAAACGGCCGACCGGGATATCGACCCCGACACCCGGTTGCCGGCGCCACGGTATTGGCTGCTGCACACGTTGTCGCATGTGCTGATCCGCGAGATGGCGATGTCATGCGGTTACGGTGCGGCCAGCTTGGCTGAGCGCATCTACGGCTGGCGCACGTCAGCCCAGCGAGAAGGTGCCGCCGGGCTGCTGATCTGCACCACCGCCTCCGATAGCGAAGGCACCCTCGGCGGCCTGGTCGCACTCGCCGAACCTGCTCGACTGCAAGGGTTACTGGCCAATGCCCTGCGGCGTGCTTCGCGGTGCTCCTCGGATCCGGTGTGCGCGATGCGCACACCCAGCGACCCGGAGGACTTTCTGCATGGGGCCGCTTGTCACTGCTGCTCGTTCGCCTCGGAAACGTCCTGCGAGAAGGCGAACCGGTTCCTCGACCGCCGCTTCCTGCTCACTCTGCCCAGCGCCGATGACGAGCCGGTGCCAGGGTTCTTCGGGGCTCCCGGTGAACTATGAACCACTATGCGGCACTGGGTGAATACCTCACAGCCACTGAGGCCGAAGCGCTTGCCGTGCTCTTCGAGATCGGCGAACACACCGTGTACGCGCTGCGCTCGGTCAGCTCCGCGCGGCGTGACCGGGCCGCGGAACTACTGACCGCCGCCGGGCTCGGTCACACCGAACCCGCTCTTTCTGCAGCGGTGCTCTGGGCCGTGGCCGGGGCGAAATCCGTGCACCGCCACCTCGTTCCGGTGTGGACAATGCCCGGAAACGAAGCCACCATCGGGCATCTCACCAGCGAGTTCTACCGCATGGTCACCGGAGCCCGCGTCGCCGTGACGTGCGCGACCTACAACTTCTCGAAAAACTCCACGATGTGGGAGGCGCTCAAAATCGCGTCCGAACAACCCGGCGTCACCGTCTGCGTGTACGTCGACGCCGAGAAGGGTGAGCCGTGTGCCGTGAAGGCTCAGTTGCCCCTTGCCACGGTGTACCGCTCGGCGCGGCTGCCTGACGGCAGTGCGATCGTCAGTCACACCAAATTCATCATCGTCGACCACGAAATCGTGCTCTTGACCAGCGCCAACTTTTCGTACAACGCCGAGAATCGCAATGTCGAGTTCGGGCTGCTCATCCACGACAACGGGCTGGCGACGTCAATCGAATCCACCATGGCCAGCAAGCATGGGGCTCTCTATGAGCTTGTATAAACTGCCTCGGATAACGCTCAGCGGCCCGCGTCGAGCACGAACGCGCCCAAGCATATTTCGATCAGACTGGAGCGATGGTGGCTGATCGGTCTGCGATCGAATGGACAGAGGTTACATGGAATCCTGTGACCGGGTGCGACCGGATCTCCGCTGGATGTGACCACTGCTATGCCATGAGGTTGGCTAAACGTCTCAAGGCCATGGGATCGGACAAATACCAAAGCGACGGCAATCCGCGCACGTCTGGTCCGGGCTTTGGCGTCGCAATCCATCCTCGTTCGCTTGATGAGCCACGGAGATGGCGCAAGCCCCGTACGGTATTCGTCAACTCAATGAGCGATCTATTCCATGCACGGGTTCCGCTTGCCTTCATTCAGGACGTGTTTGATGTCATCTCAGACACCCCACAACATACCTATCAAATACTCACTAAGCGAAGCCTTCGGCTCAGTCGAGTAGCTGGCAAACTTCATTGGCCGACAAATCTTTGGATGGGCGTATCGGTTGAAAATGCCAATGCCCTCAACCGTGTTTCTCACCTGTGCGAGGTACCAGCGGCCATCCGGTTCCTTTCTTGCGAGCCTCTGCTCGGGCCCCTGACCGGTCTCAACCTAGAGAGGATTCATTGGGTGATTGTCGGGGGTGAATCAGGGCCTCGCTATCGCCGTCCAGAGATCTCATGGGTGCGGGAGATCCGAGATGCCTGCAACGACGCGGGGGTAGCGTTTTTCTTCAAACAATGGGGAGGTCGCACACCCAAGTCTCTAGGTCGCTACCTGGATGGTCGAGTCTGGAATCAGACGCCGCTACCTGGGAGCGATTCGCAAGTTCTCCGTCTTGCCACCGACACCAGTCGACGGAGTTAATCCTTTCGCGTGTAGCGACTTGATCGCCCTTCGCACAACGGTTTCGCCAACTTCGCCATAATGGTCGCCGAATACCCGCAGCGGATACTCACCAACGGTCACCTCCCCCTTTTCAGCGGCAAGGCCGAGCAAGTTAGTTTCAATATCCGGGAGAGCTCTGTCCTCGAGTTCGGCTCGGCTCAAGTTCAGATTGAGCCTGCCGGCACGTGTATCTGCGGCTTTGCGACCCTCGTCAAGACACTTGGCGGTGGTGTCTCCGAAGTGCCACGCGCCGCGCTGGTAGCGCGTCACAAATACGAGGCTGTAGAGCGGCTTATGATGGAGATCACGTCGTACGGGGATTGACGCAACGAAGGCGCTGGTCGCACGGCTTAGACGGCGGATAAACTCTTTAACGACAGCATCAACTGCGTCATCAGTTACACCTTGCGCGAAGTATTTTCGCCACCATTCACCATCTACTGCCCAGTCAAGCTTTTCCATTGTGCGCACGTTGCTATGCGCAGATCGTACATGTCCACCGATCCGGCGTATTGCCTCATAGCTGAAGTTAATAAGTGCTTCTGTCGGAGGCCAGTTATGCTTTCGTGGTCGGTTCAAAGCTGCGGCCAAATCGGCGAAAGGCAATCCAACGCCCGTAGGATCTACGAACAAGAACAACGGTAAGCCATTTGCTTCAGCCACAACACTTCTCAGTCGTGCGGCGAAGTTAATCCTTTCGGCAGTTACGTTGATGCCCTGGTTTGCGTACTCCGCACAGAGACAACTCAACGTCTGATAACTGGCCCGGTTGGTCTCAAAGAACCGCAGGATGTATTCGGCCGGATGATCTCGGTCGTGTTTACGCTCAAGAGCCCACCGCAGCATCATGCCAGCGGAGCCGAGCGCGCCGTTCTCATAAACGCCCCGTCCTGCGTACCCATCGACTATAACGACTTTTCCTCCCTGCATCGATGTTCTCGACAAAAAGATGGGCGAGTAGCGACGCAAAATGCAATGCTTTATGACGCTCGGGAGATTCGGGCCTCCCCAATAGTCGTCACCAGCCCCAGTCGCCATTGGCGCTAGCCTTCCGTATCGTGGCAACACTAGTCGGCACGTTGCCAAAATCGATGCCTCACGTTTACGACCCCGACATCGCGGCTGATAGGTCTGAGAGGATTTTGGCACAAAGATAGTGATGGTCAGGGCAGGCCGGCGCGGTCGAATTCCCGTTGCAGGCGCGGGCGGCGGCGGTGTTTCTCGCGGAGTTCGGCGATCAACTCATCGACGGCCGCGGCTTCCGGCGACCCGGCGGCCAGGGCGCGCATCTTCTTCAACCGCCGGGCGGCGCTGCGGTAGTTTCGCGCGTCGGGACCGGCCAGCTCGCGCTCGGCCAGTCCGGAATAGACGGGCAGGACGGCAAGCGGGTCTATCATTTCGTAGGCATTCGCAAGGTCGCTCCAGGTGCGGTCGTCGTCGAGGCCGAGCTCATGGGCCAGCGCCCAGGCGTAGGGAATGTCGTTCAGCGACAGCTGCGCGAACAGCACCACATCGCGCGGATGCGAGGCCAGGCGCGCCATTACCTCGTCGCGGTAGTCGGGCCAGGCCGCGCCGGCGTCCCGGTACAGCCGGCCGGCGGTGGTCGAGGACGGCCAGCGGCGAAACACCTGCAGGCGGGCCTCGAGCAGCTCGTCGGGGCGATGGGCGGCCAGCAGGTCGCACCAGTACTCGGCGGCCCGCCGTGCCTGGTGGCCGTCGTCGAAGTCGCTGGCTTGTTTGGCCCAGTCGGTCGCCGCGTCGACGTCGCCGATTTCCCTCAGCGCCACGGCGGTGTCGTGCAGCCGTCGAGGGTGAAATAGTCGCAGTCGTTGTCGAACTGAAACTTCATCATCCAGTCGATGAGCTTGCCCGGGGCCACCCGGGCGCGCGCCGCAACGACTGGGTGCAACTCGAGAAGATCCCGGCTGCATCCCCGATGATTCCGCTGGAGTCATCGGCGCGCATGATCACCGTCAGCGCTGCAGCGATCGCGCGCTGGGTCACGGCGAACACCTCGGCGGGGTCACCGGCGCCATGGGCGGCGTTGCGCAGCATCGCGACGGCCTCGTGCATCCGGGTGCCGTGCGCGTTGGCCACACTGCGCCGCCACACCTCGGCGCGAGTTCTGACCAACGGCAACACCGCGTCGGCCAGAACAGTCACCACACCACACCATGATGCGGGCTGCGAACCGCACCCACCGCGACCAGGCTGGTGGCCGTGAAGCGCGGCAGGCACGCAGCCGCAAGGCGGCCGAACATCCCCGAGACGGGGTGCAAGTCGGCCCCGCCCGGGCGCGGGTCGGCGGCCCAAACTTGTCGGACCCGGTTGCGATGATGTCGGTATGTCGTTGACCGTGTCGTCTGCCGCGCCGGTGAGCCCTGCCGGGCGGGTGGAGGTGTTGTTCGAGGAATTGGCGCAGTTGGCTGGTCAGCGCAATGCGATTGATGGGCGCATCGTGGCGATCGTCGCCGAGCTGGACCGCGAGCAGCTGTGGGGGGCGACGGGGGCGCGGTCGGTGGCGGCGTTGGTGGCCTGGAAGCTGGGGGTGTCGTCGGCCAATGCCCACACGATCGCCACCGTGGCGCGCCGGCTTAACGAGTTTCCGCGTTGCGCGGCGGGCCTGGCCGAGGGGCGGTTGTCGCTGGATCAGCTCGGGGTGATCGCCGCCCGGGCGGGTGAGGGCTCCGATGCGCATTACGCGGCGCTGGCGCGGGTGGCCACGGTCAACCAGCTGCGCACCGCGGTGAAGCTCGAACCGCGACCCGAGCCTGATCCTGCGCCGCCGCCGCAGCGCTCGATCACCAAAACCAGCACCGAGGCGTTCACCTCGTGGCGCATCAGGCTTCCCCACGATGAGGCGGCGATGTTTGAGGCGGCGCTGGCGTCTCATCGGGAGGCGCTGATCGCCGAGTGGACACACGATCACGGCAATGCCGAGCGCATATCGATGAATTGTCCCCCGGTGCCTGGCAGTATCGAGGCGTTTTTGCGCCTGGTGCAGACCGGATGGGACGCTGAGGCGGTTCGGCGCCCGCACGGGCAGCACACCACGGTGGTGGTGCACGTGGACGTCACCGAGCGTGTTGGTGCGCTGCATGCCGGTCCGTTGCTGAGCGACGCGCAACGCCGATACCTGACCTGTGAGGCCAGCTGTGAAGTCTGGTTCGAACGCGACGGCGAAGTTATCGGCGCCGGCCGGGCGACCCGGGTGATCAACCGGCGGCTGCGCCGCGCGCTCGAGCACCGCCACCCCAGCTGCGCGGTGCCCGGCTGTGGGGCCACCCGCGGCCTGCACGCCCACCACATCCGCCACTGGGAAGACGGCGGCCCCACCGAGTTATTCAACCTGGTGTTGGTCTGCCCGTATCATCATCGGTTACACCACCGTGGGGGGATCACCATCGCCGGAACCGCCGACGATCTGACCGTCACCGACCGCTCCGGGCGACGCCTTCACGCAGGATCCCTGGCACGCCCGCCCACCAAACCCCCACCCGCTGTGCCGCCGTGGGCCGGACCCACCGGCGAACGCGCCCACTGGTGGTGGTATGAGCCCTTCCAACCCCACCCACCCCCACCCAACTAGCCCGGCCAGCAGCCTCGTCTGGAAGCCGAAACAAGTTGGGGCATACTAAATCTCGTCTGCGCTACCCACTGCCAACGGATCGTGATAACCACGGTCGGCAATCAAGCCTGCACCGACCCCGATCCGACAGCCGACGCCCTCATCAAGATCCCCGCTGACGTACGCAACTGGTGCAAAGATGGCCGGCCGAAAAGTGACCCCCGAGGCCCAGACTTGAGCCAGCATGACAGCCCGCGGTAGCAGCCCCAACCCGCACCCCGGCGGCGCCCAACGCCTGATCGCGGCGGGCACCGCGGCCCTGCACCCCCCCTGCCGGGACTTTTATTTACTGTCGCGACCGCTGTTTAGAACAGCTATCGGGTCAGCAACGTGGAGCACAGCAACTGCATTCTCCGTCGCCGACGCGGCGGCGACCGGCGCGGCCACCGCCCGCGACAGCCGGAATGAGCTGCTCAGCAAGCCGAACGTGAAGCGTAACTGCGTTCCCGACCAACACGATTCACGTCCACGACAGCGGGAAGCCGATATCCAGCCGGGCGGTCTGCTTATACCCTGACCAGGTCGGAACACCGGCGGGCTGCATGCGATAAATGCCGCACGCCGCGGCCACGACCCGGTCGCGCTGGGTGGGCCACTGAATCTCGGAGGAGATCTGCTCCAGCACTGCTCGGTCGCGCTGTAGCACCCGGTCCATGATCGACACCGCGGGCAGCGCACCGGCCTTGTCACCGTTACAGCGGGCGCATGCCAGCACCAGATTGGCCAGCCCGTCGATACCCACCAGTGACCATGGCAGCACATGATCGATGGGATTGTTCACCGGCAGGTGCGTGCCGCAGTAAAAGCAGTGCGGGCCGTACACCTCTTTGAACGGTTCGCGCACAGCAGCCAGGTCGGTGCGGTCACGACCGAACAGATGGCCCGCCACGTCGGGAACCTCGGCGTACAGGAACTTGTTCATCCGGCGCACGTCGTCGACCCACATGATCTCCAGCGCCGGTTTGAGTAGCCCGGCGAGTCGGGCAAGGCCGTGTGCAACACCGGGTTTCAATTCGATAGCGTCCCCGTGGGCGCGCAGGGTGGACCGCGACACGTGGTCGTGCAGGAATGAATCATCGTAGAGGAAAGGATCACTCGTCGACGAGCCCGGCAGTTTCTGCAGTCGATGCAGCGGCTGCTGGGCCAGGCACAGCGTGATCTCGTCGATGGCCCGTTGGTAGGCCGCAGGCGCGCGCAGCCGGGCGATATCCACCGAGACACCAGTGCGTGTGACCCCGGCCGCCTCACGTAACGCATTCGTGGCGATCAGGATTCGTGCTCGCGACTGGGTGGATTGGCGCAGTTGGTGGCCCTCGAACGGGCGCACCTGCGGCCAGTAGATCTCCAGCACCCGATGCGCGAGATCGGCAATCGGCACCCGTAACACATCGGCGGGCCGCTCGGGCAAGTTCTCGATGCAATGGTCAATCAACGCCATCAACGTGGCGAGTTTGTACGTGGCGGTGCGCAGGCCGGTCTCGAGGATCGCCACCACACGCTGCCCGAGCAAAAGCGGATCGACCGCGTCACCGCCCACCGCGCACCCGCGACATCAGCCCGGCGAAGTAGAACCGCACCACCGCATTATCGCCAGGAACAAGACCCCGTGGGCCAATTCGCCCGCGACAAGAATCCCGACACGGCCTGCAGGCGCACGCCTGCCTGAGCGACGCGCGTGGCGGTACTCAGGGTTCCCGAAGTGTCAAAACGAGAGAGGTAGCGTTGGTCTGGGAGGCGCGCTGGCCGTTTTCGAACGCATCCAGGCTGGCCGCGCCCGCGCGCGCCAGATCAGGGAACTCCGCCTCATTAAGGCTGGCCGCGATCAGCCAACAGTGGGCCACCGATTGCGGATCGTCTCGTCGCGGCTCTCGCCGGGCTATCCGGGCGTACAGTCGTGCCCTTGGACAACGACTTTGCGCCGATAGCGCAGAAGCCGGGACAACCGCTCGAAGCGGCGCCGTCTGACCGCGTCACCAACCGTGGGGTGCCTGCGAGCACGGATTCGCTACGCTGGCATGGGTAATCAGCGGCAACGACACTCATCGATCCGGACCGGTCCGCGGGGCCCGGCCAGAAAGGCCGTTGCCGTTGGGACTGTCTTGCTTGCGCTCGCTGCGGCCTCCTCGCGTGGCTATGCAGCGCACACCGCAGAAAGCGGCAGCGCGCCGACAACGCAGGGGCCGGCTGCGTCTGCGATTTCACCGGCGACGCAGGCCACCGATGCGGCTTCCGCACCTGAGTTCGCGGCAGTCTCCACGCTGATCAACGATGCGATTGCGGCACAGCGGTTTCCGGGTGCGGTGGTGGTGATCGGGCATGCCGGCAAGATCGTCTTCCACCAGGCGTACGGCGCGCGCAAGCTTGCCGGCGAACCCGGGCTGGACGGATCGCCCGCACCCGCAGAGCCGATGAGCGAGGACACGATCTTCGACCTGGCGTCGTTGACGAAGTGCCTGGCAACGGCCACTGCCGTCATGCAGCTGTACGAACAGGGCAAGGTTACATTCGACGATCCCGTGCAGACGTATTTGCCCGACTTCAACCCGACCAACGATCCCCAGCGCGCCAGGGTGACGGTTCGCATGCTGCTGACCCAGACGTCCGGCGAAGCAGTCGATATCAGCCTGCAAGATCCGTGGGGACTGGGGCGAGCCGACAAAGCAGAAGGCGTTCATCGTGCGCTGAGTGCGCCCCTGCAATCGGCTCCCGGCGAGGTTTTCCGCTACTCCGACATCAACTTCATTCTGCTGGGTGCGCTGTTGGAGAAACTCAGCGGCGAGGCCGAAGACGACTATGTTCAGCGCAATGTGTTTGCTCCGCTTGGCATGACAGACACCGGCTATCTTCCTGCGGCCAAAGCATGCGGTCCACATACGCTGCGCGGGGCTGCGATTGGCTGGGCTGCCGGGCCAAAAGCGCGCGCCTGTGCGGCAGGGACCTGGCGCACCAGCGTTGTGCCGCGTATCGCGCCGACAGCACTCGACGAGGAAAGCCGAGCCGATCCGGGCAAGAATCCCGATTATGGTTTTCTGCTTCGCGGCAGCGTGCATGACCCGACGGCGCGGCGGATGGGGGGCGTGGCCGGGCATGCCGGGGAGTTCTCCACAGCGCACGATGTGGCCGTCTATGCGCAGGCGCTGCTTGATCGGCTTGCCAATCGCCCCAGCAGGTTTCCGCTCACGCAAAAGACGCTGCAGCTAATAATGGCGACACCTGAGCAGCCCGGGCACATGGATCCTCGTGACGTCTTGGCCGGTGCCGGGCACCAAGATGGCGTTACGGGTGGCGGTATCGGGATTGTTGAGAGCGATTGCGGCGTGGCCGAATTCGTCGAGCTGCCCCAGGTAGCGTTTCGGGCCGTCCTTGGAATTCAGCTCTGCTTCCACCGCTTTGTAGCCTTGCAGATGGTTTCTGGCCACCGCCAACTGCGTTTGCAGGGCGTATAGGGCGCCGTCGTCGACGTTGTGGCCGTGCATCATCTCATCGAGGCTGTGCTGCATGCGGTCGATGTCGGCTTGCGTTTGCTGCTCAAGCTCATGCAGGTGCAGCCGGTGGTAGTGGTCCTTGCCCAAATGGTCGGGAGGGTCCCACGGCATCCCGGGATGGTTGCCGATGTCGTGGTCGTAGCTGTAGACCTGGTCTTTTTGTTCCGGCGTCAAGCTTTGCCACCAGTCGTGGAATTTTTTGGGATCCTCCGGCGGCAAATCACTTGGCCCGCCTTGCTTCCAACGATGGTCGAGCGGCTGCGCGTCGGCGCCGCCCGACTCCGGAAACGTGAGCTTCCCCCAGCTTGCGGTGGCCTCGTGGAGTTGGGCGGTCAGATGCTGGTCGTTGGCCACCAGCTGACCGACGCGGTGGCGGATGTAATTGGCATGCGCCTGGGCTTCGGCTTGGCGTTGAACCAGCTGCTCGCGCGTGGTGACCTCGCGGGTGTCGGTCACGCTGTAATCCTCGCTCACTGCGAACCCGTCGCGCTGGGCGTCCTCGACCGCGTCCAGGACCAGACGTTGCCCGGCCTGCAGCGTGTCTTGGCCGCGGCGGGCGATCGCCGCTGTGTCGGGCAAACCCCACAGAAACGGGCGCGCGGTGATCACATCGGCGTCGGCCTGAGCGATCGCTGCCTCAGCGGCCGCCCCCTCCCATGCCACACCGCCGGGCGCACGCACCTGGTGGGCCAGCTGCTCCAAGGCTTTCTCGGCGTCACCGGAGATGCGCTCACACCAGTTGGCGAACTGCCCCAGATGACCAAACGTCGATGCCCGCAGCTCCGACAGCGTGGGCCAGCCCTGCGGCAAGGCAGAGACACCGGCCATCACCGCACCAGTTCACGCAACATCACCGCATTGTCCTGATCGGTCGTGGGGTAGGCGGCGCCCGCCGCGCCGTAGTGGCGGCCGCGATCGGCGATCCGGGTCGCGATCGCGCCCAGGTTTGTGCGGGCTGCGGCGGCGGCCAGGTTCACCGCACCGACATTGGACTGCCAGGCTGAGGCCGCCACCACCGGCCCCGCGGTGTGCGCGGCCAACCCGGCGCTGATCGTCTCGCAATCGGTCCCTAGCTGCACTAACCCGGCGGCGAGCACCCGCACGACCCGGGGTCTGGGCTGGCATGCGTGGGATAGTAAGCCCTGCCCGCAATCACCCGCCACTCACTTAGTCACGGTCGCTGAATCGCTGAACAGACCCCGCGAAAACCAGCCCGGCAGGCCGGGCCGGCGTCACGTCCCGGCGCCCGGGCCGTCGGTCAGCCGGCCTCAGCGGATCATGTCCATCCAGGCGCCCAGGTCGTCGTCATGGTAGGGGCGTATATGGCTGGTGGAAAAGTGTTGCGCCACACCGGCGGCGAGCTCGAGCACGGCCTTGCGGGTGCGCGGTTTGAGGGCGCTGAATTCGACGGCCAGCCCGTCGGCCAGATGCGGGTCGTAGGGCACCCGGAAGACCTCCGACACGAACTTGGCGAATTCGTTCTCGACGACTTTCAGGTCGACAAGCGGTGGGCCGTCCCGAGTGGCGTTCAGGGCCACCACGCTGCGCGTCAGCAACCCGTCGAACCCATGCGCATACAGCCAATTCAAGGTGGCCAACGCGCCCTCGACGCCGCGCACATCCTGGGATGCCACCACCACCAGACCGCTGACATCACCGGCGATCGCGGTGAACAACGGATCGGTGATCGACGTCCCGCAGTCCAGCAAGATCACATTGCAGTGCCGGTCCAGGATCCTCATCGTCGCCGCGTAGTCCTCCGGGCCCAAGGTGTAGGTCGACTTCGGATCATTTTGGGCGCCAAGCAGTTCGAGCCGGTCGTTGTTTATCACGGTGTGCAGGCGCACGGTCGAGTAGCGGTCGCCGTCCTGCAGCGACGCCACCTGCTGGATGTTGGCGTGCGGGCCGCCGCGTTCACTGAACCTCGCCGAAAGATCACCCAGATCCGGGTCGACGTCGACAGCGATCACCCGATCGCCACGCGCCCGGGCCACCACATTGCCCACCGCCACGGTCATCGTGCTCTTGCCGACACCGCCCTTGGCCGAGACGAACGCCACCTTGTGCACACCGTCCAGCGAAGCGCGGATCCGGCCGACCAACTCGGCGGCACGCCGCTGCTCAGCGCTCGGTCCCGGATTGACCCGCCCGCCGGTGACGGTGGCGATCAGCTTGCGCCAGCCGTGCGCGGCGCGGGAACGCCGGCGCGCCGCCAAAAACATCGGCCCGTCCTCGTAGGGAGGATGAGGAACCGGCTGGGCGTCGCCGGCCGGATCTTCCGCGTCGGTCGCCGGCCCGTGCGCGTCAGCCGCGGGGTCGGCCGGGGAATGCTGGGCCCGGACATCGGTGGTGCAGGAGCGCGACTCGTCGTCAGATCGCGGTTGGTGACGAAGCGGCTCGGGTGGAGTAGTCATACCGGTTCGTACTCTTTCCGCTCGTGGGGTGTGGTACGGTGCGGTGCTGGCGCTAACCAGGCTTTTGAGAGTAACCGAGCCCCGGGGCCACGAAACGGCCGCGCACCAGTAACCCGGTGCGCCACCGGCCCGCCCCGTTGACCGGGTGTTCGATCTGCGGGGTCCCGCAGCCGCAGCCCCGCGTCCTGCGGAAACGCCTGCTCAGCCTCGGCGCGGATGGTGATCGGCCCGAGTCTGTTTGTGCGACCAGGTTTTCCGGTTGCCACGTCGGTGCCGCCGGCTTATCGCCGGTGCGGCAAGGGGCATCCCGGTGTCACGGAAAAGTCGCTCCGAGGCGGGCAATTCGGCTCATGCGTCACCGGCGACGGGTTGGGCGGATAATGCGCCATGCGAGTGTTCCGCCGCCAATGGCTTATTCGATGAACAGCGCCATCGACGCGGTGAATCCGTGCAGCGCATTACGGCCCGCGATGGGGCCGATCTCCCCGGCGGCGAAGAAACCGGCCAGCGCAATCGGCCCCAGCAGGTCCTGGATGGTGGCCGCGTCGTGGTCGGGCACCCCGAACATGCGTCGCCCGCGCCCGTTGCAGGTGAACAGCAGCGCGCCCACCGGCCGTCCGGGCAGCTCGGTGGCGGCCCGCTCCACGGCCAGGCGCAGATCCTTGTCGGCCCCCGCAGGGTCGCGCACCTGAAACTGCACGGTCGCCCCGATCTCGACGGGCTGGCCGATCTCGATCGCCCCGCTGGCCGGGTCGGCGCCCAGCAGCCCGCGGATCAGGAAGTCCCCCTGCCCCGGGGCCGCCAGGTGCTCGTCGACGAGGATGCCGATCTGCAGGCCACGGCTGACCAGTTCCTGTTCGCCCAGCGGCAGCCCGGTGACGATCTCGCGCAGCCGTGCCAGCGGCGGGCGCCCGCCCAGCTCGGTGATCACCGCGCCCTCAGCGCCGGTGACGATGTAGGGGTGCCCGATCGGCCGGCACCCCTGCGACACGATCGGCACCGCATGCACCCCGGGCAGACGCACCCCGACCAGGCCCGACGTCAACACGTCACGGCCGCGAAACAACCTGGTGGCACCCGCTGTCGGCCCGGCGCTGACCAGCCCGCCCACCACGGCCGTACCCGGCAGATCGGTGTTGAGGTGCTCGATGAGCAGATGCGACGGGAAGGTGTAGGGGTCAGCCAGCAGCAGATACAGATCGTGCCCGCCGGGCTCGAACCGATACCCGGTGAGCAGCCCCCCGGCGCCGGTGCGCACAAACTCCAGCTGAAAGGTCTCAGCGGCCAGGCCCGAGGCCAGCCACACCGCCACCGCGGGCCCGTCCTCGAGCTCGCGGCGCCCGGCGACCACCGCCTGGGCCACACACCCGATCAGCGCGGGCGGGGCGAGCAGCTCCTGCACCGCGGCCACGATGTCGGCGGCCCGCTCGGTGTGGGATCGCGACGCCACAAGCACGGCCAGCGACGGCGGCGCACCGGCGAGTTCATCGCGCGCCTGCGCCGCGGCCTGCGCCGCCGCCTGCCGCGCATTGGGCGCGCTGGAAACCCCCACGCCGATCCGCACCCCTCCATGATGCGCTACCGGGGCCGCGACGAAACGCTGAACGGCGCAACCCCGATCATCGGCGCCGCAGCACGTGGTGTCAGAAGTTTTGAAAACGGTTGCCCGTTCGCCGGCCGCTACAGGCGCAGCGCGGCGCGCAGCCGATCGGCATCCATGCCGCCGCGCGCGGATTCGCCGGCGGGGAAGGTGTCCAGGAGTTTGATCAGGTCGCCGCGGCGGGTGGGGTCGTCGGCGGCCTGCCGCGGGGTGTGGCCGGCGAGCGCGGGGATCGGCTCGTCGAGCCAGGCGGCCTCGTAGCGGCGGATGAGGTTCTCGACAACTGCTGCCACCTCGGGGTCGTCGGGTTCGAGCGCGTCCGCTCCGCTACTCGGCAGCTGTCCGGCCAGCTTGGCGGCGTCGCGGATGGTCGGGATCGGGCGCCGAGAATCCTCCAGCACCGTCATCGCGGGGTCCAGGCGCGCCAGCGTGGCCAGGACCCGGTCCATGCGCATTTCGCTGTTGGTTTCCACCCGCAGCGTGTCATCCTCGAGCGCCAGGTTGGCCCGGATCCGCTGCATGCCGCCGGTCGTGACGTGTTCGAACCAGCGCGGCGGTCGATCACCCTCGACCCGGTCGTAGGTGTCGTCGAGTAGGGGCAGCAGGGCGACCGGGTCGGCGGGGCGCACGCTGGCCTCGCAGAGCGCCAGCGGATCACCCTCGGTGTTGACCAGCGCCGGCGGGGCGAACCGGCGGCTCAGCCATGCCACCAGTGTCACCGGGTCCGGCCCGGTGTCGAGCAGATCGATCAACGCGTCGCGTTGGTGCAGCCCAACCGGTTCGACCCCACCGAAAAACCGGCTGCTGTCCCCGGCGGGCAGCACCCGCGTGCAGACCAGCTGCCCGGCCTTGAGCTGACGGCTGCCCAACCGCTCCCGCACCTGGTGCCGGTCTCCGGTGCGCACATCGCGCACCGTGACACCCTGCCCGGGCCGCACCTGCTCGACCTCGAACACCGAGCGTTGCATCAGCAGCCACTGCTCGGCCAGCAGCCGCTCGTCGTCGGGCAGCAGCGACCCGCGCACCGCCACGAACTCCGCGAACGCGCCGCCCTCGAACAGCACCGCGTCGATCACCAGCGGATCACCCAGCGCCGCCTCCAACGCGTCGGGATCATCCGCGCTGTAGCGAGCACGTTCGTAGCCCACCTCGACCAGCAGGTCGTTCCAGCCGCTGCGCAGCGTGTGCTGGATCGCCTTCGCATACAGCCAGCCCGCCCGCTCGGTCAGCGGAAGCTGCTCACGCCCAAGATGGCATTTTTTGTACTTGCGCCCAGATCCGCACCAGCACAGCTCGTTTCGGCCCAGGTCGCGGCGCGGCTCGGCGCGATGCAGCTCCAGCAGCTCCACCAACGGGTGGTCCGGCTCGGCGTCAGCGCGGCGCAGCAACGCCAGCCCCCGTTCGGCGTCGCCGCGATCGGACGCGATACGGGCCAGATCCAATAGCGGCAGCGGCCAGTTCGGATCCAGCGACTCGGCCGCCAGCAGCTCACCTTCGGCACCCTCGATATCGCCGATGCGTTCCAGCGCCACTGCGCGCAGCCAGCGACACGCCACCCGCGCCGCGCGGGGCACCCGCGGCTCCAGGATCCCGGCGAACACGCCCAGCGCGGCCGCTCCGGCACGGCCGGTGCCGACCGTCTCGGCCACCAACACTTCGGCCAGCAGCGGTTCGGCCAGCACGGCCCCGAGCTCACCCACCAGCCCCAGGATCTGCTCGGCCTGAGACCTGCTCATGTCCTCGGCAGCCGCGGCCAACGTTTCCGCGGGGGGCTCGTCCGCGTCCGCGTCGGCGGCCGCGATCAGCAGCGAGAGCTGGTCGTAGATCTGCAGCAACGTGTACAGCGCAACCGCGTCATCGGGGTCGAGATCGTGGCGCTCGGCCAGCGCCACACACCCGCGTTCGAAAAACCACCGGTCGAAATCGAACCCGGCGGGTGCCAGCCACTCGCCGCGCTGCGCCAGAGCGTGCTCGCCGACGAGCTCACCCAACGGCGGCGCCGGCTCGCGCAAGAGGCTCGGGTCTGCCGCGCACGCCGTCCACACGGCCGCAGCGAAATACACCGGCTCATCACCGTCGAGGGTGGCCGCCAGCCGGGCGGCCACCTCGGCCGCGTGCCGTGGCGTGGCGACCCGCTCGACGACCAGTCCCTGCTCGTCCAGCCGCACCCCGAGCAGGTCGCCCTCGGCCACGCCCAACCCGCGCAGCGTGCCCGGCGCCAACAGCAGCGCCCCGTTCGGGTCGATCACCCCGGCCGGGATGCCGCGCTGCTGCAGCAGCGCGCCGTCGAACTCCTCGAGCACGACCCGCGCCGGCGACCCGTCGGCCAGCCGCCGGTACTGCTCGTGTTCGCAGAGCGTGCTGATCGGATCCAGGTCCGGGGTCACGGTGAGGATGTCGTGGGCTATCTCGGCTGCGCCGAGCCGGTGGGTGAAGGTGCGCCCGCTCAGCAGCGCCGGCAGCCACACCCAGCGATCGTCAACCAATTGCCGTGCTGGACAACTGATTTCATCGAGAACCTCACCCAGCAGCGGATCCGGTTCGGCTTGCCCGGTTTGGCGCAGCCGCGCGGCGATATCGTCTAGGTGCAAGGGGCCGTGCTCGGCCAGGAGTTCGGCGATGGTCGCGGTCGCGTCCAGTGTTGTAGCCATCCGATCACCGTATACGCCGCGGGCCGAGTTGCGAACCCGCCGCGGCGGCGCGTCGCGCCGGATATCTCAGTGCACCCCGGTGTGCCCGCCACCGCCGGCGCGGCCCCGCCGGTTCCGGTAGGCGCGCCGCGCAGCGAACGCGCCGACGATGGCGGTCACGGTCCACACCGCTACCGCCGCATAGGCCAACGGCCCGGAGCGCTCAGCGATCGAAGCGCCCAGCGCGGTGTAGACGAATGCATGTGGCGCCGAACCGATAAACGCGCCGACCGCCATCTGCCACACCGGAACCCCCAACGCCCCGAACGCATAGGAGGCCAGCGCATCGGAGATGCCGGGAATCACGCGCTGACCCACGACCGCCCACAGCCCGAGCCGTTCGATCAGCGTGTCGACGCGGTCGGCGCGGGCCGCACCCAGCAGGGCCCGCGCGCCGGCCCGGCCGCCCCGGCGGCCGACCACACTCGCGGTGACAGCGGTGCCCACCGTCGCGGCCAGCGTCACGGCGAGGCCCAGGGCCGGACCGAACAGCAGACCGCTGCTGGCGGCCAGGACCGGACCCGGCACGAACAGCGCCCCGAGCACGGCCGAGGCCAGCACATAGATCAGCGGCGCCGCCGGCCCGCTCGCCGCGACCACGTGCTGCACCACCCCGATGTCGACGACCCTCTGGACGGCCACCAGGTAGAACAGCCCGAGCAGCGCACAGGCGAACACGGCCAGCCGCACGATGTGGCGCTGCCGGGATTGCGGTACCCAACCGTCGGTGTCGACCATGCTGAGGGCGATTGTCCCGCACCGACAGTGGCCGTCCCGGACGCGGGATCGCCTCACGTATGGTCGGCGGTGGTGGGTTGGTGACCGAAAAGGAGCGCGTGTGACAAGAACTGACAACGACACCTGGGAGATCACTGAGAGTGTGGGCGCGACGGCGCTGGGTGTGGCGGCGGCGCGCGCGGCAGAAACCGAAAGCGCCAACCCGCTGATCCGCGATCCGTTCGCCCGGGTGTTCCTCGACACCGTCGGCGACGGCGTGTGGAGCTGGTATGAGGCCCGCGAGCTGCCCGCCGAGGTCGTTGCCGCCGAACCCGACCTGCCGCGGCGCATGCGCGCGATGGTCGACTACTTCGCGTCGCGGACCGCCTTCTTCGACTCGTTTTTCCTCGACGCCACCAACGCCGGCATCCGGCAGGCGGTGATCTTGGCGGCGGGGCTGGATGCGCGGGCCTGGCGGCTGCCGTGGCCGGACGGTGTCACCGTCTACGAACTCGACCAACCCCGGGTGCTGGAGTTCAAATCATCGACATTGCGCGCCCACGGCGCCGAGCCGGCCTGCACGCGGGTCGCTGTCCCCGTGGACCTGCGCCAGGATTGGCCGACGGCGTTGCGGCAGGCCGGGTTCGACGCATCGGCGCCCAGTGCGTGGTCAGCGGAGGGGCTGATGCCGTATCTGCCGGCGGCGGCCCAGGAGCTGCTGTTCACCCGGGTGCACGCGCTGACCGTCACCGGCAGCCGCGTCGCGGTCGAGGCGCTGGCACCCGACTTCGCCGACCCCGAGGCCCGCGCGCGGCGCCGCCAGCGGATGGAGCGTATCCAGGCGTTGATGGCCAACGCCGACCCCCACCGTCAGGTTCCGCGCAGCGACGAGCTGTGGTACTTCGAGGAGCGCGACGACGTCGGTGACTGGTTGCGCCGGCACGGCTGGCAGGTGACGGTGACCCCGTCGGCGGAGCTGATGGCCGGCTACGGGCGACGACCGCCCACGGAGATCGAAGACGCCGCCCCGCGCAATCTGTTCGTCTCCGCGCAGCGGGCGGGGTAACACCCGGGGCGGTTCGTCGGGCTGCTCACCGCTGAGCCGCGCCGGCGCAGCCGCGGCAGTCGAGCCCGCGCACCGGCAGGTCAGCCGCCGCGCCACTGTACTACCGTCGAGGAGTGCCCAACCGGCGCCGTCCGGTGCGGGTCGAGGTGTGAAAGCGGTTGAGCGACAAGGAGGCACCAGTGAGCGACCACGAAGTCAAGATGATCATCCTGTCCACGGACAACCTGGACGAGTCGATCAAGTTCTACAGCGAGACCCTGGGGATGCCGTTGAAGTTCCGCGATGGTGCCCACTTCGCCGCCCTCGACGGCGGGCCGGTCACCCTGGCGTTGGCGACGGCGGTGGACCACCCCATACCCGGGCAGGTTGTCGTGGGCATCAAAACCGCCGACGTGGACGCCGCGGCCAAAGCGGTCGAGGCCAGCGGCGGCGGCATCGCGAAGGGCCCCTACGACGACGCCCACGAACGCCGCGCCGTGGTCTACGACAACAAGGGCAACGGACTGGTGTTCTACAAACCGCTGAACCGCTAACCGCTGCTAGCGCTTCAGTAGCCACCCGATCATCGGCAACACCGACGGGGCCGGCGCCCACCGGGCGGACCCCGGGGTCGGCCGCACCTGCGGCCCGCCCGGGATCACCGACACGCGGCCCCGGCCGGCTGCCGTCAACGACCCGCGTTAGCCGAGGATGACGTTGTGCTCCTCGAGGTGCATCGTCACCCCGCCGGTGGCGAAGTTGGCGACGTCGGCGCCGGCGGCCCGCATCTGCGCGGAGCGCAGGGCGGTTGTGAGCGAGTCAGCGTCGGCGAACCCCAATCGGGCCACCAGATAACAGGGCGGGCCCGAACCATCCAGCGAACGGCATTTACCCGTGGTAAAACTCACCAGCCCAGGGATTTTCAGCGCCAGCGGGATGTGGACGCGGGTGTAGTAGTCGTCGAACGCCGCCGGGTCGGCGGGTTGGCCGTAACACACACAGACCAGATGCATCAAACCTCCCGGGGTTGGCCGGCGGGCCGCTTGGCCACCAGTGTCAGCACGTCGTAGGTGGCGACCGCCGCGCCGTCCTGGTTGGTCACCACGGTGTCCCAGCGCACCTCCCCGTAATCCGCGGAAGCCCTGGGGGTCAGCTGTTTCGCGGTGAGGGTGACCGTCAGGCTGTCACCGGGTTTGACCGGGGTGAGAAAGCGCAGATTGTCGACGCCGAAATTGGCCAACACCGGGCCGGGACTGGGCTCCACGAACAAACCCGCCGCTAGTGACACCACCAGGTAACCGTGCGCCACGATGCCCCCGAACAGCGGGTTTTGCGCCGCCGCAACCGGATCGGTGTGCGCGTAGAAGGTGTCCCCGGTCAACGCGGCGAACTGCGCGATATCCTCGGCGGTCACCGCGCGCGGACCGCCGACAATCGTGTCGCCGATCCGCAGCTCCTCCAGGTATTTCCGGAACGGATGCACACCGCCGCTGTGCCGGGCCGCGCCGGTGATCCAGCGCCCGGCGACCGCGGTGAGCATGTCGGGGGAGCCCTGCACGGCGCTGCGCTGCATGTAGTGCAACACACCGCGGATGCCGCCGAGCTCCTCGCCCCCGCCCGCGCGTCCGGGCCCGCCGTGCACCAGGGTGGGCAGCGGCGAACCGTGCCCGGTGGATTCTTTGGCGTCGTCGCGGTCCAGCACCAGCAGGCGGCCGTGATACGCGGCCACGCCGAGCACCACCCGGCGCGCGACTTCCGGATCGTGGGTGATGACAGATCCCACCAGGCTGCCCCGGCCCCGGATGGCCAGCGCGACGGCCTCGTCGATATCGCCGTAGGGCATCAGCGTGCTCACCGGCCCGAAGGCTTCCACCTCGTGCACGGCGTCGGCGGTGTTGTCGTCGGCGCGCAGCAAAAGCGGCGGCAGGAAGGCCCCGCGATCCGGGTCGGCGCCCTCCACCGCGACATGCTGCGGATCGCCGCTGATGAGGCGGGCCGCGTCGGTGAGGCTCTTCAGCGCGCGCAGCACCTCGTCGCGCTGCGCGGTGCTGGCCAGCGGGCCCATCCGGACACCGTCGAGATCGGGTTTGCCGACGACCACCGCGGCCAGCTGGGCCGCCGTGGCGTCGGCCACCGTGTCGAGCAGCGGACGCGGCACCAGGGCGCGGCGGATGGCGGTGCATTTCTGCCCCGCCTTGCTGGTCATCTCGGCCACCAACTGCTTGACGTACAAGTCGAATTCAGGTGTGCCGGGGCCGGCGTCGGGACCCAGGATGGCGCAGTTGAGCGAATCGGCCTCGGCGTTGAACCCCACTCCGGCGCCGACGACCCGGGGGTGGCTGCGCAGCCGCGCCGCGGTGGCCGCCGAGCCGGTGAACGCGATGACGTCTTGCTCGCCGAGCTGCTCGAGCAATCCGTCCGGGCTGGCGCACACCAGCTGCAGCGAGCCCTCCGGCAGCAGACCCGACTCGACGATGTGCCGCACCACCAGCTCGGTCAAGTAGGCGGTTTGATGAGCGGGTTTGACGATGGTGGGCAGCCCCGCCAGAAACGCCGGCGCCAGTTTCTCCAGCATCCCCCACACCGGGAAGTTGAACGCGTTGATCTGCACCGCGACACCGGGCCGTGTGGTGTAGATGTGCTGGGCGACGAATGTTCCCGCGCGTCCGATGCTTTCAGTTCCCCCGTCGAGATAAACAGTGTCGTTGGGAAGTTCACGCACTGCCTTGCTGGCGTAGCTGAGCAATACCCCGATACCGCCGTCGACGTCCAGCGCCGAGTCACGCGCGGTGGCCCCGGTGGCAAACGACAGCGGGTAGAACTGGTCCTTGGCGCCCATCAGCCGCTTGCCCAGCGCCTTGAGCGCCGCGGCCCGTTCATGGAACGTCAGCTCACGCAGCGCCGGACCGCCCACCCGCCGGGCGTAGTCGACCACCGCGGCGAAATCCAGGGCGCGCGTCGAGTAGCGGGCCACCTCCTCACCGGTGGCGGCGTCGGCGAGCGGCACGCCGTCGTCCTGCGGGGTGCTCCACTGCCCGGCCACGTAACTGTGCAACAGCGCCGCCATCCCAGCGAGCTCCTTTCCAACCGTCCGTTCGGTCAGTAATACGGTGGCAGCACAATGCCCGGCCGTCAAGGGGGAACCCCGCGCGGCGCCTCGCTAGCGCGAATCCGGGCGCGTCACCCGCAGCCCGTCGAAGAGCACCGCGACCACCGCGTCGGCGAGCTCGTCGGCACCCAGGCCGCGGGCCGGCCGGTACCACTCCACCAGCGAGTTGACCGTGCCAAAAATTAGCCGGCTGACGAGGGCGGGGTCCACGTCGGTGCGCACGCTGCCCTCGTCGCGGGCCTGCTGCACCAGCTGTTCGACGAGGTGGTCGAATTCGCGGCGACGCGCCAGCGCGCGCCGCTCGACGGTGGTGTTGCCGCGCACCCGCAGCAGCAGCGTGACATACGGCAGCTGCTCGACCAGCACGTGAATACTGCGGCGAACCAGATTTTCCAGCCGGTCGAGGGCCGGTCCGGTGGTGGTGTCCGGCTCTCTGGTGGCCGCGAACAGGGCGTCCAGCGCCCGGTTGACCGCCAGCCGCAGCAGCTCGGCCTTGCCGGGCACATGGTGGTAGATCGCCGATTTGGTAATCCCCAGCCGATTTGCCAGATACTCCATGCTGGTGCCGTCATAGCCGCGCTGGTTGAACACCGCCACGGCGACCGCGAGCAGCGAGTCCAGGTCATAGCCTGGACGGCCCACCCGGCCGGCGGGACGCGAAGACGGCACGGCCATACCGCACATCATCGCATTTCCCCTCGCATCCCCTGGCATTTCACCCGCGGCCGCGGCACCGGTCACGACCCAGCGCGCCGCCACCTTGATTACTGACCGAAAGGTAGGTTATTGTGAACTCTCGAGGGTGCGGTGGGCGCGAGCCCGCCGCGTCACCGCCCACCCGCGAGGAGGAACGCCGTCATGACCGAGACCGCGTGCGTCGGCTACCGCGTCGAGGAGGGGGTCGCCGCCATCGTGCTGGACCGGCCGGCGGCGTCCAACGCGCTGAATAACGTCATGAAAGAGCAGCTGCTGAAAGCACTTTCGGCGGCGGGGTCGGATCCTGCGGTGCGGGCGGTGCAGGTGACCGCGGCGGGCAAGAACTTCTGCGTCGGCCAGGATCTCGCCGAGCACGCCGAGGCGCTGCGGGCCGACCCGGCGCGGGCAATGGACACCATCACCCAGCATTACAACCCGATCATGATGGCGTTCAACGCGATCGGCGTTCCCGTCGTCGCCGGCATCGGCGGCGCCTGTGTGGGCGCCGGGCTGGGGATCGCGCTGGGTGCGGATATCCGGGTCGCCGGGCAGCACAGCAAGTTCGCCACCGCGTTCTGCGGTATCGGGCTGGCCGCCGACTCCGGGCTGAGCGCCACCCTGGCCGCGGCGATCGGGCCGAGCCGGGCGGCCGGCCTGTTCTTGCTGGGTGAGACGGTCGACGCCGGCACCGCCCACTCCTGGGGGCTGGTGCACCGAGTGGTGCCCGACAGCGACGTCGAGGCCGAAACCAACGCGCTGGCACGACAATTGGCGAGCGGCCCGACCATGGCGTTCAAAGCCGTCAAACGACTGATCGCCGAAAACAGTGGGGCTGAGCTGGCTGATGTGCTGGCGCGGGAAGCCCGCACCCAGGCCCAGCTGGGCGCCACCGCCGACCACAAATCCGCGGTCGCCGCGTTTGTGGGCAAACAGCGTCCCACCTTCACCGGACGGTGAGGAGAGTGCGGTGAGCCCACGCGAGTTCGAGGAGGTCATCGCCGCCGGGCAGCGGGTGGAGCCGCGCGACTGGATGCCCGACGGCTACCGCAAGACCCTGATCCGCCAGATCGCCCAGCATGCCCATTCGGAGATCATCGGCATGCAGCCGGAGGGACACTGGCTGACCCGGGCTCCGTCGCTGCGCCGCAAGGCGATCCTGCTGGCCAAGGTGCAAGACGAAGCCGGCCATGGCATCTACTTGTACTCGGCCGCGGAGACCCTCGGCGCCGACCGGGCCGAGCTGACCGCCAAACTCCTTGCCCGCGAGCACAAATACTCGTCCATCTTCAATTACCCGGCGCTCAGCTACGCCGACGTCGGCGTGATCGGCTGGCTGGTCGACGGCGCGGCGATCTGCAACCAGGTGCCGTTGTGCCGCAGCTCCTACGGCCCGTACGCGCGGGCGATGATCCGGATCTGCAAAGAAGAGTCGTTTCACCAGCGGCAGGGCTATGAGCTGCTGATGCAGATGATGCGCGGCACCGACGCGCAGCGCGCCATGGTGCAAGACGCCGTCGACAGATGGTGGTGGCCGGCGCTGATGATGTTCGGCCCGCCCGACGACCAGTCACCCAACACGGCGCAGTCGATGGCGTGGGGCATCAAACGCCACACCAACGATGAGCTCCGGCAGCGTTTCGTGGACATGACCGTCCCGCAGGGTGAGGCGCTCGGGGTGCGCTTCCCCGATCCCGCGCTGGCCTGGAACGCGCAGCGCGGGTGCTACGACTTCACCCCACCGGACTGGGCCGAGTTCACCGCCGTCATCAACGGGCACGGCCCGTGCAACGACGACCGCCTCGCCGCCCGCAAGGCCGCCCACGAGGGGGGCCGCTGGGTGCGGGAGGCCGCCATGGCCTTCGCCCGCCGTTCCGCGGAGCAGCAAACAGCATGAGCAGCGACAACAGTGCAGAGACGATCGACGGCGACTGGCCGCTGTATGAGGTGTTCGTCCGCGGCAAGCGTGGCCTCAACCACGTCCACGTCGGATCCCTGCACGCCGCCGACGACGCGATGGCGTTGCGGCATGCCCGCGACGTCTACACCCGGCGCAACGAAGGGGTCAGCATCTGGGTGGTGCGTTCAGCGGCGATCACCGCGTCCAGCCCCGACGAAAAAGACCCCTACTTTGCGCCCAGCGGGGACAAGATCTACCGCCACCCCACCTTCTACCACATCCCCGACACCGTCCCGCACATGTAACCGCCTGCACGGCAACAGGATTGACCATGAGTGAACACGACTCGGCCTACGCCGGACTCGTCGACGTCGACGCCGGCGACCAGTGGGCGTTCGGCACCGCTTTTCACGACCCGCTGGACGGCGTGGACACCACCCTGCCCGCCGGCGTGGACCCGGCCGACCTCGCCGCCTATTGCCTGATGCTCGGCGACGACGCGCTGATCGCCGCGCAGCGGCTCACCCAGTGGATCACCCGCGCCCCCGAACTCGAAGAGGAAGTCGCGCTGGCCAATATCGGCCTGGATCTGCTCGGCCAGGCCCGCCTGCTGCTGTCCCGCGCCGCCGCCGCCCACCCGGCGGTGCTGCCCGTGCTTCCCGACGGGTCGCCGGCGGCCGCCGAGGATGCGCTGGCGTTCTTCCGCGACGAGCCGCAGTTCCGCAACGTGCGGCTGGTGGAGCTGGACAACGGCGACTTCGCGCGCACCATCGTGCGGCTGCTGGCGTTCGCCACCTTCCGGCTGGCCCTGCTGGACAAGCTACGCGAAAGCCGGGACCCGGTGCTGGCCGCCGCCGCGGCCAAAGGCGTGCCCGAGGTCGCCTACCACCGTGACTACGCCGCCCGGTGGCTGATCGTTTTGGCGTGCGGCACCGCGGAATCACGCGGTCGTGTGGAGGCCGCGTTGCGCGTGGTGTGGCCCTACGTCGCTGAACTGTTCACCGCGCACCCGGTTGAAACCCGGCTCGCCGCAGCCGGTGTCGGTGTCGACCCGGCCACGCTGCGCAGCGAGTTCGACGCGGTGAGCGCCGAGGTGTTTCCCGCCGCCGGGTTGAACGTTCCGCCGCTGCGCCCCAAGGCGGCCCCGGGCAGGCGGACCGGGCGCGACGGTGTGCACACCGAGGCGATGGGCCTGCTGCTCGCCGAGATGCAGTCGCTGGCCCGGGCCCACCCGTTGGGGCGGTGGTGAACCCGATGACCGCCGATACCGCGGCGCAGCAACGCGCGTGGCGGGCAGCCGCCGCCGTGACCGACCCGGAGCTTCCCGTGCTGACGCTGGCCGACCTCGGGGTGTTGCGTGACGTGCGCTGCGCCGACGACGGCGCGGTGGAGGTGACCATCACCCCCACCTACACCGGGTGCCCGGCGCTGGCCGCCATCCGGGCCGAGCTGCGGCGGGCGCTGGCCCGGGCCGGGTTTCACAGCGTGGCGATCCGCACCGCGCTGACACCGCCGTGGAGCTCGGACTGGATCAGCGAGCACGGGCGGCGCAAACTCGCCCAGTACGGGATCGCCCCGCCGGGCCCGGCGCCCCGCGGCGGTCCGGTACCGCTGCGGCTGAACCCGGGCCCGCCCACCGCGCACTGTCCGCATTGCGGGTCAGCCGACACCACGATGCTGTCGATGTTCGGCGCGACACTGTGCACCTCGGCGCACCAATGTCGCTGCTGCAAAGAGCCGTTCGCGCGGGTCAAGGAGATTTGAGGTGAGCACCGCAACACGTGCACGCCGCGGCGCGCCGGTGTTTCACCGCTTGCCGGTGGCCGCGGTGCAGCGGCTGTGCGACGACGCCGCGGCGATCACGTTCGACGTTCCCCCCGCGCTGCGAGCCGATTTCGCGTTCTCACCCGGACAGTCGGTGACGGTGCGCAAGAGCGGAACCCAGCAGCGCCGCACCTACTCCATCTGCGCGCCGAGGGGCGCCCCGCTGCGTATCGGGGTGCGCGAAGTGCCCGGCGGATCGCTGTCGCCGTGGCTGGTGCGCGAGGTGCGTCCCGGCGACGAGGTCGAGGTGGCCCCACCGGCGGGCACCTTCACCGCCGACCCGGGCACCGCCGCCCGGCACCTCGCGATCGCCGCCGGATCCGGGATCACCCCGATCCTGTCGATCACCGCGTCGGTGCTGACACATCCCGGCACGCACGTCACCCTGTTGTACGGCAACCGCAGCGTCAACTCCGCGATGTTCGTCGACGAGCTCGCCGAGCTGAAAGACCGCTTCCCGGCACGGCTGCAACTGGTTCATGTGCTGTCCCGGGAAGCCCGCGGCGCGGAGCTGTTCTGCGGGCGCCTGGACGCCGCACGGCTGCGCACGCTGCTGCGCCGGCTGGTCCCGGTCGGCGCTGTCGACCATGTCTGGTTGTGCGGTCCGCTGGGCATGGTCGACGCGGCGCAGCAGGTGCTGCGCGAGCTGAACGTCCCCCGCGAACGGGTGCACCGTGAACTGTTCTTCGTCGAAAGTGTTGCGCCACCACCATTTCGGCACCACGACGAGCAGCTCAGCGGGCCCAGCAGCCGGGTCACGATTATCGTCGACGGCCGGGTGAGCACCCACACGCTGCCGCGGCAGCTCAGCGTGCTCGACGCCGCGCAGCGTGTGCGCGACGACCTGCCGTTCGCCTGCAAAGGGGGAGTGTGCGGCACCTGCCGCGCCAAGATCACCGCCGGGGAGGTCGAGATGCGGCGCAACTTCGCCCTGGAAAACGACGAAGTGGCAGCCGGTTTCGTGCTGACCTGCCAATCCTTTCCGCGCAGCGACACCCTCACCGTCGACTTTGACGCCTAACCGGCCCTGCGGCCAGCGGAGGAGCCATGATGAGCCACATCGGTGATCCCACCTGCGGGACCCGATCACCCGGGGAGCTGGAACCGATCGAAACCGCGTCGCGCGACGAGCTCGCCGCGCTGCAGCTGCAGCGACTGAAATGGTCGCTGGCGCACGCATACCGAAACGTCGCGCACTACCGGGCGGCGTTCGACGCGCGGGGTGTGCACCCCGACGATCTGCGCACCCTCGAGGACCTGGCGCAATTCCCGTTCACCACCAAAGCTGACCTGCGGGCCAACTACCCGTTCGGGATGCTGGCGGTGCCCCAGGCCCGGGTGCGCCGGGTGCACGCGTCGTCGGGCACCACCGGGCAGCCCACCGTGGTGGGCTACACCGACGCCGATATCAGCACCTGGGCAGGCCTGGTGGCCCGCTCGCTGCGCGCCGCCGGGGTGCGGCCCGGCGACAAAGTCCACATCGCCTACGGCTACGGGCTTTTCACCGGCGGCATCGGCGCGCACTACGGGGCGGAACGACTCGGTTGCACGGTGATCCCGATGTCAGGGGGCATGACCGAACGCCAAGTCCAGCTGATCGGCGACTTCCGGCCCGACGCCATCATGGTCACCCCCTCCTACATGCTGACCATCCTCGACGCCATGGAGGCCGCCGGCGTCGACCCGGCCGGCAGCTCGCTGCGGGTCGGGATATTCGGCGCCGAACCCTGGACCGAACACATGCGCGGCGAACTGGAACGCCGCGCCGGTATCGACGCCGTCGACATCTACGGTCTGTCCGAGGTGATCGGCCCCGGCGTGGCCCAGGAATGCGTGGAAACCAAAGACGGCCCTCATATTTGGGAAGACCACTTCTACCCGGAGATCGTCGACCCGCACACCGGCGAGCGGTTGCCGGACGGCACCGTGGGCGAGCTGGTGCTGACCTCGCTGACCAAAGAAGCATTCCCGGTGATCCGCTACCGCACCCGTGATTTGACCGCGCTGCTGCCGGGCACCGCGCGCAGCATGCGGCGGCTGAAAAGAATCAGCGGCCGCTGCGACGACATGATGATCGTGCGCGGCGTGAACGTGTTTCCCACCCAGATCGAGGAACTCATCCTGGGTCATCGGGTGCTGGCCCCGCAATTTCAGTGCGTACTGGACCGGCGCGGGCAGCTCGACGAGCTGACCATCCGGGTGGAAACCCGCCGCGGCGTCTCGCCCCGGCACGCGCGGGCCGCCGCCGACGCGCTGGCCGCCCAAGTCAAAAGCCGCATCGGGGTCAGCGTCGAGGTGACCGTGCTGGCCACGGGCGCGCTGGGCCGCTGCGACGGCAAGGCCAGCCGCATCCTCGATCGCCGGGGCCACGCCGCGGGCTGAGGCCGGCCGCACTCACCGCCGGCCCGACCAGCGCGCCGCCTGCTCGGCGGTGACGATCCCCGCCTCGACCAGACCGGCCACCAGCCGCGGCAGCCGCGGGTTGCGCCGGGCCGCCCCGGCCAGCAGCCGTCGGGCGTCGGCGAACCGGCCCCGGCGCGCGTGCAGCACCGCCGACCACCAGGCGGCTTCCGGGTTGCTGCCCAAAACCTGGTCGGCCTGCGCTAACGATTGTGCCGCAGCAGCGAATTCGTCATCGGATACGCTTTCGCCGAAAACCGGGCCGTCCGGGTCGAACACCACCTGCGACAGGTGGCGGAACGCGTCGGCGAGGTCGACGAGGCGGGCAAGCTCACCGACCGGATCGGGGTGATCGTCGACGCGCAGGTCATGGATCACCCCCTCCCACGGGGCGTCGCCGCGCTCACCCGACACCACCAGCAGCGCGGCCGACTGACGGCCCCGGATGTCGCCGCCGGCCTGCTCGCCGCCGCGCAGGCCGGCCACCAGGCGATGCGCCAGATCGCCTGGCGCCCGGTGAAAGCCCTGCAGCATCGCATCGAGCACGGCGGGGCGCTCGAGCATATTTCCCACCGCCGCGGCGCACCCCTCGGTCGCCGCGCCGGCGGCAGGCAGACACCGTGTCCCGGTGTGGATCCCCACCCCGCCCACCGCATCCAGGCAGGCCACTTGCCGCAGCTCGCGCGCCGGGTCGGCCTCCAGCAGCGGCGCAAGCGCCCGGCTGGCCGAAACACCCCGGCGCAGCGCCGCCAAAATCCGTGGGCCATAGGACCGCTCGGCGATGGCCTGGGTCGCCACCACCCCGACACCGGCCTGGGCCCAGGGCACCGTGGCGCCCGCACCGAAAAAATGCGACTGGGTGGCCACCCCGAGCGCACCGCTGCCGGGGTCGCGGGCCAGCAACGACAGCGTCATCCCCACACCGCTTCGGCGCCGGCCCGGGGCAGCATCAGAACTCGGTCTCGGCGAGCAGCGCGGCGTAGTGGTCGCGGTATTCGGCGGTCTGCGTGATCGGCATGAGCGTCGCCAGCTTGGCCACATTACCGCTGATCGTGATGCGGCCCTCCATGAACGCCTTGGTCGGGGCCAGCTCACCGCGCAACATTGCCACCGAGTCGGCGTAGGACGCCGTCATCGTCCCGTCGGCGCGCGGGTCTTCGCCGAGCCGCTGCTCGACGATGCGGCCGTCCTGCACGTCGGCGTAATAGCAGATGTCCTCGCCGTCAGGGACACCGGTGAGCCGGTACTGCACCCGCGCCGACGCGCCGGGGCGGTGCTGAAAGCTCTGCTGCAGTTCGCGCTGGCGGTCCAGCCATTGCTGGGACACGTATTTCACGATTCCTCCTGAACTGGTCGATCACCGGGTTTCGATGCGGACCGGTGCGCTTCGGCGCGTCGTCTCGATCGCCTCGAGCAGCCGTTCCGCGGTGATGGGCAGGGTGTCGGCGACGGTGCCGGCGTGCTCGCCCAGCGCGTCGCGGATGGCGTTGGCCAGCACCGCGGGGATCGGGATGGCGCCGCTTTCGCCGGTGCCCTTGGCGCCGTTGAGGGAGAACGGCGAGGGGGTCTCCAAATGCACGAGCTCGACCGGCGGCATGTTGGCCGGCAGCGGCGGGAAGTAGTCCCACAGCGACTGCACCACGGGATAGCCGTCCGCGCTGTAGGGCAGCTGCTCGTACAGCGCCGCGCCCAGCCCCTGTGCCGCGCCGCCGAGGATCTGCCCCGCCACCTTGGCCGGGTTGAGCTGCACACCGCAGTCGTGGCCGAACACCAGCCGCTGCACCGTGACCGTGCCGGTGTCGGGGTCGATTTCGACCACCGCCGCCACCGAGCCGTAGGAGAACGCGAAACCCCGCGGGTCATAGGTGTAGGCCGCTTCCAGGCCGGGTTGCACACCGTCGGGCAGATCCGTTGCCCGATAGGCAGCTTCGGCCACTTCGGCGACGGTCACGCGGCGGCCCGAGGTGTCGGTGAACGCTCCGTCGGCGTCGCGCAGCACCGCCGAGTCGGCAGCGTTCAGCAGGTGAGCCGCGATCACGAGCATCTGCTCGCGGACTTCACGCGCGGCCATCATCACCGCTGACCCGGAGACCCCCGCCCCGCGGCTGCCGCCGCTGCCGTAACCGGTGTAGGGGCATGCCGCGGTGTCCCCGCAGATCACCTCCACCGCCTCCAGCGGCACCCCGATCTCGTCGGCGGCGACCTGCGCGAGCACCGTGTCCAGCCCCTGACCCATCGGCATCTGACCGGTGAGCACGGTGACCAGACCCGAGGCGTCCACCCGCACCACGGCGCGGTCGTGCCCGGCGCTGCTGATCCCCATCATCGCCGCCGTCAGCGACGGCCCGAAATTCGTCGCCTCCAGATAGCAGGCCACCCCGACGCCCACCAGCCGGCCGGCGGCCCGCGCCTGCTCGGCTTCCCGGCGCGTGTGCTGCCAGTCGATGCGCTCCGCCACCAGATCCAGCAGCTCGCTGTAGCGCCCGCTGTCCAGGCACATCATCGCCGCCGTCCAGTACGGAAGTTCCTCGGGGCGCAGCAGGTTTCGGTGCCGGATCGTCACCGGATCCATGCCCAGCAGCCGGGCGCCCTCGTCCATCGCGCGCTCGATGGCGAAGGTGGCCTCGGGCATGCCGAATCCGCGGTAGGCGCCGATGGGTGTCTTGTTCGTCACCACCGCCACCAGCTCGCTGAGCGCGTCACCGATCCGGTACGGACCCAGCACCGTCGCCGCGGTGACCACCCCGGTGCCCAACCCCACCATGTACGGTGTTGCGCCGCAATCCAACAGCACGGTGGCCCGCAGTCCCGAGATGACGCCGTCGGCGGTGAACCCCAGCTCGAGGTCGACGACGGTGCCGCGGCCGTGCACGGTGGCGAGGAACGCCTCGCTGCGGCCTTCGATCCACCGCACCGGGCGGCGCACCACCCGCGCCGCGAACGCCACCAGGATCTCCTCGATATAGGCGCACGCCTTGTTGCCGAACGCCCCGCCGATGTCGGGGCAGCGCACCTGCACGCGGCTGCGCGGGATGCGCAGCGACGTCGCCAGCGCCTCGCGCACCTGATGCGGGGACTGGGTGGATGTCCACACCGTGACGGTCTGCCCGGCGATATCCCAGGCCGCCCGCACCCCGCGGGTCTCCAGCGACAACCCGGCCACCCTGCTGTTGGTGTAGCGGCCCCGCACCACCACGGCGGCGCCGGCCAGCGCGGCGGCGGCGTCGCCCGCCTCGAACCGGGTGCGCCCGAAGACGTTATCCGGCCAGTCGTCATAGAGCAGCGGAGTGCTCTGCTCGGACGCCTCGACCACCGCCGGCAGCGGGTCATAGGTGACGTCCACCAGCTCCGCGGCGTCCTCGGCCAGGTAGGCGTCATCGGCGATGACGGCCGCGATCGGCTCGCCGACATAGCGGACCCGGTCACCGGCCAGACACCAGGTGGGCGCGCTGGCCTGGATCGGCGCGTTCCACATCATGCCCATCGGCTCGGTGGCCCCGCGCACGTCCGCGCCGACCAGCACCGCATGCACACCGGGCGCGGCGCGGGCCCGCCGGGTGTCCACCGAGATGCGGGCATGCGGTTCGCGGGAGCGGACCACCACCAGGTGCAGTTCCCCGGCCGCGCACTCATCGGCCAGATAACGCCCCCCGCCGGCGGCCAGGCGCCGCAGATTCGGCCCTGCGGGGCTGCCACCGACCTGGCGGGCCGGGCTCATCGGCTGCACTCCACGATCTTGGCGGCGACCAGTTCTTCGGCGGCGGCCAAAATCGGCGCGTAGCCGGTGCAGCGGCACAGGCACCCGGCCAGGCGGGTCCGCAGCTCCGCCGGCGCGGGACGGGCGCCCCGGTCGACCTCGGCCAGCAGCTCTGCCAGCAGCACCACGAATCCTGGTGTGCAGAAACCGCATTGCAGAGCGTGGTGGCGCACCAGACACCCCGCAATACTGGAATGGTCGTCGAAATCGGTTGCCGCTGATATGCCTTCGACGGTCACGACATCTTTACCGTCGGCTTGCACGGCCAGCAGCAGGCAGGCCCGCACCGACCGCTCGTCGAGCAGCACATTGCAGCAGCCGCACAGCCCCTGGCCGCAGCCCAGGTGTGTTCCGGTGAGCCGGAGCCGGTCCCGCACAAAGTCGGCAAGCGTCATCCGTGCCGGCACGCTCGCGGTGACGGGCCGCCCGTTGACCCGCAGTGTGATGGTCACCTCGCTGGTCATGGCAGCTCCTTCCGCAGCCGGCGCACCAGTCGGGCCACCAGGTTGGCCGCCAGCCGGCGCCGGTGTTGCGCCGAGGCGTGCGCGTCGTCGGCGAAGTGCAGCTGCGCTGCGAAACTGTGCGCGGCGTCGCCGACCGCGTCGTCGGGCCCGGCAAGCCCCGCGGTGATCGCCGCCGGTGCCAGCACGGGCTGCTGTCCGGCCCCGCCGACCGCGACCCGCAGCCCGCCCAGCTCGCCGTCGTGGAGCTGGCCGCTGACTGCGACGCTGATCACCGGAGTGTCGCCGGCGCCGCGGAGCGTGACCTCGTCGAAATAGCCCACCGATCCCGCGGGTGGCCGGTAAAACGTGACACTGCACACCAATTCGTCGGCTCGCAGCGCGGTGCGGTGCGGGCCCAGGAAAAACTCTTCAGCCGCAATGGAGCGGGAACCCGCCGCCGAGGTGGCGGTGACCTCTCCGCCCAGCGTCAGCAGGCAGACACCCAATTCGGCGGCGGGATTGGCGTGGGCGATGCTGCCGCAGACCGTTCCCACGTTGCGGGTGCTGACCTTGCCGACGCGGGGCAGCGCCTGCGCGAGCACACCGAAGCCGGCCAGCGCGCCGGCCAGCTCCGCGGTCCGCTGGGTGACCGCCGCGCCCAGCTGCCAGCCGCGGGAGCTCACGTCCATGGTGTGCAGCTCGGCGATCCGGGTGATGTCAACCAGCCGGCGCGGCCGCGCCAGCCGGCGCACCAGCAGCGGCATCAGGCTCTGCCCGCCTGCGAGAACTTTTGTGCCGGAAGGATCATCGCTCAACATCGCACAGGCTTGCTCGACGGACTGCGCCGCCAGGTAATCGAACGGGGCCGCACCCATCTAGCCGCCCTCCATGCGCGTTTCACTGCGCCGGGCATGGTCGTCGACCAGGCGGGCCACCAGCTCCGGATCCTCCAGATGCAGCAGGTGCCCGTGCCCGTCGAGGACCCGGCATTCAGTGCCCAGCGCGGCGGCCAGGGCCGCGCCCGCGGCGGGCGGGCAGGTGCGATCCTGCGCCCCGGTCAGCACCAGGGCGGGTGCGACGACCCGGCCCACGATGGCGGAGATGTCCGCCGCGAACGCTGCCCGGATGATCTGCTCGGTGACGCTGATGTCGGCGCGCGTCGCCCAGGCGACAGTGTCGGCGAGCACACGGGGATCGGTGCCGGGCGCGAAGCTCACCTTCGCGAATTTCGTGAAAAACGCCGCCGGGCCGAGCGTGTGGAGCTCCCGGACCGCGGCGTCAGCGTCCAGGTCGACGCGCAGCGCACCGCCGATGGCGGTCACCGATACCACCCGCTGCGGCCGAAGGGCGGCGAGCATGAGGGCAGCGCTGGCGCCGAAGGAGGCGCCGACCAGGTGCGCGTGCGGAATGCCGAGACCGTTCATCACCGCCTCCACATCGGCGGCGTAGTCAGCGGCACCGTAGCCTCCGCCCGGCTGCGACCGGCCGTGTCCACGCAGGTCAACGCTGATCACGGGACGGCCGCTCAGCCGCCGCATCACCGCAGACCAGTGTTCGGCGGCGCCGTTGATGGGGTGCACGAACACCGCGGGAATACCCGGGTGCTCACCGGCGCAGCGTAGTCCGCCGACCCGTCCCACCGGGCCGGCCACGCAGAACTGCTCGACCACTTCCACCCCGGGAGCCTTTACACACCGCCCATCTGGTTGGGCACATGAGTGGAGAAGTGCGCGTGCACCAGCCGCCATTCGCCGTCCCGGCGGCGCCAGATCTCGGTGGCCCGCATATCGCAGTCACAGCTGCCGAGATCGCCGAAATCGCTGCGGTAATGGTTGAGATAGGTCACCCAGGCGACGTCGCCGACGACCTCCACGTGTTCGTCGCGCAACTCGGTGGTGCTGGCCGGGCCGCTCATGTTCGACGCCAGCGCATCCCACAACTCAGCGATGTGGTCTTGCCCGCGGTAGACCGAGCCGTTGAGGTTGTACCAGACCAGTTCCCCGGGAGTGGCCGTGACGCGGCGACGCAGATAGCTGGAATCCAGCGGGCCGTTGGCCTCGACGAATTCCCGGTGCAGGCGCATGATCTGTGCCACGTCGCCGTCGAGGCGGGTATCGGTGTCGGTCATCGGTGCCTCATCCGTTCCGTGTCAGGGGTGGGCGGTAAATTGGCTGCGGCACTTGGCGATGAGCTCGACCAAGTCCGGCAACTGGTCCGGCGGCGCACAGGGCGCGATTGCGATCTCGTCGATTCCGGTTGCGGCGTAGGCGGTCAGCGACTCGCCAAGTTCGTCGGGCGGGCACACCAGCGCCAGGGCGTCGATGACCTCCGGGGTGAGCACCTCCAGGGCGCCCGCCGGGCCGCGTTCGGCCACCGCGGCGACCAGCGCGCCGGGGGGGATGGCCCCGGCGGCAAGGTATTCGGTTGTCGCGGCATCGAAGCCGGCGAGTAGTTGGGCCGCCTGGCTGCGGGCGCTGTCGATGTCGTCGGTGATGAACGCGAGCACCACCGCCGAGATCCGGAAATCGGCGCGCCGGCGGCCGGCCGCGTCCAGCGTTGTGAGCACCCGCGTGACCGCATCGGAAAGGTAGCGCCGCGACGCGCCCGCGCTCAGGCACACGCCGTCGGCGCAGCGGGCGGCCGCATCGAGCATGCGGGGCCGCACCGCCATGAGGTCCAACGGCGGGGGCGTGCTCACCGGCGCCAACTGGTAGTGGCGGAAACTGAATCCGGGCTGCTCGCCGGTCAACTCGCCGCCGGCGAGCGCGGTTTTGAGCGCCCGGTGCAGCGCGAGGGTGGTCTCGACGGGCCGAGACACCGTCTTGCCCAGCTTGGCGATCATGTCCGGCACCCCGGTGCCGATGGCCGCGCGCACCCGCCCCGGAGCGATTTCGGCCAGTGAGGCCAGTTCCATAGCGGCCAGGCCGGGATGGCGTCCCGCGGTGCTGACACCCATCAAAGCCAATTCCAGCCGTTCGGTCGCACGCAGATACACCGCGGCGGGCACCACCGCGTCGTGAGCGCAGATGTGCTCGGCGTACCACAGGCCGTCCAGCCCGCACTCCTCGGCGGCCTGCACGGCCGGCAGGTCGGCCAGGATCGGGCCGAACCCGGTGAACGACAAGCTGACTCGCACTGCCCGACCTCGTCTCGCTACCGCCCGCACCTGGATGTGCAGCCCACGCTAAGCCATGTGTGACACCGTGTCAACAATCGAGTTTCACATCGCGTCCGAACTGTGCGACACTGTCGGGGTGACAACCCGGCACACGGACCTGCAGGCGCGGCGGCGTGAACACCGGCGCAACGCACGCCGCCGGCTGCTCGACGCGGCACATCGGCTGCTGGAAAGCCGGCCATGGGCCGAAATCTCCCTCGATGACATCACGTCGGCCGCCGAGGTGGCCCGCACCGCCTTTTACCGGCATTTCGACGACCGGCAGCACTTGCTGATGGCGATGCTCGACGACGTCGGTTTGGAATTAGGCCACGTCGCCGACAATTGGATGGGCGGCACTGATGACCCGGTCGCCGAGCTGCGCCGCAGCCTGACCGGGCTGACCGCGATTTTCGTCGAACATGGCCGGCTCATCCAGGCGATCTCCGACACCGCACGCTACGACCCGGAGGTCAACCAGCTCTATTCGGCGCTGGCCGAAGATCTGACGGCGGCGACGGCGCGGCGGATCCAAGCCGACGTCGAGGCCGGACGCAGCCGCATCGGGCAGCCCTACGAGGTGGCGCGGGCACTGACCTGGATGAACGAGCGCTACCTGCTGGCCTCCTTCGGCCAGCGCCCGTTCGCCGACCCCACGGCGGTGACTGAGGCGCTCACCACGATCTGGCTCAGCACCCTCTACGGTCACGCCGCGATGGACCGGCGGTGAGCCGGCGGCTGCTGGTGCGCGGGGGACATGTCTTCGACCCCGTCTCGGGGACAGCGGCGCGCGCCGATGTGGTCATCGACGGTGAGCGCATCCTCGACGTCGGCCCGGGCCTGGACGGCGACCGCGTGCTCGAGGCCACCGGGCAGCTCGTGGTGCCGGGGTTCATCGACTGTCACGTGCATGTCATGCTCGACGACGTCAATGTGCTGAGGCTTCTCCAAACTCCGTTCTCGCTGAGGTTTTTTCACGCTGCCCGTAACCTGCGCCTGACCTTGCGGGCCGGGGTGACCACCGTGCGAGACGCGGCCGGGGCCGACCTCGGCGTCAAACACGCGGTGACCAGCGGGCTGGTCGAGGGGCCCGACATGCGCATCGCGATCGGCATGCTCAGCCCCACCGGCGGCCACGCCGACGAATGGCTGCCGTCCGGGGGGTGCGTGCACGCCTTGTGGCCGTCTTATCCCGGCTGCCCGGCAACGGTCGTGGACGGCCCGGACGACATGCGCCGCACGGTCCGCGAGCTGCTGCGCGCCGGCGCCGACGTGCTCAAGGTGGCCACCACCGGCGGCGTCATCAGTCCCCGAAGTGACCCGAGGCGCGCCTATTTCGGCCCCGACGAGATTGCCGTGTTGATGGCCGAGGCACGCGCGGCGCGGGTGTCGGTCATGGCGCACGCCCACGGCACCGACGGCATCAAAAACGCCGTCCGCGCGGGCGTGCGCTCCATCGAGCACGGGGTATACCTCGACGAAGAGGCCGTGGAGATGATGGTGGACCACGGGACCTGGCTGGTGCCAACACTTTCCGCTCCCCGCGCGCTGCTGCGTGACGGGCCGGCCGCGGCGGGGCTCACCGACGCCACCCGCGCCAAGGTCGTCGACGTTGTCGCGGCACACGACGCCTCGGTGCGGCTGGCGCATGCAGCCGGAGTGCGCATCGCGATGGGGACCGACGCCGGAATCGCTCCACACGGTGAGAATCTCCGCGAGCTCGAGTTGTTGGCCGCCCAAGGTCTGTCCCCCGCCGACGCGTTGCGAGCGGCCACCACATCGGCAGCCGAATTACTGGGCGCCGCCGACGAAATCGGTGAGGTGGCACCGGGTAAGCGCGCCGATCTGGTGCTGCTGGAGGGCACCGAGGTCGCCGTCGGTAACCTGGCTGAGCGACTCCGAGGGGTGGTGCACCGCGGTGTCGTGGTGCACCGCGGTGACGGCGGTGAGCCGGCGCGGGCGGCCGGGCCGGCCCGCCACACCGCCGAAGCGATGGGCGCAGAGTGCCCGCGGGACAACGCCGTACCTCCTGTCAGATGAACACGATGGTGCGCTGCTGGACACTTTTCGGGCAGTGTGTTCCGAAGTGCCTGACGGTTCGTGCGTGCGGGCTTTGCTGCCTTTAGGTTTCGAGTCGGGCCGCCCGGCCCTGCCGGTCTGCATGTCCGGATCCATTCCAGCCGGCTCCGGAGAGCGGCGCGCACTGTTGCGACCGGCAACGACGTCGAGAGGACACCGTTAGTGAACGTCGACGACGCCCTGCGCTGGGACGGCGAGCTGACCCTGACCCGCTACGATCCGGCGACCGGGGCCTGGTTTGTCATCCGCGTGGATTCGATCCGGTGCGGACGGGCCGCCGGCGGCACCCGCGCCGCGCACTACCCGTCCCTGGTGGCTGCGCTGGAGGACGCGGGCAGGCTGGCCGGTGCGATGACACTGAAGATGGCGGTCAGCGGGCTTCCGATGGGTGGCGGCAAGTCGGTGATTGTGCTGCCCGCGCCGCGCAAGGACATCGCTGCGGACGCCTGGCGGCAGATGCTGCGGGTGCATGCCGACAACATCAACAAGCTCAACGGCAGCTACTGGACCGGTCCCGACGTCAACACCAACGCTGAGGATATGGACATCCTCAGCGAGACAACCGAATTCGTTTTCGGGCGCTCGGTGCAGCGCGGTGGCGTGGGATCCAGCGCCTACAGCACCGCGCTGGGGGTGTTCGAAGCGATGAAGGTGACCGCTGCGCGGCGTGGGCTGGGGACCTTGGACGGTTTGAGGGTGCTCATCCAGGGGCTGGGTGCGGTGGGCAGCACACTGGCTGCCCTGGTTTCGCAAGCCGGGGCCCGGCTGCTGGTGACCGACACCGACCCGCAGCGTCTCGCCTGTTCCCGTGAATTCGACGGTGAGACAGTTGATCCCGAGGCAGCTTTGACGACACCGTGTGACATTTTCGCCCCCTGCGCGCTGGGCGGCGTCATCGACGCCGCCGCGGCCGCGGGGCTGCCGGCGCGCGCCGTGGTCGGCGCCGCAAACAATGTGCTGCGTGACGAACAGGCCGGGGCGATATTGCGCCGGCGGGAAATCCTGTACGCCCCGGATTTTGTCGCCAACGCCGGCGGCGCTTTTCACCTGGTTGGCCGCGAGGTGCTCGGCTGGGACGGCGACACCGTCGACCGCTACACCAGACGAATCGCCGACACGCTGATGGAGGTCTACACGATCAGCGAGGCGCGCGATATCACCACCGAGGCGGCGGCCCGGCTGCTGGCGCACCGCCGCGCCGCCGCTGCGGCAGCGGACGTTTCGGTGACCGTCTGATCAGAACCACTTGGACGGATCGCCCTGCCATTCGTCGAATACCAGCCAGGTCCGCGTCGAGCGAATACCGGGCATACTGTGCAATCGCTCCAGCACCATGGTGCGCAGCGTCTCGTTGTCCGGTGTGCGGACCATCACCAGGACGTCGAAATCCCCTCCGACCAACAGGTAGCGTTCGATGTAGCGCAGCGTGCGCAGCTGGGCGGACAGATCGCGCCAGGCGTTTTGGTGGATGGACAACGCGATCAGCGCCGAGGTGGCAAAACCTGCTTTTGCCAGGTTGATCCGGGCGGTGAAACCTTCGACGATCGCCGCCTGTTGCAGGCGCTCGATACGCGAATACAGGTGGGTCCGAGAAACGTGGGCACGCTTGGAAAGTTCCAGCATCGAGATCCGGCCATCTGCCACGAGTGCGCGAATCAGGCTGCGGTCCACCTCGTCGAGGGGGATCGAGTCCGCGGTGTCGTCCATAGTGTTCACTGCCCCGGTCGTGCCGAATGAGGGTATGAACAATATGTACTCCAGAAGGCAGTAGAAGAGCAATACGTTTCGTATTTACCGGGATGTGTTGTCATTCAGTTGAGCGACATCGACGATTTAGGGACATAGGCGTCGTCGGGAGGTAGCCAGTGACCGTGGTCGAGCCGGTGAGCACGGTATACGCGAGGTTTTTGCCCGCAGACGTTCCGGTGCAATATCTCGATCCCGCCGGACAGCTCACCTCGAGCACCGCGAGATACCCCCGCCCACCGGCTGAGCGGCTGGTCGAAATGTACCGAAAGATGGTGCTGGGTAGGCGATTTGACGAGCAGGCCGTAGCGCTGACCAAACAGGGGCGGCTGGCGGTTTATCCGTCCGCCCGGGGACAGGAGGCCTGCCAAGTCGCTGCGGCGATGTCGCTGGGTCGCGACGACTGGATGTTCCCCACCTACCGCGACTCGATGGCGTTGTTCACCCGGGGTATCGAACCCGCGGGAATCCTCGGACTGCTGGCCGGTGACTGGCATTGCGGCTATGACCCGGTGCGGTATCGAACGGCGCCGCAATGCACCCCGTTGGCGACCCAGCTCCTGCACGCCGCCGGCCTGGCGTACGCGCAGCTGCGCAAAGACACCGGCGCCGTGGTGCTCGCGCTGTGCGGCGACGGCGCGACCAGCGAAGGTGATTTCCACGAAGCCCTCAACTTTGCCGCGGTCTTTCGGGCACCGGTGGTTTTCCTGGTGCAAAACAACGGTTTTGCGATCAGCGTCCCGCTGGCACGGCAGACCGCGGCTCCGTCGTTGGCGCACAAGGGGATCGGATACGGAATCGGCAGCGAGCAAGTCGACGGCAACGACCCGGTCGCCATGCTCGCGGTGCTGGACGAAGCCCGCCGCTACGTCTCAGACGGTAACGGGCCGGTGCTGGTGGAAGCCCACACCTACCGGGTCGAAGGACATACCAACGCCGACGACCCGACCCGCTACCGCACCGATACGGAGCTGGCGTTCTGGCGTGAGCGCGACCCGATCACCCGACTGGACACCTACCTGCGGGCCGAGGGTCTGATCGATGACACATTCGCGGCGGGGTTGGCCGCGGAAGCCGACGAGCTGGCCGCGGAAGTGCGCGCCGCGATGAACGCCGACCGGGCCGTCGACGCCGGCCAGTTGTTCGAGCATGTCTTCGCCGAGCAGACCGCTCAGCTGCGCGAGCAACAACGGTGCCTTCCCGACGGGCCGGCGGCGGAAGCCGGGCGGGGCGGGTCGGCATGAGCGCGATCACCATGGCGCAAGCCCTCAACCGCGCGTTACGGGACGCTCTTGACGACGACGAGTCCGTCGTGGTGTTCGGGGAGGATGTCGGGGAACTCGGTGGGGTTTTCCGGGTCACCGACGGCCTGGCGAAAACCTTTGGCACACAGCGGTGTTTCGACACCCCACTGGCCGAGTCGGGTATCGTGGGCTTCGCCGTGGGGATGGCGATGGCCGGTTTCCGCCCGGTGGTCGAGATGCAGTTCGACGCGTTCGCCTACCCGGCATTCGAGCAGATCGTCTCCCATGTCGCCAAGCTGAGAAACCGCACCCGCGGCGCGTTGTCGGTGCCCATGGTGATCCGGATACCGGTCGGCGGGGGCATCGGGGGCGTGGAGCATCACAGCGATTCCAGCGAGGCCTACTATGCGCACACGCCGGGGCTGAAAGTCGTTGTGCCGGCGACGGTGTCCGACGCGTACAGCCTGCTGCGCGCCGCTATCGACGACCCCGACCCGGTGGTGTTCCTCGAACCCAAATGCTTGTATTTTCGCCGCGGCGATTTCCGGCCCGAGCGGGGCGGCGGATTGGGACAGGCGCGAGTTGTCCGGCCGGGGCGTGATGCGACGATCATCGCCTACGGGGCATCGGTACCGGCCGCGCTGCAGGCTGCCGCCGACGACGGCTACGACGTCGAAGTGATCGACCTGCGCTCGATCGTGCCCTTCGATGACGCGGTGGTGACGGCCTCGGTCCGCAAAACCGGACGCTGTGTTGTGGTGCACGAGGCACCGGGTTTCGCCGGGGTGGGCGCGGAAATCGCGGCCCGGGTGCAAGAACGGTGCTTTCACTATCTGCAGGCGCCCGTGATCCGCGTGTGCGGATTCGACATCCCCTACCCGCCACCCAAACTCGAGTGGCTACAGCGTCCCGATTGCGCGCGCATCCGCGGCGCGCTGGAGCGGCTGCAATGGGGCGATTGTCCCGACACTTTCTGGGCGGAGCCGGCGTGAGTGAGCACACGTTCTTGTTGCCGGATCTCGGGGAAGGGCTCACCGAGGCCGAGATCGTCGACTGGCGGGTGCAGGTCGGCGAGACGGTATCGGTCGACCAGGTGATCGTCGAGGTCGAAACCGCCAAAGCTTCGGTCGAGCTTCCGGTCCCGTTCGCCGGAACGGTGGTCGAACTGCACGCTCAGGCCGGATCCACGGTGGCGGTCGGCAGTCCGCTGATCACGGTGCGGACCGCCGATGTTCGCGCCGACGCGGATCCGCAGCCCGGCGGCGACGGCGCGGATGAGCCGGACGGCTCGGGACCGGTGCTCGTCGGATACGGAACCCGCGAGCACGAGAAGCACCGCACCCGGCCGGCGCCCCAGGAGACAACCACCGTGCCTGCCGTGATCTCCCCGGTGGTCCGAAAACTGGCCCGCGACAACAATATCGACCTTTCCCGCATACCGGGCAGCGGAGCACATGGGGTGATCACCCGCGCGGACGTCGAACAAGCCCTGGCGGCTCGCGCGCCGGCCGGGCCGGAGGTCCAGCGGATCCCGATGACGGCGGCGCGCAGGACGGGTGCGGAGAAACTGTCACGAAGCCGCCAGGAAATCCCCGACGCGACAACCTGGGTGGACGTCGACGCCACCGGATTGCTTGCGGCCCGCGAGTCGATCCGCGCGGCCGCAGCCGGCGACGTCAGCCTGCTGGCGTTGCTGGCGCGCCTCGCGCTGGCCGCGCTGCGACAGTTCCCGGAGCTGAATTCATCGGTCGATAGTGCTCGGTCGGAGATCGTGCGCTTTCGTCATGTCAATCTGGGCGTGGCCGTCGACACCCCGCGCGGGCTGGTGGTGCCGGTGATCGAGCAGGCCGACGCACTGGATTTGATCGAACTGTCTGAGGCGTTGGCGCAGGCGACCACCGCAGCCCGCGACGGTTCGCTGCCGCCCTCCCGGCTGACCGGCGGCACGTTTACCCTCAACAACTACGGTGTTTTCGGGGTCGACGGGGCCACGCCGATTATCAACTACCCCGAGGCGGCGATTCTGGGGGTCGGGCGCATCATCGACCGCCCGTGGGTGCACGGCGGTGCGCTGAGTGTGCGCAAGACCACCCAGCTGTCGCTGAGCTTCGACCACCGGGTCTGCGATGGGGCCACCGCGGGCGGGTTCCTGAGGCTTTTCGCCGATTTCGTCGAGAACCCGGTGACCGCGATGGCCCGGCTGTGATGCCCGGTGAGCGCAGCGAGGACCGCATCCCGGTCATGAATTGACATCCATCGATGGGTCGTGCACCCTTGGTTGCATAGACGTCTGTCGATGGAAGGGTCGAGGAAATGGTCGAGGAAAGGGCCGTCGGGATGGCTGCGATCCGGGCTGACGAGCTGCGTGATCAGGTCCGGGCCCGGTACCGGGCAGCCGCCGGCGCGATCGGCAGCGGCGCCACCAACAGCGATGTGCTCACCGCCGCGAGCTGCTGCGGATCGAGCGATTCGGTCGACGAAGGCAGCCTCTTCGGTGCCGGGCGTTACGGTGCCGAGGAGCACTGCGAGCTACCCGCCGACGCGGTGGCGGCGAGCTTGGGGTGCGGTAACCCCACCGCCGTCGCCGAACTGCGCCCGGGCGAACGCGTCCTCGACGTGGGTTCGGGTGGCGGGATCGACGTGCTGCTGTCGGCGCGGCGGGTGGGGCCCGCCGGGTTCGCGTACGGCGTGGACATGACCGACGAGATGCTCGCCCTCGCCGAGGCGAACAAAGCCGAGGCCGGTATCAGCAACGCCGAGTTCCGCAAGGGCACTATCGAGGACATCCCGCTGCCCGACGCCAGCGTCGACGTGGTGATCTCCAACTGTGTGATCAACCTGTCGGTCGACAAACCGGCGGTGCTCGCCGACATGTACCGTGTGCTGGCTCCCGGGGGGCGCATCGGAATCTGCGACGTCGTCGCCGAAGACCACCTCAGCCCCGCGCAACGGGCCGCACGTGGCTCCTACGTCGGCTGCATCGCCGGGGCATTGTCCAGGCAGGAATATCTCGACGGCTTGGCGGCCGCCGGATTCACCGATGCTGCAGTGACTTTCACCCACGAGGTCGCCGACGCGATGCACGGCGCGATCATCCGCGCCAGAAAGCCTGCGGTCGCCGCCAGTCACTGAGCGCACCCCCGGCCCCGCGTGAGCACACCGGAAGGACACCGATGAGCGAGCACACCGTCTCGACTGCCGCGCCGTCTGTGGCCGGCAGGCTCTCCACCCTGGACCGGTACTTGCCGCTCTGGATCGGCCTGGCCATGGCGGCGGGGCTTGTCCTGGGGCGGGTAATCCCCGGTTTGGCCGATGGTCTGGACGCGGTGGCGATCCACGGCACGAGCCTGCCGATCGCGGTCGGGCTGCTGCTGATGATGTATCCGGTGTTGGCCAAGGTCCGCTACACCGAGATCGGGCGGATCACCGCCGATCGCCGCATGATCACCACATCGCTGATCCTCAACTGGATCATCGGTCCTGCGGTGATGTTCGCCCTGGCCTGGCTGCTGCTGGCCGACCTGCCCGCCTACCGCACCGGGGTCATCCTGGTGGGGCTGGCCCGCTGCATCGCGATGGTGCTCATCTGGACCGACCTGGCCTGCGGTGACCGGGAGATGGCTGCTGTGCTGGTGGCGCTTAACGCGGTTTTTCAGGTGCTGACCTACGCCGCGCTGGGGGTGTTCTACCTCAATGTGCTGCCCGGCTGGCTGGGACTGCCTACCCAGAACCTGCACGCGTCCTTTGCCGCCATTGCGCTCACCGTGGTGGTGTTCTTGGGCATCCCGCTGCTCGCCGGATTTCTCACCAGGACGCTGGGCGAACGTGCGCGCGGGCGCCAGTGGTATGAAAGCCGGCTACTGCCGCGCATCGGCCCGGTCGCCTTGTATGGGCTGCTGTTCACGGTGGTGGTGCTGTTCGCCCTGCAGGGCAAGACGATCACATCCCAGCCGCTGAACGTGGCCCGGATCGCGCTGCCCCTGCTGGCCTACTTCGGTGTGATGTGGGCCGGCGGATTCGCCATCGCCCGCGGGCTGCGGTTGTCCTACCCGCGTGCCGCGGCGCTGGCTTTCTCGGCCGCCAGCAACGACTTCGAGCTGGCCATCGCCGTGGCGATCGGTGTTTTCGGCGCCACCTCCGGAGAGGCGCTGGCCGGGGTGGTGGGCCCGCTCATCGAGGTTCCGGTGCTGCTGGGCCTGGTCTATGTGGCGCTGGGGCTGCACCGGCGGCTGGCCTGGGCGCATGATGATCGCACCGATCTCACGGCCGGACAGGCTGTGACGGCGCGGCCGGGTCGGCCATGAGCGCCGCCCGGTTCCGGCACCCCCCGGGAGAGCGCTCATGGCAGCCCGCCATATCGTCGTGATCGGCGGCAGCGACGCCGGCATCAGCGCCGCACTGCGCGCCCGCGAACTCGACCCCGCCACCGAGGTCACTGTCATCGTGGCCGACGCCTACCCGAACTTTTCCATCTGCGGCATCCCCTACTACGTCGCCGGGGAAGTCGGGCACTGGAGTCAGCTTGCCCACCGCAGCGCCGCCGATCTCGCCGCCACCGGTATGCGGGTCCGCACCGACACCACCGCCACCCGCATCAATGCCGACGAGCACACCGTCGAGGTGCTCCACCGCGACGGCAGCCCCGCACAGCTGGGCTATGACGCCGTGATCGTCGGCACCGGAGCCGTCAGCGCGCGTCCGCCCATCAGCGGGCTCACCGGAGCCGGGGCGCTCGGGCCCGCCGACGGCGTGCATCTGCTGCACTCCATGGGCGACACGTTCGCTGTCATGGACTCGCTGCGCCAACGCAACCCCAAGACTGCGGCGATCATCGGCGCCGGCTACCTCGGAGTGGAAATGGCGGAAGCCCTCACCCGGCGCGGTATCACCGTCACCCACATCGAAGCCCTGCCCGAGGTGCTGCCCACCGTCGACCCCGAACTGGGCGCTCTTGTTCGCGCCGAACTTCAGCGCCACGGCGTGGAAGTCCTCACCAGCACCACGGTCAGCCGAATCACCCGCACCGACACCGCCGCGCTCAGCGTCACCGCCAGCCGCGACGGGCAAACCCTCAGCCGCACCGTCGATGTCGTCCTCGTCGTCGTGGGCGTGCGGCCCGACACCGGGCTGGCCGCCGAGGCCGGCGCCGAGCTGGGTGTCAAGGGCGCCATCGTCGTCGATGACATGATGCGCACCAGCGTGCCCGACATGTTCGCTGCCGGCGACTGTGTGCACACGCACCACCGTCTGCTCGGTGTCACCTGGTTGCCGCTGGGCACCACCGCCCACAAACAAGGCCGCGTCGCCGGGGAGAACGCGGTCGGGGGTGACGCCCACTTCGCCGGCAGCCTCGGCACCCAGGTCGTCAAAGTCTTCGACCTGGTCGCGGCCCGCACCGGTCTTCGTGAACAAGAAGCCCGCGCCGCCGGGCGCGGATGGATCCCCGTCACCAGCCAATCCAGTCCGGATGATCACAAGGCCTACTACCCGGGCGCCACTCGCATCCACATCCGTATCACCGGTGATCGGCGCGGCGGCCAACTGCTGGGCGCCCAACTGGTCGGGCACCGCAGCGCCGAGATCGCCAAACGTGTCGACACGTTCGCCGCCGCGCTTTATCACGGCATGACCGTCGACGGCCTCAACGAGCTGGACCTGTCCTACTGTCCCCCGCTGGGATCCCCCTGGGATGCCGTCCAGGTCGCTGCCCAAACCTGGGTGCGTGCGCACCGGCCCGCACCATCGGGCCAATCCCTGATCGACTAGGCCACGCCGGCACCGGCCGGCCCCGCCAGCCGCTGCCGCAGCCCGCTCGCCCGCAGCGCCCGCCGCCCCAGCGCGGCGCGAACCGAGGTTTCCGAGCCGATCACGCGCACTCTCTTCTTCGCGCGAGTGACCGCCGTATACAACAGTTCCCGCGTCAAAAGTCGTGAATCATCCTGCGGCAGAAGAACTGTCACCTCCTCAGCTTGGCTGCCTTGAGACTTGTGGATGGTCATGGCGTGCATGGTCTCGACGTCGCCCAGGCGGCTGGTCGCGAAGTCGAGCGTTGCGGTGGCACCGGCGATGACAGCCCGCAGACCGTCGGGTCCGGCCACTACCACCCCGGTGTCACCGTTGTAGACGCGCAGCCCGTAATCGTTGGCCGTCACCAGCAGTGGGCGCCCGGCGTACCATTCCGACCACGGCGGCTGGCCCGTTTCCTCGGCTAGCCACTGCTCGACCTGCCGGTTCCAGTGCGCCACCCCGAAAGGGCCCTCCCGGTGCGCGCAAAGCAGCCGGTGCTCGCCCAAAATGGTCAACGCTGCCTCGGCGGCACCCATCAGCGCCGCTTGCCGCAGCCGCAACGCGTGCGGCAGCAGCACGGAGCGCAAATGGTCAGTCGCATCCTGGTTTTCGACGAAGTCGACATGTTCGTCACCCGACCGCAGCAACGCCAACGTGCGCTGGGCGTCACCGCTGCGGATCGCCGCCGCCAACGCCCCGATCAACTCCCCGAACCGGTGCGATGTCTGCAACGCCGCCACCTGCACGCCGTCGCGTGCCGACAATCCGTCCACCAAATCGGCAAGCACCGCACCCGCCTCCACCGACGCCAGCTGGTCGGGGTCGCCCACCAGGATGAGCCGGGCATCCGGGCGCACCGCCTCCAGCAGCCGCGCCATCAAAGTCAGCGACACCATGGAGGTCTCGTCGACCACGATCACATCGTGCGGCAACCGGTTTCCGCGGTCGTGGCGGAACCGCGACGACGACCCGGGCCGGCGGCCCAGCAGCCGATGCACCGTCATCGCCTGCAGCTCACCGAGCCGCTCCCGATCCACCGCGTCGAGCTTGCCCAGCTCGTGCTGCACCGCTTCGGTGAGCCGGGCGGCCGCTTTGCCGGTGGGCGCCGCCAACGCCATACGCGGTCGCGACGCGCCGGTGTGCTCGGCGTGCTCGGCCAACAGGGCGAGCAAACGGGCGACTGTGGTGGTCTTGCCGGTTCCCGGGCCCCCGGTCAGCACGGTGACCGGTTGCGACACCGCGATTTCGGCGGCCCGCCGCTGTTCGTCGAACCCGGCGGGGAAAAGCCGCCCGAACGCGGGTGCGGTGGCCGGCGGCCTGGGCGTGAGCAGGGCGAGCACGTCGCGAGAGACCTGTTCTTCCTCGCGCCAGTACCGGTCGAAGTACAGCAGCCGATCGCCGTAGAGATGCAGCACCGGCGGGTCGCACACCAGCGTGCTGGCCCGCACGGCCGCCAGCCACTGCCCGGGCTGCGGCCACGGTAACCCGTCGGCGCCGATCGTCGCCGCAACCGTTGCCAGGTCTAGGCACACCGATCCACCCCGCAATGCCCGCACCAGCAGCCCCACCGCCAGCGCCACCCGTTCGTCGGCCTCCTCGCCGAGCGCGCAGATACGCTGCGCCACATGCACATCAGCGATATCCAGCACCCCTGCCTGGTTGAAGGCCTGCAACACACCGGTCGCGCGCAGCGCACGATCGGTGACGCTCATGCTGTTCGCCTCCCTTCACTGAGCAGTTCGGAGAGCCCGGCCACCAGCCCAGCCGGCGGCTGCCAGCTGAACACGCCGCAGGGATGACCGCCGATCACGGGGGTGTCGGCGCCACACATGCCGCGCAGGAACAGATACAGCACCCCGCCCAGATGTACGGCCGGGTCGTAGCCGGGCTGACGCCATCGCAGGAATCGGTGCAGGACAACCGAATACAACACCGCCTGCAGCGGATAGTCCGAATGCAGCATCGCCTCGGCCAGTCGGTCGCGGCTGTAGTCGGCGGCCGTGTCGCCAAGGTGGTTGGTTTTGTAGTCGACCACCACATAACGCGGCCCGGGCAGCCGCAGCACCGCGTCGATCGAGCCCGCCAGGTAGCCGCGCAGCGACTGCCCACCCAACCCGGGGGACGCCAGCCGGTCGGCGTATGCCGCCAGCGGATCGTCTGGGGGCAGATGGGCGCGCAGCAGCTCGCCCACGTCGGACAACGACACGTGCGGCGCTGGGCCGCGCAGATCACCCCCGGCCAGTGGGATCTCAAACGCCAGCTCCCGCAGCCGGTCGCGCACGCCGATCTGCCGCAACGTCAGCCCGCTGGTGAGCGGGCCCAGCGGGGTGTCGAGCATCGGCAGCAACGCGGCGGCCAGCTCGTCGGCGGCGACGTCGACCACCCACCACGTGGCGTGCCGGCGCACCTGGGCGCCCAACTCGCCGGCCAGGTCGGCGGCGGAAATATCGGCGGTCTCCAATACCGCGTGGACCAGCGAACCGAACGCCGCGCCGGAGGGCATCGCGGCCAGCGGCGAGGTAACGCTGCCGCCGGGGCTGGGTGTGCTGACCACCACACCGTCGACCTCGTCGTCGCGCGCAGAAACCTCCGGTTCGCTGCCGATACCCGCTGAGCTCACCGGCGCGGCGTCGCGGACCAAAGCCGAATACGAGGTGCGCCGCCAGCCGGTGTCGATCGGGCGGTGGAAATGGCGCACCGCGAAATCCACTGCCGGCTGCGGTGTTTGCACAGCCGAGGGGGTGACGGGGACCGATTCTTCCACCACCGGCCCGCCCACGGCCTCCCATTTCTTCAACGCCGCCCACGCGTCGTCGTCGGTGATGGCCGGCGCACAGGTGTCGGGCACCTCGGCCTCGCCCCTGCCGCGGCCGCGCAACAGCCGCGACAGCCCGCCGTTGGGTTCGTCGCGGGTTGGCGCCCACCACGCCACCACCTGCGACTGCGCCCGGGTGAGCGCGACATAGGTGGCCCGGATGTTGTCGCGCGCAGCCTCGCGCCGGTTCAGTTCCTCGACGCGGGCACGGCCGGGACTGTGCTTACCGCCGATATCGAGGCAGCGGGTGTCCTCCTCATCGTGATAGAGCAGTATGTCGGCGCTGCCGACATAGCGATTGAACGCGAACGGCAGGTACACGATCGGGAACTGCAGCCCCTTGGCGACGAACACCGTCATGATCTGCACCGCGCCCGCGTCGCTGTCCAGCCGGCGGGTGTGCTCGCTCACCCGGGTGCGGCTGTCACATTGGCGGCGCAGCCAATCCCGCAGCGCCGACAGGCCGTAGTGTTGCCGATGGGCGGTCTCGTGCAGCAGCTGCGCAATGTGCGCCAGGTCGGTCAGGTACCGCTCGCCGCCGTGCTGGGCCAGCACACGCCGGCCCATGCCGCGCAGCTGGGCGGCTTCGAACACCGCCGCCACCCCGCGGTGGCGGGCGTGATCGGCCCACTCCCGCAGCGTGTCCGCTACCCGATCGGTGAGCGTATCGCCTTGGGCGGCAAGGGTTTCTGCGGTCTCACCGAAAAACACCGTGCAGGCGGCAGCGCGGACCAGCCCGCTGCGGTGTGGCGCGTCGAACGCGTCCAGCAGGCACAGCCAGTCGGTGGCGGCCGGGGAGTCGAACACATCGGTGTCACCGGTGTAGACCGCCGCGATGCCGGCTGCGGCCAGGGCATCGCGGCAGGCGCGCGCATCTTCGTGGCGCTCCACGATCACCGCGATATCTCCGGCCACCACGGGGCGGCCCTCGTAGCGGGCACCGCTGGCCAGCAGCCCGGCGATATCGCCGGCCAGATCGGCGGGGATGTGTTGGCGCAGCCGGGCGATGGGGATGTTGTCGGTGCCGCCATAGCCGAGGGCGCGGCGTTTGACGACGCGCAGCCGAAACGGCGCGTTGTGGGGTGCGCCGGCCAGCCGGTGCCCGTCGTGGCGGGCCTCGATGTCGTGTACGACGATCTCCGGGTGGCCCAGCGCCGCGCCGCCCAGCACCGTGTGCAGGCTCTCGACGAGCACCCGGTCGCTGCGCCAGTTGACGCCCAGCGTGTAGCGGGCGTCGGCGGTGCGGGCCGCGGCGAGGTAGGTGTAGATGTCACCGCCGCGGAAACCGTAGATGGCTTGTTTGGGGTCGCCGATCAGGATCAGCGTCGCATGCCCGCTGAACGCGCACTCGAGCACCCGCCACTGGATGGGATCGGTGTCCTGGAACTCGTCGACCAGCACAATGCGCCAGCGCCGCCGCATCCGGTCGCGGGCCGGGGAGTCCGCCGCCTCCAGGGTGTCCGCCAGCCGGGTGAGCAAGTCGCTGTAGCCCAGCACGCGGCGCCGGCGCTTGCGGTGGTCGAGTTCTGTTTTCACCGCTTCGGCGAAGCGCAGCCGGGCACCGGCCTCGCTGTCGGGGCCGGGATCGTGCGGCCGCAGCTGCGCGCACGGGTCGTTGACGACCGCGCGGGCCAGCTCCAGCGCCTGCTGGCGGCTCAGCGGCGGGTCGTGGTCGCCGCTGCCGAACGTCGCGAGATACAGGTCGTCGACGGTCTCGGTGACCAGCTCGTCGAGGCGTGTCTGCAGTGTGACGCCGGCGGCGGTATCACCGGCGACGCCAAGCGATTTCAGTACCCGACCGCAGAACTCGTGGGTGGTGGCGATGGTGGCCGCGTCGAAGTTGGCCAGCGCGTCACGCAGCCGCGCTCGACGGGTCGCGCGCTCATGGGCGCTGCCGCGCAGCAGATGCTCGATCAGCTCGTTGCGGTGCGCGCCGGGATTCTCCAACGCGGCTGCCGCCTCGACAATCTGGCCGCGGACGCGTTCGCGAAGCTCGCGGCTGGCGTTTTGGTTGAACGTGATCAGCAGCAGTTGATCGAGCGTGGTGTCGGTTTCGGTCAGGTAGCGGGTGACCAGCCCGGCCAGCGTGAACGTCTTGCCGGTGCCGGCGCTGGCCTCCAGCACGGTGGTGGAGCCCGCGCGCGGCAGCGGACCCAGCAGATCGAAGCGATCCATCAGCCGGGGTCTCTCGCAGCGGCCAGCATCGGGAGCCACAGCCGGGCCGCCAGCGCACCCAGCCGGGTGTTTTCGCCGGGCATTTCCTCCCCCGGGCGCGGCGGTGTCAGCAGCACCTCCAGCGGAGCGTTGGCTCCCCACACCCGCACGTGAGCGCGTCCGCGGTTTTCACCGTCATGGTTGGGCGACTCCCACGTTCTGCGGGCGTAGGGTGTCGGGTCTTTGCCGTGGGAGCGCTTTTCGGCCCAGGTGTGCGATGTCGTGAGCGGCAGCGGCAGCGGCTCGCGGTGCCCGGCGTCGAACAGCATGACCAGGTCGTTGAGAACGCGGAGCGCGTCGGGCGGTTTGCCGAACGCGCACACCTTGACGCCGTCGTTGCGGCCGCGTCCGACGCAGATCGCGGTCCAGTCCCGGTCCGGCTCGCCGGCGGTCAGCGCAACCAGCGAGATCCACGCCTGCAGTGTGTGTTTGGGTGCGAGCCTGGAGTAGGTGACCGCGACCAGGCGGCGGTCGAACACCGGGCTCACCGTGCCGGTGAGGCGCCGGTTGCCGCCGAGGTCGACGGCGACGTCGTGGGCGGCCGGGGCGCCCTGCCGGTAGCGCTGCGCGGCGGTCGCCACCGCGGCTGCCGCGTGCAGGATCTGCCCGGCTTTGCGCCAGCCCAACTGCGCCGGCGGCAGCGTGCCACGCCGCCACTCGAGCTGCGCCGCGGTGTTGAGGTCCATCCCGCGCACCAGGTCGCGCAGTATCCGGTCGCCGACCGTCCATTCTTCCAGCGGGTCGAGCTCGACCGGCATCGCGTCTTTGACGACCTGGACATCCCCGGGCAGGGTGTAATCCAGTGCCCGGAAAAAGCTTTTCACCGGGTCCGTGAAGAACTCCAGCAGGTCGGCCAGCGTGATGTCGTCCGCCGGACGCGCGGGCAGCGGATCGGTGATGAAGGGTTTCGGGCTGCCGCGTTTCCCGGCGGCCGCCCGGGCGGCGGTCAGCGCCGCGGGGTCGAACGTGAACGGCTGATCGGGCGTCAGCGCACCGGGCGTGACGTTCTTGCGGTCGAACGGCTGCAGCGGGTGCCGGGTCAGGATGTGCTGGCGCACCGGTGTTTCGGTGGTCTGGTCCAGTGCGTCGAGCAACTCGGCGAGCGGCACCGCGGGGGGACGGGGATGCCCGGTGTGCTCGTCGGCCCCGGTGTAGGTGATGACCAGCGTGTCGGTCGCCGCGCAGATGGCGTCGAGCAGCAATTGGCGGTCCTCGGAACGGATGTCGCGCTCCCCGGTCATCGGCTCGCGGGCCAGCACGTCGTCGCCGTCGGGAGTGGCCAGCCGCGGAAACACCCCGTCGTCCAGCCCCACCAGGCAGATGACCCGGTGCGGAACCGAGCGCATCGGCACCATGGTGCACACGGTCAGCGTGCCGGTGCGAAAGTTGGCCCGGGTGGGGCGCCCGGCGAGGTGCGTGTCGAGCAGCGAGCACACATCAGAGAGCCGCAGCAGGGTCGAGGCGTGTGAGCCCGCCTGGGCCGAAACATCGGCGAACTCGCGGCGCAGCTGCGCCTGCTGCCAGGCGTCGCCGGCTGCGGTGAGCCGCTCCACCCCCGCGCTGAGCGTCTCCAGCCACTCCGTTAAAGTTTTTGTGCCACTGAGATTTTCGACGGTATCGTGCAGCCGTTCAACGAACTCGGCCAACCGCCCGGCCAGCTCCACCTGGTCGCTGCCGACGTCGTCAAGCGGCAGCGCGGTGCCCAGCCAGGCCCGCGAGTCATCCGACATCGCCACCCCGGTCAGGATCCGGTCCAGCCCGAACCGCCAGGTGTTGTGCACGAGGTGGTCCAGCCCGTAGGGCCGGCGGTGGTGCTGGTCGAAGCCCCAGCGGATGTTGGAGTCCCGCACCCACCCGGTGATGGTGTCCAGGTCGTCGTCGGTGAAACCGAAGCGGGCGCGCACCGGGGCCCGCTGCGCGAGGTCGAGCACTTCGGTGGCGGTGGCGCGGGTTCCGGCGATGGCCAGCAGTTCGGCGGCGACGGCCAGCAGCGGGTTGGTCTGAGTCGGTGCGCGGTCGGCCAGCTTGACCCGTAACCGATGGGCGGGATGGCCGTCATCGGCGGTGTCGCCGACCCCGAAGGCCGCGACGATCAGCGGCGCGTAGGTCTCGATGTCCGGGCACATCACCACGATGTCGCGCGGCTGAAGTGTCGGGTCGTCCTGAAGCAGTCCCAGCAGCACCTCGCGCAGCACATCGACCTGCCAGGCGGGGCCGTGGCAGGCGTGCACCTGCACCGAGCGGTCTCCGCTGGCCAGCACCCGCCCGTGGCTGCGGACGGCGTTGGCGGCGATGTCGGATTGCAGCCAGCCCAGCAAGGTGTCGGGTTTGCTTGCGCCGGTGAGGTATTCGTCCGACGCGGCGTCGCCGGGCAGTGCGCGCTGCAGTTCACGCAGATCCCGGGCCAGGGTTTTCAGCAGCGGGTGACGCGCCGCGTGCCGGCTGGTGTCCGCGGCGCGCGGTACCGCGCCGTGCGTGCCGGCCAGCGCCCGCCACAGGTCGTCGCTGGGGTGCGGCAGCCACAGGTGCAGGTCGTGGTGGGTGGCCAGCGCGTCGAGCAATTCCACCTCGGTGCACGCCAGCCGGGTGTGCCCGAACAGCGAGAGCCGTGCCGGCAGCTCAACCGGGCCGGCCCGCAGCCGGGCCAGCGTCCGCTGATGTCTCACCTGCGGCGGGTCGGCCTGGACCCGCCCGACCAGTGCCCGCCAGAGTTCGGGCTGCCAGGCCAGGTCGGCGTCGAGTCCTGCGGTGCGGCCGTCCAGCCAGTCGGCCAGCAGCTGCGGACGCTGCCGTGCATAGGACGCGAACAACCCCGCCAGCCGCCGCGCCACCGAATAGCGCCGGCCGCGCCGCAACTCCGCCTCGTCGCCGCTATGGAAGTGCCCCAAGTGTTTTGCCAGCGGCCGGCACCACGGCTCGTCCAGGCAGCAGTCGATAACCTCCAGCAGCGGCCAGGTCATCGCCTCCGCCGACCAAGGGTCGGCGTCGGCGGCGCCGGTGATTTCGGCGATCAGCGAACGCGGGCTGCGAAACGCCACCCCGGCGCACACCCCGTCGTCACCGCGGCCGCGACCGAGCAGGTGGGAAAGCCGCTGGCTGAGCCAGCGTTCCACGCCCCGCGCCGCGACCAGCACCAGCTCCTGGGCGAACGGATCGGGCAGCGGATCGGCTAACAGGGCGCCCAGTCCGTCGGCCAGCAGGTCGGTGCGCTCGGCACGGTGCACATGAAGTGCCATAGCGCTGCCACCATAAACGTCCGCGCCGACAGCCGCGCCGGTTTCAGCCCGTGTCGCCGCGGTGTGCGATCGTGAGACGTGGCCGTCGGGAAGACAGCCGGCTCTACGGGACAGCTGGTGACGAGAAAGGGACCAGATGGAAGCCTGGGATGCACTCCGCGCGCGCCGCAATGTCCGGCATTACCGGCCTGAGCCGCTCCCCGAGCCCGACCTGAACCGGATCGTTGAGGCCGGCTGGCGGGCCCCGTCAGCGAAAAACCGTCAGCCGCGGGACTTCGTCATCGTCACCGATCGGGCGCAGCTGCAAGAACTGTCGACGGTGTGGCAAGGCGCCGGGCATATCGCCTCGGCGGCGGCCGCGATCGCCCTGGTCGTCCCGGTCCCGCCGAATGAACGCCGCAAGCTCACCGACCAGTACGACATCGGGCAGGCGACGATGGCGATGATGATCGCGGCCACTGACATGGGGATCGGCACCGGCCATTCCTCGGTGGGCGATCAGGACAAGGCCCGCGCCATCCTGGGGGTGCCCGCGGACCGTCTGGTCGCTTACCTGCTCGGCCTGGGCTACCCGGCCGACCGTCCGCTGGCCCCGATCCGCACACCCAACCGGCGACCGTTTGCCGAAGTCGTCCACCGCGGGCACTGGTGATCGGGGGGTAGCGGTGGGGCGTGACCGCAAGGGCGACTACGGCATCGACGGGTCTTTCCATACCGTGCCCGCGCGGGTGCAGGCCGCGATGATCGTCGTCGACTGCGCCGCATTGGCGGCATGCAGCATCATCAGCCTGGCCCGCGGCAGGCGGGCCGTTGCCGCGCTGACGGGCTTGTCCGCCGCCGGGATCGCCGCCAGCGCCGCCTCGTACGGCTACGCCACCCGGGTCGGCAAGTTCGTGGTGTGGGAGCGCATCCTCGACGATCTGCGGTTGCGCGGCGATGAGACACTGGTCGATCTCGGGTGTGGACGCGGCGCGGTGCTGCTGGCCGCGGCCAAGCGGCTGCCGCGCGGGCGTGCCATCGGCGTCGACCTGTGGCGCGCTGATCAAACCGGCAACTCCCCGCAGGCCACGCTGGCCAATGCGGAGCTGGAGGGGGTGGCCGATCGGGTCGAGGTGCACACCGCCGACATCACCGCCCTGCCGTTCGCCGACCAGAGCGTCGACGTCGTGGTCAGCAGCCTGGCAATCCATAACATTCCGACCCCCGCCGGCCGGCGGCAGGCGCTCAGCGAGGCGGTTCGGGTGCTGCGTCCGGGTGGCCGGCTGGCCGTCGCGGATTTGTGGGGTACGCGCGCGCATGCCGAGCATGTGCGGGAACTTGGCTGGTGCGAGGTGCGCCACCGCAACCTGGGCTGGCGGATGTGGTACGGGGGTCCCTGGGTCCCCACCCGACTGGTGGTGGCCACCAAACCGCTGGGACACCGGAGCGGGTAAGCGGGGGCCGCCGCGCGCACCCGCGCTCGGGGTGCATGCTGGGGGGCATGACCCGAAACGAGATCACCGAGCAGATTGTCGTGGCCCGTCTGCAGAAGGGTTTGAGCTGGCAGGAGCTGGCCGACGCCATCGGCAAGCCCGTGGTGTGGACCACGGCGGCGTTGCTCGGCCAGCACCCGATTCCCGTGGAGCTGGCCAAGGTCCTCGTCGAGATGCTGGGTCTGGACGAATCGGCGATACCGGTATTGGCCGCCACCCCGATGCGCGGCGGGCTGCCGACCGCGGTGCCCACCGACCCGACCATCTACCGCTTCTACGAAGCGATCCAGGTCTACGGCCCGGCGATCAAGGAGCTCATCCATGAGCAGTTCGGCGACGGGATTATGAGCGCGATCAACATGAGCGTGGAGCTGCACAAGAAACCACACCCCTCCGGTGACCGGGTGGTGGTGACGTTCGACGGTAAATTCCTCCCCTACGAATGGGTTTCCGCTGACAGCTGAGCCGGGCAGGTCGGGATGGCCGAATATGCTCGGCAACCCCGGCGCTCGGCGGTGCGGCCGCGGCTTTCTCAGCTGCTGCGAACAGGAAGGGCGTCCATGACAGAGGAGCACTCGACTACGCCGCCACCGAAGGTCGCCGACCTGGTGCTGTCCGGCGGCGGGACGAAGTTCATCGGGCTGGTCGGTGCCGTCGTCGCGCTGATGGACGCCGGATATTCGTTCCCACGGGTGTCAGGTGTTTCCGCCGGCTCGGTGGTCGCGGCGATTTTGGCGGCGATGTCCACAAGTGACCGGGTGACGAGCGCGGAGGTCAAGGAGCTGGCGCTGTCGGTGCCGCTGCGCAAATGGCGTGACGCGGCGCCGGTGCCCTTTCTCGGTCCGGTGTGGGGCCTGCTGCGCGACTCCAGCATGTACCGCGGCGACTTCGCCTACGAGTGGATCCGCAGCGAGCTGAAGAACCTGGGTGTCACCACCTTCGGTGATCTGATGCTCGACGAGGACTATCTGCTCAAGGAGCGCCGCTACCGGGCCGTTGTGACCGTGGCCGACGTGACGACGGCGCAGCTGGTCCGGTTGCCCTGGGACTATCGGCGGGTCTACGGGTTAGACCCCGACGAGCAACTCGTCGCCGACGCGGTGCGCGCGTCGATGGCGATCCCGTTCTTCTACAAGCCGGTCACCCTGACCAGCGCTACCGGTCTGACGTCGACCCTGGTCGACGGGGGAGTGCTGTCGAATTTTCCGGTTGACACGTTCGACCGGCCCGATGGCAAGCTGCCGCGCTGGCCGACATTCGGGATCACCGTGGTGCCCAGGCTCGCCGAGGGTGTGAGCGAAGTGATGCCCGCGCTGCGGCCGTTGCGGCTTTTCGACCAGACGTCTTTGCTGGAAAGCCTGCTCACCACCATGTTGGTGGGTCACGACCAGACACATCTGAACCTGCCGTGGGTCAGGTCCCGGGCAATCCTGGTGGAATCCACCCCGGTCGGTGTGCTCGACTTCAGCGTCTCCCGAAAGCGGCTCGAGGAGCTCTTCGACCGGGGATATGCGGCCGCCCAGGCGTTCCTGCTGACCTGGGACTGGGCGGAGTACCTGCAGCGGTATCGCCGGTGATAACGCCCGGACCGGGCCCGGTCGGGGTGCGCCGACGTGCCGCCACCTCCGGCGGCCACCCGGTGTGACGGTGTCGCACCGCCCTGCTCGGTGGCGGGCACACCGCCACGGCCCAATCCCGGGACACCGGCCGCAGCGTCACGCTCGCGGGGAGGCCGGCCCGGCGCCCGGTGGTTCGTCCAGCCCGAATTCCGCGAATATCCCGTCGATCCCCGCACGGATGCCGGCCAGCGCATCGGCGCGGACGCGCAGTTTGGTGGCGGCATGCGCCTGCCGGTTGAGCGTGGCGAACTCGCGGGCCGCCTCTTCAGCGCGGCTGTGCACCATCTCGGGCAGCACGATCTCGTCGAGCAAGCCCGCAGCGATCGCGGTTTCACCGAAAAAAGTCTTGGCCAGCCCGGTGGCCTGCTGGTAGGCCGACGGTGTCAGACGCAGTTTGAGGATCTCCAGGGCCGCGTAGGGGATTGTCATACCGATCGCGACCTCGTTGGCCTGGATAGTGCAGGCGGGGGCGGCTATCCGGTGGTCGCCGCTGGCCAACAAAAACGCCCCCATCGCGATGGCGTGACCGGTGCAGGCCATCACCACCGGCTTGGGGTAGGACAACAGCCGATGAGCCAGCTCGAATCCGCCTTTGAGCATGTCGACCGCGGGCTGCACCTGCCCTGAGGTGAGTATCTTCAGGTCGAACCCGGCGCTGAACACCCGGTCGTTGCCGGTGATCACGATCGCGCCGGCATCGTCGCGGTCGGCGTTGTCGAGCGCGTCGTTCAGGGCGCGCTGCATGCCCGGCCCCAGGACATTGACCTTGCCGTCATCCATCGTGATGACCGCGATGGGCTCCTCGTAGCGGTAGGTGACCGGGCCGTTCATGGAAGACTCCTTCGATCTCCGACAGCCCGTTGATTGAATCAAATGGCGGTCAGCACACGCCGGGCGTCATACCGCTTCGGTGTGATGCTTGCCGAGTTCGCCTTCGGCCTCACCCCAGCGCACACTGACGTCGGTGGGCTCGTCGAGTTGCCGGGTGCGCCACCTGTCCTGGGTTTCACGCACCGCGTTGTTGATCCGTTCGATCTCGCTGCGGAATACCTCGGGGCGGGTTTCCTTGCTCGCATAGTGAAAGTAGGTCAGCAGACCGCGCAGCAATTCCAGTTTCTGTTTTTCCCGTTTGGCCAGGTCGTGGTTCGTCATCAACTCGACCCGCTGGACCGGCGGCAGCGCAGTCCAGTCCAGCACCACTGTGGTCTGCAGCGGCCGGCGCGCACGCCGCCACAACCGCCAACCCCGGGGCTGATCCGGCCGGTCGTAGTAGGTCAGCGTGCCGGTGAACCGCGAGTCGATGCCTTCGCCGAGTTCAGCACGGTCCAGCGCCGAATCCCACACCATGCGCCATTCCTGGCCGGGTGCCAGCGTCGGCAACCCACTGGGTAGTTGCAGTTCGACGACTTCGGCGTAGCCGTCGGAGGCATGCTCATATGCGGCGACGGTCGGCGGGTTAGCGAAGGCGAAAGCAATGTCGTACGCCGCGGTTTTACCGAAATTGCGGACGACGAGTTCGATCACGTGCCAGTCCGCCGCATGCGGCTCCATAAACATGCTCACGTAGGGTCGGGTCTGCTCGGCGGTCAGCTGGCGGCCGCGCTGAATCTGCCGGTGGGTGTAGAGGAGCGCGATCACGCCCAGCCCTAACGCCGCCCACGCCGCCCACGCCAGCCAGGTGCCGGACCCGGCGCCGGCCACCTCCCGCCAGCGGTCTTGGATCCACCCCATCGACTCCACCTTCCGCTTATATCACACCGCCCGCAAAAATTCGCTGACGTGATCGTAAAGTCAGTTCCGGCGGTTTGCTAGCTGCGGAGTTGGTCGCTTCAGCTGCCCATCAGCATTCGCCACTGGTCGAGGTTGGCAGCGCGGTACACATAGTTCGAACGTTTGACCTCCGACAGCGGAGCGCTCGGCTCAGCTGAGTACCAGTGTCCGGGGAACACCACCGGGTCACCGGGGAGTTGGGCAAGTTCGCGCAGACTGCGGTACATCGCCTCGGAGTCACCGCCGGGGAAGTCGGTGCGGCCGCAGCCCTCCAGGAACAAGGTGTCACCGGCAACCAGCCGACCGTCGAGCAGAAAACACTGGCTGCCCGGTGTGTGGCCCGGGGTATGCAGCAACTCGATCTCAATAGCGCCGACAGTGACCTTGTCGCGATGCTCATGGGGTGTCAAGTCAGCCAGGCTGATGCCGGTGACCCGGGAAACCCACAGCGCCTCATGCGTATTCACATGTACCGGCACCTGCGCGCGCTCCAGCAGCTCGGCCAGTCCTTTGAGCTGGAATCCCATCATCGAGCCCCCGACGTGATCGGGATGGTGATGGGTGACCAGCACCCCCGACAGGCGCATCCCGTCGGCCTCCAGCGTGTCGGCCAGATCCCCGGCGGCGTAGGCCGGGTCGACCACGACGGCGTCACCGGTTGCGCGGTCCCCGATCAGATAGGCGAAGTTGCGCATCTGGGTGGCGAACATGTCGCCTGCCGCGAAATCGCGACCGGAGAGCAACTGGCGAAAATACAGCCGGTCAGAATCAGCCACACCACCAGAGTAGGACTCGCTGCGGCGGCGCATAACGCTGGCGTCCAACGGGGTTGGTGTTTGCCACAGTACCGGGTTTGCCTGGTTGACCGTCGCGGTCAGTGGGTATCGTTATCGCATGGTGCGTAGGAAGGTAGAGATCGAGATCGATGAAGACCTCGTCAACGAGGTGATCCGCCGATACCACGTCCACGGCGCGCGGGAAGCGATCCATCTCGCCCTGCGGACCCTCGTCCGCGACTCAGAGACCCCAGATCCTTCGCTGGATGAGGAGGTTGACGAATTCAGCAACCTCGACGCCTTGCGTCCCAAGCGGTCAAGCGAGGCCACTTGAGCCGCGCACCGGGACATCGCGGCACTGCACGCGGGGGTTTGGTGACGTTCGGCACCAGCCTGTACCCTCAGTTAGGCCCGCGGCGCGACCCGGCTGGTCGCTACGGGTGACGCCCCCTTAGCTCAGTCGGCAGAGCGTTTCCATGGTAAGGAAAAGGTCAACGGTTCGATTCCGTTAGGGGGCTCGGCGGACGCCGGGCAGGCTGGCGGCGCGTATCCGGGGCGATGTAGCTCAGTCGGTTAGAGCGAACGACTCATAATCGTTAGGTCGCCGGTTCGAGTCCGGCCATCGCTACCAGACACCAACAACACCGTGAAGAGGGAACCGCTGTGGCCTCCAGTACCGATATACGTCCGAAGATCACGTTGGCCTGCGACGTGTGCAAGCATCGCAACTACATCACGAAAAAGAATCGCCGCAACGACCCGGATCGGCTTGAGCTGAAGAAGTTCTGCCCGAACTGCGGTAAGCATCAGCCGCACCGCGAAACGCGGTAGCACCGCCCCTTCAGCGGTTGCTCGGGGCTGGCCAGGTAGGTTTTAGAGCCGTGTCGTTGAGCGCAGACATCGTCGGGATGCATTATCGCTACCCCGACCACTACGAAGTCGAGCGGGAAAAGATCCGCGAATACGCAGCGGCCGTGAAGAACGATGACCCGATTTTCTTCGACGAGAAGGCCGCCGCGGAGCTTGGTTACGAGGTGCTGCCGGCGCCGCTGACCTTCATCTCGGTATTCGGCTACCAAGCCCAGTCATCGTTTTTCGAGAGCGCTAACATCGCGATCCGCGAGGCTCAGATCGTGCAGGTCGATCAGGTGCTCAAATACCTGAAGCCGATCAAGGCGGGTGACAAGCTCTATTGCGACATCTATGTCGACTCGGTGCGTCAGGCCCACGGGACCGACATCATCGTCACCAAGAACGTCTGCACCAATGACGCGGGAGAGCTGGTGATGGAGACCTACACGACCCTGGCGGGTCGTGCCGGTGAAGATGGAGAAGAGGGATTTTCAAATGGCGCTGCGTGAGTTCAGTTCGGTGAAGGTGGGTGACCAGCTTCCGGAAAAGGTCTATCCGCTGACCCGCCAGGATCTGGTGAACTACGCGGGGGTTTCCGGTGACCTGAACCCGATCCACTGGGATGACGAGATCGCCAAGCATGTGGGGCTGGACACCGCGATCGCGCACGGCATGCTGACCATGGGGCTGGGCGGCGGCTATGTCACCTCGTGGGTCGGTGACCCGGGCGCGGTGACCGAGTACAACGTCCGTTTCACCTCGGTGGTGCCGGTGCCCAACGACGGCAAGGGCGCCGAGATCGTGTTCAATGGCCGGGTGAAGTCGGTCGATCCGGAATCCAAGTCGGTGACGATCGCGCTCACCGCCACGGCCGGCGGCAAGAAGATCTTCGGCCGGGCCATCGCCTCGGCGAGGCTGGCGTAGTCATGGGCGCGATCAAAACCGATGTTCGCGGGATGATCTGGCGCTATCCGGACTACTTCGTCGTGGGCCGCGAGCAGATCCGGGATTTCGCCAAGGCGATCAAATGTGAGGATCCGGCCAGCTACGAGGAGGATGCCGCCGCCGAACTGGGCTACGACAACATCGTGGCGCCGCTGACTTTCACCACGATTTTCGCGCGTCTGGTCCAGCAGGACTTCTTCAAGCATGTCGACACCGGCTACGAGACCATGCAGATAGTGCAGGTGGACCAGAAGTTCATCTACCACAAGCCGATATGCGCCGGCGACAAACTCTGGGCCCGCATGGACATCCACTCGGTGGACGAGCGTTTCGGCGCCGACATCGTCGTCACCCGGAACCTGTGCACCAACGACGCGGGTGAGCTGGTGCTGGAGGCCTACACCACGCTGATGGGCCAGCAGGGTGCCGGCTCCACCATGATCAAGTGGGACAGAGAGTCCGGGCAGGTCATCCGGATCGCGTGATTAGTACCCAGCACCTGCTCCGATGTACACTCGGGCTTCGGGGTTTGCCCATTACCAGCGTGTTTTGCGCGCGGTCGGCGATTGCCGGAGACGTGTAGCACCGGTCGACCGGGTGGACGCACGTGTCGACGTAAGCCCCGCCATGTGCAGGTTGGCCTGCCACCATGAAGGGGCGTAGCTCAACTGGCAGAGCAGCGGTCTCCAAAACCGCAGGTTGCAGGTTCAAGTCCTGTCGCCCCTGCTTACGGTGACATGTGCAATGGTGGACACTGGAAGGTGGCCGCTAGGCGAAGCGAACAAAGGAGCATGCGGTGAGCGACGAGCGCGACGGTGCCGACGCCGCCCGCGGCGGCACCATCGGGGGCACCAGCGGGCACAGTGGTGGTCAGACGGCCGTCGTGACCCGGCCGCGCCGACCCACCGGCAAGCGGTCCCGGCAGCGTGCCACGGCTGTCGCCGACGGTGCGAGCCTCGAAGTCGCCAAAAACGGTGGCGGTGCGGCGGTCAAGACGGCCAAGAAAGCGGCGCGCCCCGTGGTCAACCCGATCGCCGTTGTCTACCGCTACCTGAGCCAGGTCGTCGCCGAGATGCGTAAGGTGATCTGGCCCAACCGCAAACAGATGATGACCTACACCTCAGTGGTGCTGGCATTTCTCGCGTTCATGGTGGCGTTGATCGGCGTGGCCGACTTCGGATTGGCCAAGCTGGTGATGCTGGTGTTCGGCTGAGGCTCGCAGAGCGTAGAGAGAGGGCTGAGAAACCGTGACTAGCTTCGACGGTGAGACGTCCGCAAGTCAGGCGGTAGATGTTGACGACACCGAGCCGCGAGCCGAGGACACGATCCGACCGGGCACGGAGCCGGCCGAGGCCGGCGCGGAGCCGGCCGATGAGGTCGACCCGGCGGCCGCGCTCAAGAAGGAACTGGCCGGCAAGCCGGGCAAATGGTACGTCATCCACTCCTATGCCGGTTACGAGAACAAGGTGAAGGCCAACCTCGAGACGCGGGTGCAAAATCTCGACGTCGGTGACTACATCTTCCAGGTCGAGGTGCCCACCGAGGAGGTCACCGAGATCAAAAACGGCCAACGCAAACTGGTCAACCGCAAGGTGCTGCCGGGTTACATCCTGGTGCGCATGGAGCTCACCGACGATTCGTGGGCCGCGGTGCGCAACACCCCGGGTGTCACCGGGTTCGTCGGCGCGACCTCGCGGCCGTCCCCGCTGTCACTTGACGAGGTGGTGAAGTTCTTGTTGCCGCAGGGGCAGGCGAAGAAGGCCGCCAAGGGCGCCGCCGCCGCCGCAGCCGCCGCCGAGGGCGGGCTGGAACGCCCGGTCGTCGAGGTCGACTACGAGGTGGGCGAATCGGTGACGGTCATGGACGGACCGTTCGCCACGCTGCCGGCGACGATCAGCGAAGTCAACGCCGAACAACAGAAACTCAAGGTGCTGGTGTCCATCTTCGGCCGCGAAACACCTGTGGAATTGACCTTCAACCAGGTCTCCAAGATCTAGTCCGGCACGCGCGCGTGCGGCCCGCCGCCGGGCGGGCCACCTGACCCAGAAAGGAATACCCAGACCAGATGGCCCCGAAGAAAAAAGTTGCCGGGCTGATCAAGCTGCAAATCGAAGCGGGACAGGCGAATCCGGCGCCGCCGGTGGGCCCTGCGCTCGGTCAGCATGGCGTCAATATCATGGAGTTTTGCAAGGCGTACAACGCTGCGACAGAAAATCAGCGCGGCAATGTCATCCCGGTGGAGATCACGGTCTACGACGACCGCAGCTTCACCTTCACGCTCAAGACGCCGCCCGCGGCCAAGTTGCTGCTCAAGGCCGCGGGAGTGGCCAAGGGGTCGGCCGAGCCGCACCGGAACAAGGTCGCCAAGGTCAGCTGGGATCAGGTTCGCGAGATCGCCGAGACCAAAAAGGCTGATCTCAACGCCAACGACATCGACGCGGCCGCCAAGATCATCGCCGGCACTGCCCGGTCGATGGGCATTACCGTCGAATAACCGTCGAATAACCGTCGAGTAGTTCTCGGCCAGTGGGAGGGCCAGCTTCGGCCCGCTGGATCACCACAACCAGAGAGTGGGTATCGAATGAGCAAGACCAGCAAGGCATATCGTGCCGCGGCCGCGAAGGTGGACCGCAGCAACCTCTACACGCCGCTGCAAGCGGCCAAGTTGGCCAAAGAAACGTCGTCGGCCAACTATGACGCGACAGTCGAGGTGGCCATCCGGCTCGGCGTCGATCCGCGCAAGGCCGATCAGATGGTCCGCGGCACGGTGAACCTGCCGCACGGGACGGGTAAGACAGCCCGGGTCGCGGTGTTCGCCGTCGGAGAAAAGGCCGAAGAGGCGCAGGCCGCCGGCGCGGATGTGGTCGGCAGCGACGACCTGATCGAAAAGATTCAAGGCGGGTGGCTGGAATTCGACGCCGCGATCGCCACGCCCGACCAGATGGCCAAGGTGGGCCGGATTGCGCGGGTGCTCGGTCCGCGTGGCCTCATGCCCAACCCCAAGACCGGCACCGTCACCAACGACGTCGCCAAAGCGGTGGCCGACATCAAGGGCGGCAAAATCAATTTCCGGGTCGACAAACAGGCCAACCTGCACTTCGTCATCGGCAAGGCGTCGTTTGACGAAAAGCGGTTGGCGGAGAACTACGGCGCTGCTCTCGATGAGATCTTGCGGCTCAAGCCGTCAACCTCGAAGGGCCGCTACCTGAAGAAGGTCACTTTTTCGACGAGCACCGGCCCGGGCATTCCGGTAGATCCCTCGATCACCCGCAACTTCGCGGAGGTGTAGGGCCCGCGCCGGCGCGCCCTGGGGGAACGGTGTTGGAGGCGGCGCCCCGACCCGTTGTCTGTCCGCGTCGCCCCGTGGGTCCACGGCCGCCAGCACCAGCCGGCGAGGTTGACTCCCGCGCGACCCCTGAGCGGCACCGCACCCACACCCTCACCACCATCCGCGCTGATGTCCGGGCCGGGTCGGGTGTTAGGCCACCGCTCCCGGCTTGAGGTAGGTGACCAGGCTGCAGTCGAGCATTTCGTCGGCGAAGTAGTCGCGGCAGCCACGCAGGTATTTCATATAGCGGTTGTAGACCTCTTCGGAGGTGACCTCAATGGCTTTGTCCTTGTTGGCTTCCAGCGAATCACCCCAGATCGTGAGGGTTTTGACGTAGTGGGGTCGCAGCGAAAGCGGCTCGGGCACAATAAAACCCGCTTTTTCGCCGTGGTGCACCATCTTCTCGGTGGTGGGCAAGCGGCCGCCGGGGAATATCTCGGTGATGATGAACTTGATGAACCGCGCCGTTTGGAAGTTGACCCTCTTGCCCCGCATCCTGGGGTCGTGCGGGTGATAGCTGACGCTGCTTTGCACCGTCATCCGTCCATCGTCGGGCAAGATGTTGAAACAGTTCTTGAAGAAGTCGTCGTAATTCTCAAACCCGAAATGCTCGAAGGCCTCGATCGACACGATCCGGTCGACAGGCTCGGTGAACTGGTCCCATCCGCACAGCAGCACCCGATGAGACCGGTTGGTGTCGACGGCGTCCAAGACTTGCTGGGAGCGGGCCAACTGGTTTTTTGACAGGGTCAGCCCGACGACGTTCACGTCATATTTTTCGATGGCACGTTTCATCGTGGAGCCCCAGCCGCAGCCGATGTCCAGCAGCGTCATTCCAGGCCGCAGGTCCAGTTTGTCCAGATTCAGGTCGATCTTGGCGATTTGGGCCTCTTCGAGGGTCATATCGTCGTGTTCGAAGTAGGCGCAGCTGTAGGTGCGGCTGGGATCCTGGAACAGCCCGAAGAAGTCGTCGGATAAGTCGTAGTGGGCCTCGATGTCTTCGGATCGTGTCCGAATCTGCGTGGTGCCGCGGGGTGTGTCAGACATTGTGGTCGTCATTCTCCTGGGGATCCTCGGTGGTTACGCACCACGAGTTATCGGTCTATTGACGTGCAACCTTACCCAACGGCAGTCGCCCGGTCGGCGCCTCATCGGAAACATCCACATCTGCCGCAGCGCCGAAATCTACTTCTCGAGTGTGAATTGGTTGACGTCGATGTAGCCGATCCGGAAACCCCGAGCGCAACCGGTCAGGTACCTCATATACCGCTGGTAGACCTCTTCGGACTGGATCGCGATGGCCTCACTGCGATGCGACTCCAGGGCCGCCGCCCAGTGCTCCAGGGTGCGCACGTAGTGCGGTTGCAGCGACTGGATGCGCGACAGCGTGAACCCGGCCTTGCCCGAGTGCTCCTGGACTTTCTCGATTGACGGCAACCGGCCGCCCGGGAAGATCTCGGTCACGATGAACTTGATGAAGCGGGCCATCTCAAACGACACCGGCAAACCGCGTTCGACGATCTGCTTACCGGTCAGGCCGGTGATGGTGTGCAGCAGCATCACCCCGTCGCCGGGCAGGATGTCGTAGGCCATCGTGAAAAAGTCGTCGTAGCGGTCGTGGCCGAAATGTTCGAACGCGCCGATCGACACGATGCGGTCGACGGGTTCGCGGAACTGCTCCCAGCCTTGTAGCAGTACCCGCCGGCTACGCGGGCTGTCCATTCGGTCGAAGAGCTTCTGCACGTGCGCGGCCTGGTTCTTGGACAAGGTCAGGCCGATGACGTTGACGTCGTACTTTTCGACCGCCCGGCGCATGGTGGACCCCCAGCCGCAGCCCACATCCAGCAGCGTCATCCCCGGTTTCAGGCCCAATTTGCCCAGCGCCAGATCGATCTTGGCGATCTGCGCTTGCTCCAGCGTCATGTCCTCACGCTCGAAATAGGCACAGCTGTAGGTCATGGTGGGGTCTAAAAACAGCCGGAAGAACTCGTCGGACAGGTCATAGTGCGCCTGCACGTCCTCGAAGTGGGGGGTCAGCTTCTTAGCCATCTGCGCGCCCTTCCGAACTCCCGAGGTATTCAGCGGGTTCGCCAGGCTCCCCGAAACCAACTGGTGGATATCCGAGGCATGGTATCCGATCAGCTGGCCTCGGCGAAATTCCTTTTCAGCTCACCGACGACCAGATCCCACAGCTGTTCGGGCAGCTCGTGGCCCATACCGTCGACCAGAACCAGCCGGGCGCCGCGGATGGCGCGGGCGATCGCCCGCCCGCCGGAGGGGCGCATCAGCTTGTCGGCGCGGCCATGGATCACCACCGTCGGCGCGGTGATCTGCCGGTCGTAGCGGGCCAGGCTGCCGCTGCCCAGGACGGCGTCGAAATGCCGGGTGATACCCCACGGGTGATAGCTGCGGTCGTAGCTCTGGGCCGCCTCCCGGCGCACCTGCGCCTCGGGCTTGGGATACCGTGGCCCACCGATGATCTTGCTGACGCGCACCGCGTTGTCGACGATCACCTCTCGCGGCGAACCCGGGGGCGGGCCCGTGATGATCGCCGCCAGCGCACGCGGATGCGGCGGTGGCAGCAATGGCCGATTATTGCTGGAAAAGATCACCGCCAACGATCTGGTGCGCTGGGGGAAGCGGGCCGCGAAGATCTGGGCGATCATGCCGCCCATGGACGCGCCGACGATATGGGCGGCGCCGATGCCGAGATGATCAAGCACGGCGGCCGCGTCCTGCGCCATGTCCTCCAGGCTGTAGATCGCCGGGCTGGGCAGCCCGAGCCAGGAGCGGATCAGCCGCGGGACCAGCGGCCCGATCCGGCCCCGATATTCGGTCTTGCTGGACAGGCCGACGTCGCGGTTGTCGTAGCGGATGACCCGAAGCCCCTGCCCGATCAGCTTCTCGCAGAAACCGGTGGGCCAGAGCAGCAGCTGGGCGCCCAGCCCCATGATCAGCAGCACCGCCGAGCGGTCGGGCTCACCCATGTCCTCGTAGTAGAGCTGAACCGCCCCGTTGCGCGCGATACCGGATCGCACCGGACCGGGGGGCGGGTCCGCGCCGGGCTCACCGGCCATGGGCCACACCGCTGGCGTCGGGATCGTACTCGCGGCTGACCTCGACCATGAAGTTGGCGAAGTAGCCGGTGAGCTGCGGGTCAGACATCATCTGCCACGTCGGTGCCAGCAGTTTCATGTACCGCTCGACATAGAGGAACTGTTTGCCGATGAGCACCAGCTCGCGGGGCAGCTTGACGTCGTAGGCGTCCGCCAGCGCCGAAAGCTGCCGGCCGATCTCCACATACGACATGTCGCCGAGGGTTTTCATGGTCAGCGGGGTGGCGAACGCCTCCAGATCCTTGGCGGCCTGCGCCTCGGGCCGCCTGGTGCCCACCGCGCCCATCAGCACCACGATCTTGCCGGCGGCTGCGTGGTCCTTTTTCACCAGCAGCGCATACACCAGCTCGCGCAGCAGCCAGCGGGTGCGGGGGTCGATGCGGCCCATAATGCCGAAGTCGAAGAACACGATCTTGCCGTCGGCGTCGACGTAGATATTGCCGGCGTGCAGGTCGCCGTGGAACAGGCCGTGCCGCAGACCGCCTTCGAAGACACTGAACAGCAGCGCCTTGACCAGCTCGGTGCCGTCGAAGCCGGCTTTGCGGATCTCGGCGGCGTTATCGATGCGGATACCGTGGATCCGTTCCATGGTCAACACCCGCCCGGTGGTGTAGTCCCAGTAGACCTGGGGCACCCGGATGTTGCGGCCCAGCGGGGAGGCGTTCATGTGCGCCACCCACGTTTCCATCGACTGGCCCTCGAGGCGGAAGTCCAGCTCCTCGGCCAGGTTGTCGGCGAAGTCGGCGACGATGTCTTGGGCCGACAGCCGCCGACCCAGTTTGGCCAGCTCGACCAGCTGGGCGAATCGTTTCAGGATCTGCAAGTCGGCGGCCACCCGGCGCCGGATGCCCGGCCGTTGGATTTTGACGACCACCTGCTCGCCGCTGTGCAGCGTCGCGTAGTGCACCTGCGCGATCGACGCCGACGCGAACGGCTTCTCCTCGAAGGCGGCGAACAGCTCCGACGGCTCGGCGCCGAGTTCCTCGACGAAGAGTTTGTGCACCTCGGCGGGTTTGGCGGGCGGCACCGCGTCCAGCAAACTGCGGAACTCCCGGGACAGCGGTTCCCCGAACGCGCCGGGACTGGAGGCGATGATCTGCCCGAACTTGACATAGGTGGGCCCCAGGTCGGCGAAGGCGTGCGGGAGCTCCTTGATCACCTTGTGCTGCCAGGGGCCGCGGCTGGGCAGTTTGGTGAGGACGCGGGCCGCGGTGCGGGTGGCCTGCCAACCCGTCGCCGCGATCCGCGCCGCCTCGATCGGCAGGGGCACCCGATCCAGCTTGGCTACCTCGCGGTGTTTGGTGGAACTCATCTCAGCAGTGTGCCAAATGGTTGCTGCCGACTCCCAATTAACGTGAGCCCGGTCACGGCGGCCAGCTGAAAGATATCGCTGTGATCGGCGCTGATCGGCATGGTGGTCGGCGAATGCCGGGTGCGGGTGTCCACTGCGGCGGACCGATAAGGACTTTGTTCGGCCGCGGCGGGCCGGACCGCCGTACAGTGCGGGCATGCGGGTGATTTCCGCGGAGTCGACCGAGCTTTTCACCGGTCCGCCCGATGCGCCGCTGCAGCTGGCGCGGATCACCTACAGCGGGTGCGCGCAGCCGGTGCCGGTGCGCGTTGACGGGCAGGGCCTGACCGGCGAGGCGGTGACGGGCACCGGTGACGGCGCACTGGAGATTCCGGTGGTGGTCGACGACCCGGTGGTCGGTCAGCGCCGTGCGGCACGGGTCCACGCCTGCGGCAGCACGACGCACTTCAGCTTCACCGTGGCCGAACCGGGCTGGACGGTGTTCATGGTCAGCCATTTCCACTACGACCCGGTGTGGTGGAACACCCAGGGCCCCTACACCAGCGGCGGGTGCGAAGACCCGCCGGGGCAAGCCCGTCAGGCCAACGGCCTCGACCTGGTGCGCGCCCATCTGGAGATGGCCCGCCGCGAACCCGAGTACAAATTCGTGCTGGCCGAGGTGGATTACCTCAAGCCGTACTGGGATACGCATCCCGAGGATCGAGCCGACCTGCGCCGGTTCATCGCGCAGGGTCGCGTCGAGGTGATGGGCGGCACCTACAACGAACCCAACACCAACCTGACCAGCCCGGAGACCACAATTCGAAACTTGGTTCACGGCACCGCGTTTCAGCGTGACGTGCTGGGAGCCGACCCGGCGACCGCCTGGCAGCTCGACGTGTTCGGCCACGACCCGCAGTTTCCCGGCATGGCCGCCGACGCGGGGCTGACGTCGAGTTCGTGGGCGCGCGGGCCGCACCATCAGTGGGGTCCGATGCTGGGGGGCGGCGACGTCGCGCGCATGCAGTTCTGCAGCGAGTTCGAATGGGTCGCCCCCTCGGGGCGCGGTCTGCTCACCCATTACATGCCGGCGCACTACTCGGCCGGCTGGTGGATGGACTCGTCGACCTCGCTGGCCGACGCCGAACAGGCCACCTACCGGCTCTACCACGACCTCAAGAAGGTCGCGCTGACCCGAAACGTGCTGCTGCCGGTAGGAACCGACTACACCCCGCCGAACAAGTGGGTCACCGAAATCCACCGGGACTGGAACGCGCGCTACACGTGGCCGAAGTTCGTGTGCGCGCTGCCGCGCGAATTCTTCGCCGCGGTGCGGGACGAACTGCAGACACAGGGCCGGTGGCCGTCGCCGCAAACCCGCGATATGAACCCGGTCTACACCGGCAAGGACGTGTCGTTCATCGACACCAAACAGGCCAACCGGGCCGCCGAGAACGCCGTGCTGGACGCGGAGCGTTTCGCGGTGTTCGCCGCGGGCATGACCGGGGTCGAGTATCCGCAGGCGGCGTTGGCCAAGGCGTGGACGCAGCTGCTCTACGGTGCGCACCACGACGCCATCACCGGCTCGGAATCCGACCAGGTCTACCTCGACCTGCTCACCGGCTGGCGTGACGCCTGGGAGCTCGGCCGCAGCGCCCGGGACAACGCACTGGCGCTGCTGTCCAGCGCGATCAGCGGCGACTCCGAACACGTTGTGGTGTGGAATCCCTTAGCGCACAAGCGCACTGACGTGGTGACAGCGCGGCTTCCCGATGAGCGTGCGGTGCGGGTCGTCGACTCCGAGGGGGTCGAGGTACCCGTGCATGTCGAGCCCGCCGGCCGATCGGTGAGCTGGCTGGCGCGCGACGTCCCGTCGCTGGGGTGGCGCGCCTACCGGCTGGTCGCCGCCGACGGCGCCGCAGCATGGCACCCGCTGCCCGGAGCCGAGATCGCCAACGAGCATTACCGGCTTTCGGTGGACCCGGCCCGCGGCGGCGGGGTGTGCTCGCTGCTGCACGAGGGCCGCCAGCTGATCGCCGCGGGCCGGCTCGGCAACGAGCTGGCGCTGTACGAGGAATATGCGGCACACCCGAGCTCAGGTGAAGGGCCGTGGCACCTGCTGCCCCGCGGGCCGGTGATTTGCTCATCGGAAGCGCCCGCGCAGGTGCATGCCTACCAGGGCCCGCTCGGGCAGCGGCTGGTGGTCCGCGGCCGGATCGGCGGGCTACTGCGCTATACCCAGACACTGACGCTGTGGCGCTCACTGGCGCGGCTGGATTGCCGGACCACCGTGGACGGGTTCACCGGAGCCGACCAGTTGCTGCGGCTGCGCTGGCCGTGTCCGGTGCCGGGCGCGATGCCCGTCAGCGAGGTGGGTGACGCGGTGATCGGGCGTGGGTTTGCGCTGCTGCACCACCGTGCGACCAGCCAGTCGGTGGACACCGCCGACTACCCGTGGACGCTGGACAACCCCGCCTACGGGTGGTTCGGGCTGTCCTCCGCGGCGCGGGTGCGCGTCGGTGCCGACGTGCGGGCGGTCTCGGTGGCCGAGGTGGTGTCACCCACCGAGACGATGTCGCACCCGCTGGCGCGGCAGCTGATGGTCGCGCTGGTGCGCGCGGGGGTCACCGCCACCTGCAGCGGCGCTGACAAGCCGCGCTACGGCCATCTGGACGTGGACTCCAACTTGCCCGACACCCGGATCGCGCTGGGCGGGCCGGGTCAGAATACGTTCACCAAAACCGTGCTGGCCCAAGCCGACCTGCTCTACACCGTCGAGCTTGACCGCCAGCTGGGCGAGACCGGCCGAGCCAGGGTGTGGGTGCCGCCGGCGGCGCCGCTGACGGCGGTGTGGGTGCCCGGCGCCGACGTGCGCCACCCGCGGGCCCTGCCGGTGCTGGTGATCGCCAGCAGTGACGACGACGATCTGGGGGCGGCCATCGCGGCGGTGGCCGACGACCTGGCCGACGCCGAGATCGTCGTCACCCAGCATGTCCCGTCCGGATTGGAGCCGTTCGAGTCGCGCACCGTGGCCCTGCTCAACCGCGGGGTGCCGAGCTTCGCCGTCGAAGCCGACGGGACCCTGCATACCGCGCTGATGCGCTCCTGCACCGGCTGGCCATCCGGGGTGTGGACCGATCAACCGCGCCGGAGCACGCCCGACGGCTCGGGGTTCCAGCTGCAGCACTGGACCCATGGGTTCGATTACGCGCTGGTCGCCGGCGCAGGGGACTGGCGCCAGGCCGAAATCCCGGCGCGCAGCGCGGAGTTCTCCCATCCGCTGCTGGCCGTGCCGGCGCGACCGCGCACCGGCCGGCTGCCGCCGAGCGGGTCGCTGCTGCACGTCGAACCCGCCGGCACGGTACAGTTGGGCGCCCTCAAGCCCGCCGGCAACCCGTTGGCGCGCGGCAGCGCCCAGCCGGTCGATCCGGGCACGGTGGCGATGCGGTTGGTGCAGACCACCGGCACCGACACGCGGGTCGCCGTGAGCTCGCCAGTCGGCGCGGTGCGCGACCTGCGCAGCGCCAGCCTGCTGGAACAGCCACACCGGCCGGTATGGTCGGCCACACTGCACGGCTACCAGATCGCCACCGTACTGGCACGCCTGGATGTGCCCGCGGTGCACCATGGCGCCGCCATCACCCTGGCGCCCGAGGCGGAGGCGGCGCAACCGCTCTACGCCCGCTACTGGCAGCACAACCGCGGCCCCGCCCCGCTCGGTGGTTTGCCGGCGGTGGCCCACCTGCATCCGCAGCGGCTGGCCGCCCAACCGGGCAGCAACCTGGCGCTGCGGCTCACCGCGGCCAGCGACTGCACCGATCGGACGCTGCGCGGGACGGTCAGAATCGTGTGCCCAACGGGTTGGCCCGCCAGCCCGGCGGAGCTGCCGGTTCGCCTGCGGCCCGGCGAATACCGCGAAGCCGTGCTGGCGGTGACGGTGCCGGCCGGCGCCCCGCCGGGGCTCTATCCGGTGCGGGCACAGCTGAGTGTGCTGGGGGACGAGATCCCGCGCGCCTGGCACCAGGTGGTCGAGGATGTGTGCCTGGTGTCGGTCGGCCCGGCCGCGGACGACCGGGTGGTGTACCTGGTCGGCGGGCCGGCCGATGTCGAACTGGATGCCGGCGCCTCGGCTCGCCTGACCGTCACTGTCGGCACCCACGCGTGCGCTGCCCTGGCGCTGGAAGCGCACCTGATCAGCCCGTGGGGAACCTGGGAATGGATGACGCCGGCCGCGCTCGGAGCGGTGCTGCCCGCCCGCGGCACCGCCGAGCTCAGCTTCGAGCTGACCCCGCCGGCCGACCTGGAACCCGGAACCTGGTGGGCCCTGGTGCGGGCGGGCTGCGCGGGCCGGCTGCTGTACTCACCCGCGGCGAAGGTGACGGTCCGATGAATGGTCCGATGAATGGTCCGATGAATGGTCCGATGAATATCGCCACGGTGGGCAGCACCGCGGTAACGCTCGACGAGCTCAACCAGCGCGAGCTGCGGTTGCGCCAGGGGGCACTGGCGGCCGCGCTGCCCGCGGCGGGCACCAGCGAGGGCCGGCAACTGCGCCGCTGGCTGACTCAGCTGATCGTGACCGAACGGGTGATCGCGGCCGAGGCCAGCGCCCGCGGCCTGACCGCTGAAGCCGCGCCCACCGAGCACGAGCTGTTACCTGATGCCACAGCGCGGCTGGAGCTCGGCAGTATCGCCGCGGCCGCGCTCGCCGACCCGCTGGCGCGGGCGTTGTTCGCCCGGGTCACCGAGACGGTCGACGTCAGCGCCGATGAGGTGGCTGACTACCATGCCCGCAACCCGCTGCGGTTCGCCGCACCGGCCGCCCGTCACCCGGGCTGGCGGGCCCGCGTCAGCGCGCCGCCGCTGCATCTGGTGCGGCCGGCGATCACCGACCACCTGCGCGCCGCCGCGCGGCGCCGCGCCTTCCGGGTGTGGCTGGATGCGCGCCGGGCCGCGCTGGTGCGGCTGGCCCCCGGCTACGAACACCCCGGCGATCCGCGTCAGCCCGATAACACCCACCGCCACTGACCGATGCTGACGCTCTGCCTGGACATAGGCGGCACCAAGATCGCCGCCGGGTTGGTCGATCCCGACGGCGAATTGATCCATTGCGCCCGTCGTCCAACACCGAATAATGCTGGTGCTGAAGAAGTTTGGGCTGTGGTCGCGGATATGGTCGCCGCGGAGCGGGCCGTTGCAGCGGGTGCGGTGGGTGCGGTGGGCATCGCCGCGGCGGGCCCGATCGACCGGCACAGCGGCACCGTCGATCCGATCAACATCGGGTGCTGGCGCGGTTTTCCGCTTCGCGACCGCGTCAGCGCCGCGGTGCCCGGTGTGCCGGTTCGGCTGGGCGGCGACGGTGTGTGTATGGCGCTGGGCGAGCACTGGCGCGGCGCCGGCCGGGGAGCACGTTTTCTGCTGGGCATCGTGGTGTCCACCGGTGTGGGCGGGGGCCTGGTGCTCGACGACGCCGGCTACCAGGGCCGAACCGGCAACGCCGGGCACGTCGGGCACGTGGTGGTCGATCCCGACGGCCAGCCGTGCGCATGCGGTGGCCGCGGCTGTGTGGAAACCGTCGCCGCCGGGCCGTCGATGGTGCGCTGGGCGCGGGCCCACGGCTGGGTGGGAACCGGGGCCCGGGCGCTGGCCCGGGCAGCCTCCACCGGCGATGCGGTGGCCGTGCAGGCATTTGACCGCGGCGCCACCGCGCTCGCGGCGATGATCGTCTCGGTGGCGGCGGTGTGCGACCTGGACCGGGTGGTCATCGGCGGGGGAGTCGCCGAATCCGGCCGGGTGTTATTCGACCCGCTGCGGGCCGCGTTGTCGTGCCGTACCGGCTTGGATTTCATCCGCGGGCTGCAGGTGGCGCCCGCTGAGCTCGGAAGCAATGCCGGGTTGATCGGGGCGGCGGCACTGGTCGCGTCGACCACCTGAGCCCAGCCAGACTCGCCGCTGGTCAGCCCGCCGGGCAGCCGCGAGTCGTCCGGTGCGCAGTCGACGCGCAGGGCCCGGCGGTGCCGGCCCAGGCAATCACGGGCGCGCAGCGCGGTGCGCCCGGTGTCGCGGGTTTTGGCTGATCGCGGCGGCCACGCTATTGTGGGTGCCGATCCACCGAAGACCGTCGGTCACCGAGTCATCGGTCGAAGGTCCGGGCACACCGGGCGGCCCACGCAGGAGGACGAGGCATTTCCCGTCGCCGCACCGACGGGGTAGCGCCCCGACTTGCTGTGTCGGGGCGTTTGGTGTTCCCGGGCTCCGCAGGGTCGCACGGTACTCGCAGCAGATCCCAGGAGGTTGTGGATGGTCCGGGCGGAAAAGGCCACGGCCGTCGCAGACATCGCAGAGCAGTTCAAGGTCTCGACTGCCGCTTTGATCACCGAGTATCGCGGTCTCACGGTGGCCAACCTGGCCGAGCTGCGCCGGTCTTTGCGCCCCTCAGCCACCTATGCGGTGGCGAAGAACACTCTGGTCAAAAGGGCCGCGGCCGAGGCCGGCATCGAAGGTCTCGATGAGCTGTTCGTGGGCCCCACGGCAATCGCGTTCGTCACCGGCGAGCCGGTGGACGCCGCCAAGGCCCTCAAAACCTTCGCCAAGGAGCACAAGGCGCTGGTCATCAAGGGCGGCTACATGGATGGGCGCCCGCTCACGGTGGCCGAGGTCGAGCGCATCGCCGACTTGGAGTCCCGTGAGGTGCTGCTGGCCAAACTGGCCGGCGCGATGAAAGGCAACCTCGCCAAGGCGGCTGGGCTATTCAGCGCGCCGGCGTCCCAGGTGGCCCGGCTGGTGGCTGCCCTCCAGGACAAGAAGGCCGCCGAGGCTCCCGCCGGCGCGGCCGCGCAAACCCCCGCAGACAACGCACCGGACAACCAATAACGTCGCATCGAACAGGAAGGACCCCGGCTCATGGCTAAGCTCACCACCGACGAGCTGCTCGACGCGTTCAAGGACATGACCTTGCTGGAGCTCTCCGACTTCGTCAAGAAGTTCGAGGAGACCTTCGAGGTCACCGCGGCCGCCCCGGTCGCCGCCGTGGCGGCGGCTCCGGGAGCCGGGCCGGCGGCTGCCGCTGAGGAGGCTGAGGAGCAGACCGAGTTCGACGTCATCCTCGAATCGGCCGGCGACAAGAAAATCGGCGTCATCAAAGTTGTCCGCGAGATCGTCTCCGGCCTGGGCCTCAAGGAAGCCAAGGATTTGGTCGACAGCGCGCCCAAGCCGGTACTGGAGAAGGTCGGCAAGGAGGCGGCCGAGGAGGCCAAGAACAAGTTGGAGGCCGCCGGCGCCAGCGTCACCGTCAAGTAGGTCCGCGGCACACTCCCGGGACGCGGGATTCGGGAAACGTCACCGATCCGTCGATCAACACCCGCAGCTGCGCGGCGCTACCACCACCGACGCGGGCGGGTCCGGCCTCGGGCTGACCACCGTGCCCCGCGGTGGAGCCGGCACCGCTGCTCGGCGGTGATGTGTGGTGTCGCGCCGCCCGCGCCGGTGATGACGCGATGCGGGGGGAGGGCCGCACCCCGGCCGTGACAAGGACCAACAGGGTTGGCGCCGTCAGCAATTTTTGGCTGCCGGACGGACGTGATGCCGGTCTTCGGGTGCGCTACAGTGACTCATGCCACAAGCGGGGCGGGTAGTGCGGGGCGCCGCCGGAAGGGTCGCAGGAAGGGTGTCGTATGGGTACCGCTATCAAGGTTGAGGGGCTGAGCAAGTCCTTCGGATCCCAGCGGATCTGGGAAGACGTCACGATGGATATCCCAGCCGGTGAGGTCAGCGTGCTGCTGGGCCCTTCGGGGACCGGCAAGTCGGTGTTCCTGAAATCGTTGATCGGCCTGCTGCGGCCGGAGCGCGGCTCGGTCATCATCGACGGCACCGACATCACCCAATGCACGGCCAAGGAACTCTACGAGATCCGCACCCTGTTCGGGGTGATGTTCCAGGACGGCGCCCTGTTCGGGTCCATGAACCTCTACGACAACACCGCGTTCCCGCTGCGCGAGCACACCAAGAAAAAGGAAAGCGAAATCCGTGACATCGTCATGGAAAAGCTGGAGATGGTCGGCTTGGGCGGGGACGAGAAGAAGTTCCCCGGGGAAATCTCCGGTGGTATGCGCAAACGCGCGGGCCTGGCCCGGGCGCTGGTGCTCGACCCGCAGATCATCCTGTGCGACGAGCCCGACTCGGGGCTGGACCCGGTGCGCACCGCATACCTGAGCCAGCTGCTCATCGACATCAACGCGCAGATCGACGCCACGATCTTGATCGTGACGCACAACATCAACATCGCCCGCACGGTGCCGGACAACATGGGCATGCTGTTCCGCCGCAAGCTGGTGATGTTCGGCCCCCGTGAGGTGCTGCTGACCAGCGACGAGCCGGTTGTGCGTCAGTTCCTCAACGGTCGGCGCATCGGCCCGATCGGCATGTCCGAGGAAAAAGACGAGGCGACGATGGCCGAGGAGCAGGCGCACCTGGAAATGGGTCATCACGACGGCGGGGTCGAGGATATCGAGGGTGTGCCGCCGCAGATCACCCCCACACCGGGGATGCCGGAACGCAAAGCGGTGGCCCGCCGCCGCGCTCGTGTGCGCGAGATCCTGCACACGCTGCCCAAGAACGCGCAGGCCGCGATTCTCGACGACCTGGAGGGCACGCACAAGTTCGTGGCGCACGAGCTGCCCGACGAGGTCGCCATCGGCCGGCATCGCGGCGAGGAGGAGGCGCCCACCGCGTCGATCCCCGCCCAGGGGGACTACTGAGAAGCCGTCGATTCGCCCCGGGGGAGCAGATGTCGTTCGCGACCCGGCGCGTCACCCCTTGACGGACGGGCGCAAACGGGCCAGTCTGTTGGGCAGCATGGTGCACCGGACGGTCGATACGCCAGCCAGCGCCGGGACCGCGGGGCACGGTAGTTGAGGAACGCGCAGTCCTGCGCTATCGTTGGACGTTGCGCTGGCTACTTCCTGCCCATCTCACCCGCCACTTGACACTGTGGTCTTTGGCCTGAGCTCCCCATCATGGCTCAGCACTTTCAGTTGCGTGCGTGAGACCCGGACAGATCGTTCGCCAGCCGAAACGACCCGACTATCGCGGCGAATAGGTCCGGTGCGCCGGACCGGTAGTCGCACCCGGTGCTGGAAGGATGCATCTTGGCAGTTACCCGCCAGACCAAGACCAACCCTCACACGTCGTCCTACAACTCCGTCCCCGGAGCGCCTAACCGTATTTCCTTCGCCAAGCTTCGCGAACCCCTCGAAGTTCCGGGGCTGCTTGATGTGCAACTCGACTCCTTCGACTGGCTGATCGGCGCGCCGCGCTGGCGCGAGGCCGCGCTCGCCCGCGGTGAGGCCCAGCCGCTCAGCGGGCTCGAGGAAGTCCTCGCCGAGCTGTCGCCGATCGAGGACTTTTCCGGGTCGATGTCACTGTCTTTTTCCGATCCTCGGTTTGATGAGGTCAAAGCCCCCATCGACGAGTGCAAAGACAAGGACATGACGTATGCGGCCCCGCTGTTCGTCACCGCCGAGTTCATCAACAACAACACCGGCGAGATCAAGAGCCAGACGGTGTTCATGGGCGACTTCCCGATGATGACCGAAAAAGGCACGTTCATCATCAACGGGACCGAGCGGGTGGTGGTCAGCCAGCTGGTGCGCTCACCCGGGGTGTACTTCGACGAGACCATCGACAAGTCCACGGACAAGACGCTGCACTCGGTCAAGGTGATCCCGAGCCGCGGTGCCTGGCTGGAATTCGACGTCGACAAACGTGACACCGTCGGGGTGCGCATCGACCGCAAACGCCGCCAGCCGGTCACTGTGCTGCTCAAGGCGCTGGGCTGGACCGGCCAGCAGATCACCGAGCGGTTCGGTTTTTCCGAGATCATGATGTCCACGCTGGACAAGGACAACACCGCCGGCACCGACGACGCGTTGCTGGACATCTACCGCAAGCTGCGCCCCGGCGAACCGCCGACCAAAGAGTCCGCCCAGACGCTGCTGGAGAATCTGTTCTTCAAGGACAAGCGCTACGACCTGGCCCGGGTCGGCCGCTACAAGGTCAACAAGAAACTCGGCCTGGACGTTGCGCTCACCACCGTGACCCTGACCGAAGAGGATATCGTCGCCACCATCGAATACCTGGTGCGGCTGCATGAGGGACATCCCACGATGACCGTCCCCGGCGGTGTCGAGGTGCTGGTGGAAACCGACGATATCGACCATTTCGGCAACCGTCGGCTGCGCACGGTCGGCGAGTTGATCCAAAACCAGATCCGGGTGGGCATGTCCCGGATGGAGCGGGTGGTGCGCGAGCGGATGACCACCCAGGATGTCGAGGCGATCACCCCGCAGACGCTGATCAACATCCGCCCGGTGGTCGCCGCGATCAAGGAGTTCTTCGGCACCAGCCAGCTCTCCCAGTTCATGGACCAGAACAACCCGCTGTCGGGGCTCACCCACAAGCGGCGGCTCTCGGCGCTGGGCCCGGGCGGCCTGTCCCGGGAACGCGCCGGGCTGGAGGTCCGCGACGTGCACTCGAGCCACTACGGGCGGATGTGCCCGATCGAGACCCCCGAGGGACCCAACATCGGTCTGATCGGCTCGCTGTCGGTGTACGCCCGGGTCAACCCGTTTGGGTTCATCGAAACCCCGTACCGCAAGGTGGTCGACGGTGTGGTGACCGACCAGATCGAATACCTGACCGCCGACGAGGAAGACCGCCACGTCGTCGCGCAGGCCAACTCCCCGCTCGACGATGACGGCCGGTTCACCGAGGCCCGGGTACTGGTGCGCCGCAAGGGCGGCGAGGTCGAGTACGTGTCCTCCTCCGAGGTGGATTACATGGACGTCTCGCCGCGCCAGATGGTGTCGGTGGCCACCGCCATGATCCCGTTCTTGGAGCATGACGACGCCAACCGCGCCCTGATGGGGGCCAACATGCAGCGCCAGGCCGTTCCGCTGGTGCGCAGCGAGCGGCCCCTGGTGGGCACCGGGATGGAGTTGCGCGCCGCGATCGACGCCGGCGACGTCGTCGTCGCCGACGAGAGCGGTGTCGTCGAAGAAGTGTCCGCCGACTACATCACGGTGATGACCGATAACGGCACCCGGCACACGTACCGGATGCGCAAGTTCGCCCGCACCAACCACGGCACCTGCGCCAACCAGCGTCCGATCGTCGACGCCGGTGACCGGGTGGAGGCCGGTCAGGTGATCGCCGACGGCCCGTGCACCGACCACGGCGAGATGGCCCTGGGCAAGAACCTGCTGGTGGCGATCATGCCGTGGGAAGGCCACAACTACGAGGACGCGATCATCATCTCCAACCGGCTCGTCGAGGAGGACATCCTCACCTCGATCCACATCGAGGAACACGAGATCGACGCCCGCGACACCAAACTGGGCGCGGAGGAGATCACCCGCGATATCCCCAACGTCTCCGACGAGGCGCTGGCCGACCTCGACGAGCGCGGTATCGTGCGCATCGGCGCCGAGGTTCGCGACGGCGACATCCTGGTCGGCAAGGTGACCCCGAAGGGGGAGACCGAGCTGACCCCCGAGGAGCGGCTGCTGCGGGCGATCTTCGGCGAGAAGGCCCGCGAAGTCCGGGACACCTCGCTGAAGGTGCCGCACGGCGAATCCGGCAAGGTGATCGGCATCCGGGTGTTCTCCCGCGACGAGGACGACGAACTGCCGGCCGGCGTCAACGAACTGGTCCGCGTGTACGTGGCCCAGAAACGTAAGATCTCCGACGGCGACAAACTGGCCGGCCGGCACGGCAACAAGGGCGTGATCGGCAAGATTCTGCCCGTCGAGGATATGCCGTTCCTGCCGGACGGCACCCCGGTGGACATCATCCTCAACACCCATGGGGTGCCGCGCCGGATGAACATCGGCCAGATCCTGGAAACCCATCTGGGCTGGTGCGCGCACAGCGGCTGGAAGATCGACACCTCCAAGGGGGTGCCGGACTGGGCGTCCAAGATGCCCGAGGAGCTGCTGGAGGCCGAGCCGAACACGATCGTGGCCACACCGGTGTTCGATGGCGCGCGGGAGGAGGAGCTGCAGGGTCTGCTGTCGGCCACGCTGCCCAACCGCGACGGCGAGGTGCTGGTCGACGGTGACGGCAAGGCGGTGCTCTACGACGGCCGCTCCGGGGAACCGTTCCCCTACCCGGTGACCGTCGGCTACATGTACATCATGAAGCTGCACCACCTGGTGGACGACAAGATCCACGCCCGCTCCACCGGCCCGTACTCGATGATCACCCAGCAGCCGCTCGGTGGTAAGGCGCAATTCGGTGGTCAGCGGTTCGGTGAGATGGAGTGCTGGGCCATGCAGGCCTACGGCGCCGCCTACACGCTGCAGGAGCTGTTGACCATCAAATCCGACGACACCGTCGGGCGGGTCAAGGTCTACGAGGCGATCGTCAAGGGCGAAAACATCCCCGAACCGGGTATCCCCGAGTCGTTCAAGGTGCTGCTCAAGGAACTGCAGTCGCTGTGCCTGAACGTGGAGGTGCTCGCCAAAGACGGCGCGGCTATCGAGCTGCGCGAGGGTGAAGACGACGACCTGGAGCGGGCTGCAGCCAACTTGGGAATCAATTTGTCGCGCAACGAATCCGCGTCCGTCGAGGACCTCGCCTGACTTTCGTGCGTGCTAACGCAACAGTCCGCAAAACCGAAGAAGAGCTATAACCGCTAGTCACTCAACCCGCATGGGGAAAGGAAGTTACGTGCTCGACGTCAACTTCTTCGATGAACTCCGCATCGGCCTGGCCACCGCCGACGATATCCGGCAGTGGTCCTACGGCGAGGTCAAAAAGCCGGAGACCATCAACTACCGCACGCTGAAGCCGGAGAAAGACGGCCTGTTCTGCGAGAAGATCTTCGGACCGACTCGCGACTGGGAGTGCTACTGCGGCAAGTACAAGCGGGTGCGGTTCAAGGGCATCATCTGTGAGCGTTGCGGTGTGGAGGTGACCCGCGCCAAGGTGCGCCGCGAGCGGATGGGCCACATTGAGCTGGCCGCCCCGGTCACCCACATCTGGTACTTCAAGGGCGTGCCGAGCCGGCTGGGGTATTTGCTGGACCTGGCGCCCAAGGACCTGGAGAAGATCATCTACTTTGCCGCTTACGTCATCACCGATGTCGACGAAGAACTGCGGCATAACGAGCTGTCGACGCTGGAAGCTGAGATGGCCGTGGAGCGCAAGGCCATTGAAGACCAGCGCGATGCCGATCTGGAGGCCCGCGCCCAGAAGCTGGAGGCCGACCTGGCCCAGCTGGAAGCGGAGGGTGCCAAAGCCGACGCCAAGCGCAAGGTGCGTGACGGCGGGGAGCGCGAGATGCGCCAGATCCGCGACCGGGCCCAGCGCGAGCTGGACCGGCTGGAGGAAATCTGGAGCACCTTCACCAAGCTGGCGCCCAAGCAGCTGATCGTCGACGAGAACCTGTACCGCGAGCTGGTCGACCGTTACGGGGAGTACTTCACCGGGGCGATGGGTGCGGAGGCGATCCAGAAGCTCATCGAGAACTTCGACATCGACGCCGAAGCTGAAGCGCTGCGTGAGGTCATCCGAAACGGCAAGGGGCAAAAGAAGCTTCGCGCGCTCAAGCGGCTCAAGGTGGTGGCGGCGTTCCAGCAGTCGGGCAACTCGCCGATGGGCATGGTGCTCGACGCGGTGCCGGTGATCCCGCCGGAGCTGCGCCCGATGGTGCAGCTCGACGGTGGCCGGTTCGCCACCAGTGACCTCAACGACCTGTACCGGCGGGTGATCAACCGCAACAACCGGCTCAAGCGACTGATCGACCTCGGTGCACCGGAGATCATCGTCAACAACGAGAAGCGCATGCTGCAGGAATCGGTGGACGCGCTGTTCGACAACGGCCGCCGCGGCCGCCCGGTCACCGGGCCGGGCAACCGTCCCCTGAAGTCGCTGTCGGATCTGCTCAAAGGCAAGCAGGGCCGGTTCCGCCAGAACCTGCTCGGTAAGCGTGTCGACTACTCGGGGCGTTCGGTGATCGTGGTCGGTCCGCAGCTCAAACTGCACCAGTGCGGTCTGCCCAAGCTGATGGCGTTGGAGCTGTTCAAGCCGTTTGTGATGAAGCGGCTGGTTGACCTCAACCACGCGCAGAACATCAAGAGCGCCAAGCGAATGGTGGAGCGTCAGCGTCCGCAGGTGTGGGACGTGCTCGAGGAGGTCATCGCCGAGCACCCGGTGCTGCTGAACCGGGCACCCACCTTGCACCGGCTGGGTATCCAGGCCTTCGAGCCAATGCTGATCGAGGGCAAGGCGATTCAGCTGCACCCGTTGGTGTGTGAGGCGTTCAACGCCGACTTCGACGGGGACCAGATGGCCGTGCACCTGCCGCTGTCCGCGGAAGCGCAGGCCGAGGCCCGCATCTTGATGCTGTCCTCCAACAACATCCTCTCGCCGGCGTCGGGACGGCCGCTGGCCATGCCGCGGCTGGACATGGTGACCGGGCTGTACTACCTGACCACCGAAGTGCCCGGCGATATCGGTGAATATCAGCCTGCCACCAAGGATTCGCCGGAACGCGGTGTCTACAGCTCGCCTGCGGAGGCCATCATGGCGATGGACCGTGGTGCTTTGAGCGTGCGGGCCAAGATCAAGGTACGGCTGACCCAGCTGCGTCCGCCACCGGAAGTCGAGGCGGAGCTCTTCGGCGAAAATGGTTGGCGCCCAGGAGATCCCTGGATGGCAGAAACCACGCTGGGCCGGGTGATGTTCAACGAACTGCTGCCCGTGGGATACCCCTTCGTCAACGAGCAGATGCACAAAAAGGTGCAGGCCACCATCATCAACGACCTCGCGGAGCGCTACCCGATGATCGTGGTGGCTCAGACCGTCGACAAGCTCAAGGACGCCGGTTTTTACTGGGCCACCCGAAGCGGTGTGACCGTGTCGATGGCCGACGTACTGGTGGCGCCGGGCAAGCAGGAGATCCTCGACGCGTACGAGGAGCGGGCCGACAAGGTGGAAAAACAGTTCCAGCGTGGTGCGTTGAACCGTGACGAGCGCAACGAGGCACTCGTGGAGATCTGGAAAGAGGCCACCGACGAAGTCGGTCAGCGGCTGCGGGAGCACTACCCGGACGACAATCCGATCATCATGATCGTCGATTCGGGTGCCACCGGGAACTTCACCCAGACCCGCACACTGGCCGGGATGAAGGGGCTGGTGACCAACCCGAAGGGGGAGTTCATTCCGCGGCCGATCAAATCGTCGTTCCGCGAGGGCCTGACGGTGCTGGAGTACTTCATCAACACCCACGGCGCCCGGAAGGGTCTGGCGGACACCGCTTTGCGAACCGCCGACTCAGGTTATCTGACCCGGCGCCTGGTCGACGTGTCGCAGGACGTCATTGTGCGCGAGGGTGACTGCGGCACCGAGCGCGGCATCGTCGTGGACTTGGCAGAACGTCAGCCCGACGGCACCTTGATTCGCGATCCCTATATCGAGACCTCGGCCTATGCGCGCACGTTGGGCACCGACGCGGTCGACAAGGACGGCAACGTCATCGTCGAGCGCGGCCGGGATCTGGGTGACCCCGAGATCGAGGCGTTGCTGGCGGCCGGCATCACCCAGGTGAAGGTGCGGTCGGTGCTGACCTGTGCGACCGGGATGGGGGTCTGCGCGACCTGTTACGGACGGTCGATGGCGACCGGCAAACTGGTCGACATCGGCGAAGCCGTCGGTATCGTCGCGGCCCAGTCCATCGGCGAGCCCGGGACACAGCTGACGATGCGGACATTCCACCAGGGCGGTGTCGGTGAGGACATCACCGGCGGTCTGCCGCGGGTCCAGGAGCTGTTCGAGGCCCGGGTGCCCCGGGGTAAGGCACCGATCGCCGAGGTGAGCGGCCGGATACGGCTCGAGGAGGGCGACAAGTTCTACAAGATCACCATCGTCCCCGACGATGGCGGCGACGAGGTGGTCTACGACAAGCTCTCCAAGCGTCAGCGGCTGCGGGTGTTCAAGCATGAGGACGGCACCGAGCGGGTACTCGCCGACGGCGACCACGTCGAGGTCGGCCAGCAGCTGCTGGAAGGCTCCGCTGATCCGCACGAGGTGCTCCGGGTACAGGGTCCCCGCGAGGTGCAGGTTCACCTGGTCCGGGAGGTTCAGGAGGTCTACCGGGCGCAGGGTGTGTCGATCCACGACAAGCACATCGAGGTGATCGTGCGGCAGATGCTGCGGCGTGTGACCGTCATCGATTCGGGCTCAACCGAGTTCTTGCCCGGCTCGCTGATCGATCGCGCGGAATTCGAGGCCGAAAACCGCCGGGTGGTGGCCGAAGGCGGCGAGCCTGCCGCCGGTCGCCCCGTGCTGATGGGGATCACCAAGGCGAGCCTCGCCACCGACTCGTGGCTGAGCGCGGCGTCGTTCCAGGAGACCACCCGCGTGCTGACCGATGCGGCGATCAACCGTCGCAGCGACCGGCTCAACGGTCTGAAGGAGAACGTGATCATCGGCAAGCTGATCCCGGCCGGGACCGGGATTTCCCGCTACCGCAACATCCAGGTGCAGCCCACCGAGGAGGCGCGCGCGGCTGCCTACACGATCCCGTCGTACGAGGACCAGTACTACAGCCCCGATTTCGGGCAGGCCACCGGGGCTGCGGTGCCGCTGGACGACTACGGCTACTCGGATTACCGGTAGACTGCCGCGAACCGCACGGAAACCGCCGAAGCCCCCTGCCGCGCCGAAATGGGGGGCTTTGGCGGCTGCCGGTGATACGTCGCCGCCTGGTGCTGGCTGAGGCGCGCTCACTACACTGGGGATGGTGCTGATCGGTTCGCACGTCAGCCCGCAGCATCCGCTGGCTGCGGCCCAGTCCGAGGGCGCCGATATCGTGCAGATCTTCCTCGGCAACCCGCAGAGCTGGAAGAAGCCCACACCGCGCGATGATGCCGAGCAGCTGCGGAAATCCCCGGTGCCGCTGTATGTCCATGCGCCGTATCTGATCAACGTCGCCTCCGCGAACAACCGCGTGCGCATTCCCTCCCGCAAGATGCTGCAGGACACCTGCGACGCGGCCGCCGAGATCGCGGCCACCGCCGTGATCGTGCACGGCGGCCACGCCGATGACGATGACATTCAGGCCGGTTGTGAGCGGTGGCGCAAGGCGATGGAGCGCCTCGAGACCGACGTCCCGGTGTATCTGGAGAACACCGCCGGCGGGGAGCACGCGATGGCCCGCCACTTCGACACCATCGCGCGGCTGTGGGACCACATCGGCGATACCGGTATCGGCTTTTGTCTTGACACCTGCCACACCTGGGCGGCCGGCGAGTCGCTGGTCGCCGCCGTCGATCGCATCAAGTCGATCACGGGCCGAATCGATTTGGTGCATTGCAACGACTCCAGAGACGCAGCGGGCTCGGGCGCGGACCGCCACGCCAACATCGGCGCCGGCCAAATCGACCCGGAGGTGCTGATCAGCGTCATCAAAGCGGCCGGCGCGCCGGTCGTCTGCGAAACCCCGGACGCGGGCCGCAGGGACGATATCGCTTTCCTGCGCGCACACCTGGCCGGTTAGCGACGCGGCGCCCGCCGCGCCTGAGACCGGGCGTGCCGCGTCGACGGCGCCCGCCCGTTATTACATGTCTTGTGCAGTTGTCGACAAAATGTAACACTGAACCAATGCCAGATACCCATATCGTCACCAACCAGGTTCCGCCGCTGGAGAACTACAATCCGGCGTCATCACCGGTTCTGCTCGAGGCGCTGGTCCGCGAGGGCGGACAGTGGGGCGTGGACGAGGTGACCGAGCTGGGGGCGTTGTCCGGGACGGCACAAGCCCAACGGTGGGGTGAGCTCGCCGACCGCAACCGGCCGATCTTGCACACCCACGATCGGTACGGGCATCGCATCGACGAAGTGGAATATGATCCGGCGTATCACGAGCTGATGCGCACGGCCATCTCCCACGGCCTGCACGCCGCCCCGTGGGCCGACGACCGGCCGGGCGCGCATGTAGTCCGGGCAGCCAAAACGTCGGTGTGGACCGTCGAGCCCGGCCACATGTGCCCCATCTCGATGACTTACGCCGTCGTTCCGGCGCTGCGTTTCAACCCGGAACTGGCGCAGGTTTACGAGCCACTGCTGACAAGCCGCGCCTATGACCCCGAGCTGAAGATCCCCACCGCCAAAGCCGGAGTGACGGCGGGCATGTCGATGACCGAAAAACAGGGCGGATCCGACGTGCGGGCCAACACGACCCAGGCGACCCGCAACGGTGACGGCAGCTACCGCCTGACCGGGCACAAGTGGTTCACTTCCGCGCCGATGTGCGACATCTTCCTGGTGCTCGCCCAGGCGGCCGGCGGTCTGTCGTGCTTCTTATTGCCCCGGGTGCTGCCGGACGGCACCCGCAACCGGATGTTTTTGCAGCGGCTGAAGAACAAACTGGGCAACCACGCCAACGCATCTGCCGAGGTCGAATATGACGGTGCCATCGCGTGGCTGGTCGGGGAGGAGGGCCGCGGTGTGCCCACCATCATCGAGATGGTCAACTTGACGCGGCTGGACTGCACACTGGCCAGTGCCACCAGCATGCGGACCGGTCTGACACACGCCATCCACCACGCCCAACACCGCAAAGCGTTCGGCGCCTATCTGATCGACCAGCCGTTGATGCGCAACGTTCTGGCGGACCTGGCTGTGGAAGCCGAGGCCGCCACCATGGTGGCGATGCGGATGGCCGGCGCAACCGATAACGCGGTGCGAGGTGACCACACCGAGGCGCTGCTGCGCCGTATCGGGCTGGCTGCCAGCAAGTACTGGGTGTGCAAGCGTTCCACTCCACACGCGGCTGAGGCGCTGGAATGCCTGGGCGGCAACGGTTATGTCGAGGACTCCGGGATGCCGCGGCTGTACCGGGAAGCCCCGCTTATGGGCATCTGGGAGGGTTCCGGCAATGTCAGTGCGCTGGACACCTTGCGCGCCATGGCAACTCGGCCCGAATGTGTCGACGTGCTGTTTTCGGAGCTGGGCACCACCGCGGGTCAGGATCCCCGGCTGGACGCCCATGTCGAAGACCTCAAGCGCCAGCTCGGCGACTCTGAGACCATCCAGTACCGTGCCCGCACGGTGGCCGAGGGTATTTGCCTGGCGCTGCAGGGTTCGCTGCTGGTGCGCCACGGGCACCCCGCCGTCGCGGAGGCGTTTTTGGCCACCCGGCTCGGCCGGCAGTGGGGCGGGGCGTTCGGCACCCTGCCGACGGGGCTGGATCTTGCGCCTATCCTCGAGCGAGCGCTGGTGAAGGGATGACCCACGCGATCAGACCAGTCGACTTCGACAACCTCAAGACGATGACCTATGAGGTCACCGACCGGGTTGCGCGGATCACCTTCAACAGGCCCGAAAAAGGTAACGCGATCGTCGCCGACACACCGGTGGAGCTCGCTGCTCTCGTCGAGCGTGCAGACCTCGACCCCAACGTGCACGTGATCCTGGTGTCCGGCCGCGGCGAGGGATTTTGTGCCGGGTTCGATCTGAGCGCCTATGCCGAGGGGTCGTCGTCGGCCGGTGGCGGGAGCTCGTATCGGGGCACCGTGCTCGACGGGAAAACCCAGGCCCTCAACCACCGGCCGGATCAGCCGTGGGATCCGATGATCGACTACCAGATGATGAGCCGTTTCGTGCGCGGTTTTTCCAGCCTCATGTACGCCGACAAGCCGACGGTCGTCAAGATCCACGGCTACTGTGTGGCCGGCGGCACCGATATTGCGCTGCACGCCGATCAGGTGATCGCTGCCGCCGACGCCAAGATCGGCTACCCACCGACGCGGGTATGGGGCGTGCCGGCAGCGGGCTTGTGGGCGCACCGGCTGGGTGACCAGCGAGCCAAACGCCTTCTGCTGACTGGAGATTGCATCACCGGCGCTCAGGCCGCCGAGTGGGGCTTGGCGGTTGAGGCGCCGGCGCCGGAAGACCTCGACGAGCGCACCGAGCGGCTGGTGGCCCGCATCGCCGCTATCCCGGTCAACCAGCTGATCATGGTCAAGCTTGCGCTGAATTCGGCTCTGCTGCAACAAGGCGTTGCGACGAGCAGAATGGTCGGCACTGTGTTCGACGGTATCGCTCGCCACACCCCCGAGGGGCACGCTTTCGTCGCCGATGCGGTTCAGCACGGTTTCCGGGAAGCGGTGCGCCACCGCGACGAGCCGTTCGGCGACTACGGCCGGCAAACGTCGCAGGTGTAGACGGTGCCAAAGACGTTGGCGCGCATGACCGCTCGGTCGGTGGTGCTTTCTGTGCTGCTCGGTGCGCACCCTGCCTGGGCCAGCGCAAGTGAACTAATCAGGTTGACTGAGGATTTCGGTATCAAAGAGACCACTTTGCGGGTCGCGCTCACCCGGATGGTCAGCGCCGGCGACCTGGTCCGCTCAGCCGATGGCTATCGGCTCTCGGACCGGCTGCTGGCCCGTCAGCGTCGTCAAGACGAGGCGATAAGCATGAGGGTGCGGCCGTGGCGCGGTTACTGGATCACCCTGGTCGTCACCAGCGTGGGCGCTGACGCACGCACCCGTGCTGCGTTGCGAACAAGCCTGCACAGCAAGCGTTTCGCTGAACTGCGTGAAGGGGTGTGGCTGCGGCCCGACAATATCGATGTCGACCTCGAGCCCGGTATTCGTGCTCAGGTGCGGGTGTTGAAGGCCCGTGATGCAGCACCTGCCGAGTTAGCCGCACAGCTGTGGGACCTGCCGAAGTGGGCGCGCGCGGGGCGGCGTTTACTTCAGGAGATGGGCAGCGCGTCGGACACCCGCGCACGATTTGTCGTGGCAGCGGCGATAGTGCGCCATTTGCTGACCGACCCGATGCTGCCGGCGGAGCTCCTGCCTGCCGACTGGCCGGGCGGGCAATTGCGCAGCGCGTACCACGATTTCGCCGCCGAACTGATCGCACGGCGCAACCGAACCCAACTAGTGGAGGCGACATGAGTGACCCGGTGCGTGTCGAACGTCATGGGCCGGTGACGACGGTGATCCTCAATCGGCCGGAAGCGCGTAACGCCGTCAACGGTCCAACGGCTGCTGCGCTGTACGCGGCGTTCGACCAGTTCGACCGCGACGACACCGCGTCGGTGGCGGTTTTATGGGGTGCGGGTGGCAGCTTTTGCGCCGGAGCTGATTTGAAAGCTTTCGGCACCCCGGAGGCCAACGCCGTGCACCGCACCGGGCCCGGGCCGATGGGCCCGACGCGGATGGTGCTGTCCAAACCGGTCATCGCGGCGGTCAGTGGTTACGCGGTGGCCGGTGGCCTGGAGCTGGCGCTGTGGTGCGATCTGCGGGTGGCCGAAGAGGACGCGGTCTTCGGGGTATTCTGCCGGCGGTGGGGAGTGCCGCTCATCGACGGCGGCACCGTTCGGCTGCCGCGGCTGATCGGGCACAGCCGGGCGATGGATATGATCCTCACCGGCCGCGCGGTGAAAGCCGACGAAGCGCTCATGATGGGCTTGGCCAACCGCGTCGTGCCCAAGGGTCAAGCCCGCCGGGCAGCCGAGGAGCTGGCAGCTCAGCTGGCCGCGCTGCCGCAGCAGTGCATGCGATCGGATCGGCTGTCGGCGCTGCACCAGTGGGGGCTGCCGGAAGCTGAGGCGCTCGACGCCGAGTTCGCCAGCATTTCCCGGGTCGCGGACGAGGCGATGGCCGGTGCCGGGCGGTTCGCGGCCGGTGCGGGGCGTCACGGAGCGCCCGCGTGAGCGAAGCCGGCCGGCTTATTCTGGTCTAATCGCTGGCCCGGCGGTCACTTTTTGGTGATGGTGTTACCCGAGCCGAGGTTATCGACCTTCGGGTCACCACTTTTGTAGATGACGGTGTTGTTCAGCCCCACCACACTGAGATGCTGGTCGATCTTGTCGAGGGTGACTTTGTTGTCTGCGCCGCCGATATTCACCGACGCGCAGGTGCCCTTGACGGTCAAGGTGTTGTTGGAACCGCCGACGTCCAGCGATTTGCCGTTGCCGCAGTCAAGTTCGGCAGTCGTGCCGAATGAGGCGTAGTTGAGTGTGTTGCCTACCTCGAACTGCGCGCCGGCGCTTGCCGTGCTCGTGGTCGACGGGGCCGCGCCCTTGTTCTTCGGAGCGCAGCCGGCCGGCGCGAAAGCCGCCAGCAGGGCCGCGAGCGTGACGGCCAGCGCCCCGGCCGCCGGTCTGGTGAAGTCGGTGCTGATGGCCCGCATCATCCCTCTATCCGTCCCGCTATTGGCGCCGTATGCGGCTTTGCCCCTGATCTCGAACGCAGCCGGTCTCACGTCGGCACCCGGGTGATCCGGTTGACCATGCCCAGTTCACGGCCGCGGTCCCAGATGAACGGGTCGCCGTTGTGGAAGTACACCGTTTCATTCCACCCGTAGACGGTGATGTCGTTGACGACAGTGTCTGCGATGACCGTATTACCCGATCCCATCATCGTCACCGCCCAGCAGGTGCCCAGCGCGTGGACGGTGTTGGCGGTGCCGTCGACCAGCAATGTGGAGTCATTGCAGTCCACCGTCTGCTCGACGCCTTGCCCGGTGATATGGGTATCGCCGTTTTTGGCGTTCGCGGCCGGTGTCCCGCCCGTCAACGCGGCCGGGACGGCAAGCGCCCAGGCGACCAGCATCGAGCCGACAAGCGCTGTTTTCACCGGCTGCTCCTCTCGCCAGAGCGCATGGTCTGCTCGTCTGAGCGTACGTGCATCCGGGTGCGCGATGGGCGTGTTGGTTGATGTGCGGGCGATCGGTTTCGCCGGTGGGCAGCAAAAAGCGGTGCGCCGGCGGCGTGCCGCGCCAGCCCAGGCATGGCGCGGGTTGGGCGCTACGTCCACTAGAGTTCTTCGCTGACCTTCCGCCGGGGAACGCGGTGGTGACCATCGTGGCAACCGAAGGGTGATCGCCATGACAGCTCAGCCGGATCAGCCGTCAGCGGCGAGCCGCTCGCGTGCCGGCAGCAGATCAGTCCCGCGGTCGGCCAGGCTGAGCCGCGATGTCATCGTCAACGCTGCCCTTACCTTCTTAGACCGGGAAGGCTGGGATGCGCTGAGCATCAACGCGCTGGCGACCCAACTCGGAACCAAGGGGCCATCGCTGTACAACCACGTGCACAGCCTGGAGGATCTGCGCCGGACCGTACGGATGCGCGTCATCGACGACATCATCGGCATGCTCCACAGGGCCGGGCAGGGCCGCAGCGGCGACGACGCTGTGCTGGTCATGGCGGGCGCCTACCGCAGCTACGCCCATCACCACCCCGGGAGGTATGCGGCGTTCACCCGGATGCCACCGGGCGGTGATGACCCCGACTACACCGCGGCGACCAGGGCTGCAGCCGCGCCGGTGATCGCGGTGCTGTCCTCCTACGGCCTGACCGGCGAGCAAGCCTTCCACGCGGCACTGGAGTTCTGGTCGGCACTGCATGGGTTCGTGTTGCTCGAGATGACGGGTGTGATGGACGACATCGACACCGACGCGCTCTTCACCGATATGGTGCTGCGGCTGGCGGCAGGCCTGGAGCGCCGACGGGACCCCGACCGGCAGGGCTAGAAAGCTGCGATGACCCGGTGCCGGGGTGGGTGGCGTCGCTTTGACCCGCCCGACCGGGGGCAGGTATTGTGGTAGCTCGTGCCTGGCGGCTCACGGCGCCTTTGGTGACGTAGGCGCGCACGCCGGGCCAATTCGCATGTCCACGCCGCAACGGGATAGGTCCGGGGCAAGCGCATGCGACACACCCGGTCGCGGGGTACTGCGGCCGGGCATAACTGCAGGACAGACCATACAACGCAACACAGGAAGCCGGTAGATGCCAACCATCCAGCAGCTGGTCCGCAAGGGGCGCCGCGACAAGGTCGCGAAGGTCAAGACGGCCGCGCTCAAGGGCAGCCCGCAGCGGCGTGGCGTGTGCACCCGGGTGTACACCACCACGCCGAAAAAACCGAACTCGGCGCTGCGGAAGGTCGCGCGTGTGAAGCTGACCAGCCAGGTTGAGGTGACGGCGTACATCCCCGGCGAGGGTCATAACCTGCAGGAACACTCGATGGTGTTGGTGCGCGGCGGGCGGGTTAAAGACCTGCCCGGGGTGCGGTACAAGATCATCCGCGGCTCGCTCGACACCCAGGGTGTCAAAAACCGTAAGCAAGCCCGCAGCCGCTATGGCGCCAAGAAGGAGAAGGGCTGATGCCGCGCAAGGGACCGGCGCCCAAGCGTCCGCTGGTCAACGACCCGGTCTACGGATCACAACTGGTCACCCAGTTGGTGAACAAAGTTCTGCTGAAAGGGAAGAAATCCCTGGCTGAGCGCATTGTCTATGGTGCGCTCGAACAAGCCCGCGAAAAGACCGGCACCGATCCGGTCATTACGCTCAAGCGCGCTCTGGACAATGTGAGACCGGCCCTGGAGGTGCGCAGCCGCCGGGTGGGCGGTGCGACCTATCAGGTGCCCGTCGAGGTGCGCGCCGACCGGGCGACGACGCTGGCGCTGCGCTGGCTCGTCACCTTCGCGCGGCAACGCCGGGAGAAGACCATGGTCGAGCGCCTGGCAAACGAAATCCTGGATGCCAGCAACGGTCTGGGGGCCTCGGTCAAGCGACGTGAGGACACGCACAAGATGGCCGAGGCGAACCGCGCTTTTGCACACTATCGCTGGTGACAGTCGCCGGCAGCGGAGCCGCGTGACGGCGATATCCGGCAGCGTGGCCGGAGGCGGGAATACAGCAAACGAGAGCAAGCAACTGAAAGAGTGGGAAGACTTCTGTGGCACAGAAGGACGTGCTAACCGACCTGAGCAAGGTCCGCAACTTCGGCATCATGGCGCACATTGATGCCGGTAAGACGACGACAACCGAGCGGATCCTGTACTACACCGGCATTAACTACAAGATGGGTGAGGTCCATGAGGGCGCCGCCACCATGGACTGGATGGAGCAGGAACAGGAGCGGGGGATCACCATCACCTCCGCGGCTACCACGACGTTCTGGAAAGGCAACCAGCTCAACATCATCGACACCCCCGGCCACGTGGACTTCACCGTCGAAGTGGAGCGCAATCTGCGGGTGCTCGACGGTGCGGTCGCGGTCTTCGATGGTAAGGAGGGCGTCGAGCCGCAGTCCGAGCAGGTGTGGCGGCAGGCCGACCGCTACCACGTCCCTCGCATCTGCTTCGTCAACAAGATGGACAAGATCGGCGCCGACTTCTACTTCTCGGTCAAGACGATGGAAGAGCGGCTCGGCGCCAACGCGGTGCCGATTCAATTACCGATCGGCTCCGAGAGCGAGTTCGAAGGCGTCGTCGACCTCGTCGAGATGAACGCCAAAGTCTGGCGCGGTGAAACCAAACTCGGCGAAAAGTACGACATCATTGACATTCCGCCGGAGCTGGCCGAGACGGCCGAGGAGTACCGCACCAAGCTGCTGGAAACGATCGCCGAATCCGACGAGCACTTACTGGAAAAGTACGTCGGCGGGGAGGAGATCACCGTCGAGGAGATCAAAGCGGCGATCCGCAAGCTGACGATCGCCATCGAGATCACTCCGGTGCTGTGCGGCAGTGCCTTCAAGAACAAGGGTGTGCAGCCGATGCTGGACGCTGTGGTCGACTATCTGCCGTCTCCACTGGATCTACCTCCCGCGATCGGGCATGCGCCGGGGCATGAGGATGTGGAGGTAATCCGCCACGCGAGCACCGAGGAGCCCTTCGCCGCGCTGGCGTTCAAGATCGCGACCCACCCGTTTTTCGGCAAACTCACCTACATCCGCGTCTACTCGGGCAAGGTCGAGTCGGGCTCGCAGGTCATCAATGCCACCAAGGGCAAGAAAGAGCGTCTGGGCAAGCTGTTTCAGATGCACTCCAATAAGGAGAACCCCGTGGACACCGCGTCCGCCGGCCACATCTACGCGGTGATCGGCCTCAAGGACACCACCACCGGGGACACGTTATCCGACCCCAACGATCAGATCGTGCTGGAATCGATGACCTTCCCCGACCCGGTCATCGAGGTGGCCATCGAGCCAAAGACCAAGAGCGACCAGGAGAAGCTGTCAGCGGCGATACAGAAGCTCGCCGAGGAGGATCCGACCTTCAAGGTGCATCAAGACCCTGAAACCGGGCAGACCGTGATCGGCGGGATGGGCGAGCTGCACCTGGACATCCTGGTCGACCGGATGCGCCGCGAGTTCAAGGTCGAGGCCAACGTCGGCAAGCCGCAGGTGGCCTACAAGGAGACCATCCGCCGCAAGGTGGAGCACGTCGAGTACACCCACAAGAAGCAGACCGGCGGCGCCGGCCAATACGCGAAGGTCATCATCAGCGTCGAGCCGTTCACCGGCGAAGACGGCGCGACGTACGAGTTCGAGAACAAGGTGACAGGTGGGCGGGTCCCGCGCGAGTTCATCCCCGCGGTGGACGCCGGTGCGCAAGACGCCATGCAATACGGTGTGTTGGCCGGCTACCCCCTGGTCAACCTGAAGGTCACGCTCGAAGACGGCGCCTTCCACGAGGTGGACTCCTCAGAGATGGCGTTCAAGATCGCCGGCGCGCAGGCGCTGAAAAAAGCTGTGGCGCAGGCCCAGCCGGTGATCCTGGAGCCGATCATGGCTGTCGAGGTCATTACCCCCGAGGATTACATGGGCGATGTGATCGGCGACCTGAACTCCCGCCGTGGTCAGATTCAGGCCATGGAGGAGCGCGGCGGTGCACGCGTCGTAAAGGCACATGTGCCGCTGTCGGAGATGTTCGGCTATGTGGGCGACCTGCGGTCGAAGACTCAAGGCCGGGCGAACTACTCGATGTTGTTCGACTCCTACGCCGAAGTCCCAGCGCAGGTGTCGAAGGAAATCATCGCGAAGGCGACGGGCCAGTGATGTCTTGAGCCGAGCAACGACCACCGCGACGGCGACGGGGAGTAACCTTGCCCGGTCACTAGCGGCACAACTGAAAACATCAACACTGCTTTAACAAGCACTAACAAGTCCAGGAGGACACCAAAGTGGCGAAGGCGAAGTTCCAGCGGACGAAGCCGCACGTCAACATCGGGACAATCGGTCACATCGACCACGGCAAGACCACGCTGACCGCAGCGATCACCAAGGTTCTGCACGACAAATTCCCCGATCTGAACGAGGTCAAGGCGTTCGAGCAGATCGATAATGCGCCCGAGGAACGTCAGCGTGGTATCACCATCAACATCGCCCACGTGGAATACCAGACGGAGAAGCGCCACTACGCGCATGTCGACGCCCCTGGCCACGCCGACTACATCAAGAACATGATCACCGGTGCCGCCCAGATGGACGGCGCGATCCTGGTGGTCGCGGCCAACGACGGCCCGATGCCGCAGACCCGCGAGCACGTGCTGCTCGCCCGCCAGGTTGGTGTTCCCTACATCCTCGTCGCGCTGAACAAGGCCGACATGGTCGAGGACGAGGAGCTGCTCGAGCTCGTCGAGATGGAGGTTCGCGAACTGCTGGCCGCCCAGGAGTTCGATGAGGACGCCCCGGTTGTGCGGGTTTCCGCACTGAAGGCGCTTGAGGGAGACCCGAAGTGGGTCGCCAGCATCGAAGAGCTCATGCAAGCTGTCGACGAGTCGATCCCCGACCCGGTGCGCGAGATCGACAAACCGTTCCTGATGCCCGTCGAAGACGTGTTCACGATCACCGGTCGCGGCACCGTGGTCACCGGCCGGGTCGAGCGGGGCGTGATCAACGTCAACGAGGAAGTCGAGATTGTCGGTATCCGGCCGAGCACGATGAAGACGACCGTCACCGGTGTGGAGATGTTCCGCAAGCTGCTCGATCAGGGGCAGGCCGGCGACAATGTCGGTTTGCTGCTGCGCGGCGTCAAGCGTGACGAGGTCGAGCGCGGTCAGGTCGTCACCAAACCGGGCACCATCACACCCCACACCGAGTTCGAGGCTCAGGTTTATGTCCTGTCTAAGGACGAGGGCGGCCGGCACACACCGTTTTTCACCAACTATCGCCCCCAATTCTACTTCCGCACCACCGACGTGACCGGTGTGGTGACGCTGCCGGAAGGCACCGAGATGGTGATGCCCGGCGACAACACCAATATCAAAGTCAAGCTGATCCAGCCGGTCGCGATGGATGAGGGGCTGCGCTTCGCGATCCGCGAGGGTGGCCGCACCGTCGGGGCGGGCCGCGTCACGAAGATCATCAAGTAGGCCACGTTCGGCGTCAGCAGACGCGAAAGCCCGCATTTCGCCACGAAATGGGGCTTTCGCGGTTCTGCCGCTCCGCCAGCGGCCGGGTGTGGGTGTGGCGGGCGGTGCCGGCAGCGGAAGGACCGGCCCGCGACCGAGGCGCTGACCGGCCGGGAGCATGCCCGAAGCGGGTTGGCGCCACCACCGAGGCGTGAATCCGCTGTCGTGGCACAGGCGGCGCATATCGTCGCCGGGTAGAACACGGTGCAATGCGGTTGCTAGCCTGATCGCGGACCGAGGAAAGGACGGGCGATGGCTGGCCCTGCCGGCACACTGCAGGGACGCGTGGCGTTGATCACCGGTGCCGCGCGCGGTCAGGGACGTGCCCATGCCGTGCGACTGGCCCGGGAGGGCGCCGACATCATCGCCCTGGATATCTGCGCGCCGGTGTCGGACACGATCACCTACCCGCCGGCCACCCCCGAGGATCTCGCCGAGACAGTCCGCGCCGTGGAAGCCGCCGGACGCAAGGTGGTGGCGCGTGAGGTCGACATCCGTGACGACGTGGCGCTGCGGCAACTGGTGTCCGACGGCGTCGAGCAATTCGGCCGGCTCGACATCCTGGTGGCCAACGCCGGTGTACTCGGCTGGGGCCGAGTCTGGGAACTCAGCGACGAACAATGGGACACGGTCGTGGGAATCAACCTGTCCGGCACCTGGCGCACGCTGCGCGCCGTGGTGCCCGCGATGATCGAGGCCGGCAACGGCGGCTCGATCGTGGTGGTCAGCTCGGCCGCCGGTGTCAAAGCCACCCCGGGCAACGGTCACTACTCGGCTGCCAAATACGGCCTGGTCGGGTTGACTAACACGCTGGCTCTCGAGGTTGCCGAATTCGGCATCCGGGTCAACTCCATCCACCCGTATTCGGTCGACACCCCGATGATCGAAACCGACGCGATGATACAGCTACTGGCCAAGCACCCCAGCTATGTGCATAGCTTCCCGCCAATGCCGTTACAGCCCAAAGGTTTCATGACTCCCGAAGAGGTGTCTGACGTGGTGGTCTGGCTGGCCGGCGACGGGTCGGCTACGTTGTCGGGCGCCCAGATCCCTATCGACAAAGGCGTGTTGAAGTACTGACGCGGCGCCGATCGGCAGGCTGGTGCGCAACCCGGCGCCGCGATCGTGTATGAACTGCACGTGACCAGTAGCGCACGCGGGCACGGCGATACGCCCGCACAAGGGATCGTGATCGTGGGCGGGGGCCTGGCCGCGGCCCGTACCGCCGAACACCTGCGTCGCGCGGGCTACCCCGGTCCCGTCACGATCGTCAGCGACGAGCAACATCTCCCCTACGACCGGCCCCCGCTGTCTAAGGAGGTGCTGCGCGGCGAAGTCGATGATGTGACGCTCAAACCCCGCGAGTTCTACGAAGAACACCACATCACAGTGCGACTGGGCTCGGCCGCTACCAGCCTGGACACCGCGGCGCAGACCGTGACTCTCGACGACGGCACGGTGCTCGGCTACGACGAGCTCGTGATCGCAACCGGGCTGGTACCGCGGCGCATTCCGGTGTTTCCCGACCTCGAGGGAATCCGGGTGCTGCGCTCCTACGATGAGAGCCTGGCGTTACGCCGCCATGCGTCGGCTGCGCGGAGCGCAGTGGTCGTCGGCGCCGGGTTCATCGGCTGTGAGGTGGCGGCCAGCCTGCGCGGCCTGGGGATACAGGTGGTGCTGGTCGAGCCCCAGCCCGCGCCGCTGGCAGCGGTGCTCGGCGAGCAGATCGGTGCACTGGTGGCGCGGCTGCACCGCGCCGAAGGTGTCGACCTGCGCACCGGGCTTGCGGTGGCGGCGGTGCACGGTCAGGGACATGTGGAGAAAGTCGTGCTGACCGACGGCGCCGACGTGGCCACCGATCTGGTAGTGGTGGGCATCGGCTCGCGGCCGGCGACCGACTGGCTGGAGGGCAGCGGTATCAAAGTCGACGATGGGGTGATCTGCGATGACAGGGGGCGCACCAGCGCACCCCATGTGTGGGCGCTTGGTGATGTCGCTTCTTGGCGTGATTCCATGGGAAATCAAGTACGCGTCGAGCATTGGAGCAACGTTGCCGAACAGGTCCGGGTTGCGGTGCCCGCAATGCTCGGCCAGGAGTTACCGTCGACCGTTGTCGTCCCGTACTTTTGGAGCGACCAGTACGACATCAAGATCCAGTGCCTGGGTGAGCCGCACGCCAGCGACATCGTGCACCTGGTCGAAGACGACGGGCGCCGGTTTTTGGCCTACTACGAGCGCGACGGTATGTTCGTCGGCGCCGTGGGCGCCGGCATGCCCGCCAGGGTGATGAAAACCCGCGCCAAAATCGCTGCCGGGGCACCGATCTCCGAGGTCCTGGGCTGAGGTTCGTGTCTGGCCGGCACCGCGAGCGTGCACACTCTGCCGTCACCAACGGCGTGTCGGCGTGCAAACATGCACGCTCGCACTCACTCAGCTGAGTGTGAGGTCTATTCCCAGGTCACCGGTGGGCCGTGCGGGGCGCATTCGGCCAGGATCCGATCGTCGCCGCCCGGCCAGCTGCGGGCGCGCAGCAAAAACGCGTGCGGAGCATCGGGTGTGCGGCGGGCCGGTTCCATCGCCAGATGCACGAACGGTGAGCGGGTATCAGCCTGGGCGCCCAGGGTCTCGATTCCCGCGCGGACAGCGGCTTGTTCGCCGGTGGACAGGTACTGCCAGGTGACCGAGTGCCATAGCACAGTCAATGCATTTTCGCCGAGGCACAGGCCGGCGACTGCGTCCGCCGCCGGGCGCCGCTGCAGCCGGACCGGAACGCGCCGGGCGACGCCGATGGCATTGCGCAACCGGTCCAGCCGGTCGGTCATGTCCGGCCACACATAACTCAACAGGGTCACTTCGCCTGCGGCACTGGTCGGGTCGATAGGCGCGATGTCATAGCCCCGCCGTTCCACGATCGGCAGCGCACCGGTGGGCGGCAGCCGGCCATGCCACGCGTCGTCGATGGTCACCGGTGAGTCTGTGGGACCCCACTGCCCGCCGCGGTAGCGATAGCGGTACTGGTCTGCTCGCAGATTCAGCCCGGCACTTGATCCGATCTCGAAAAGCCTGATCGGCAAAGTGAATCGGTGATAAAGGATCAGCAATCCGCCGAGCAGCGCGGCGGATCTGCCTACCTCGTTGGTTTGGGGCGGCCGATTGAGTACGGCGCGCAACGACCCGACATGCCGCGCCGCAACCAGTGTGATATCCGGCCAAGCCCGCTGCGCATTCCAGCTGCCCCCAGTGCTCGGGTACCAGCGGCGCAACGCCGGTGCGCGACCGTCAAGGACCAGCCGGTGCAGCCCACCGAGCAGTCGAAGTGGCAGCGCCAGTCGCGCGGGGTCGTTCTCATGGCCGGCCAGCACCGCCGCGAAGATGCCACCGGCCGTGACGTCCGCGGCGACCCGGTCAAGCAGTTCACCGTACATCGGAGAACCCAAAGCCGCGCAGGCGTGCCCTTGCGCCCGCAGCGAGCGCAGCAGGTGCTCGAGCCCGCTCACCCGTCCAGCCGATCCAGGCCGCCGCGGACAAGGTCGAACGCATTGCCGAGCGCCTCAGGCAGTGAGACGGATTCGTCTTCCAGCCAGTGCTCGTAAGCCGAAAGCGCCATCCCCAGCATGATCCAGGCGATGGTTTGGGGCAGCAGGTCAGTGGTGCGGACACCTGCTCGGCGGGCCACAAATCGCGCGATGACATCTCGCCATCCGGCATACATCGTCATCGAGTAGGCCTGCAGTTCGGCCGTTTGCAAAATGACCCGCATGCGCTGGCGGTGCCGGGCCGTCTCCGACTCGTCAAACGTGTTGAAATCCAATAGCGCTCCGCGCAAAGCGTCGGCCAGCCTCACCCGTGGGTCAACGTGATCGAGCAGATCCCGCAAATGCTGCAAATGCGCGTCGAAATCGCCCCAGGGGATGGCGTTTTTCGACGCGTAATAGCGGAACAGGGTGCGCCGTGCGATACCGGCGGCCTGTGCAACGTCGTCGACGCTCACCTCGTCGAATCCGCGGGCGGCGAACAGCTCGATCGCGACGTTGGCAATGTGGTCGCGTGTCGTCGAGCGGCGCCGACCGACCCGGAGCCGAGGCAGCATAAATCCGCCCTTCCATTTCGGCACTCGATGCCATATCCTGACCACGATTCTGACCGGATCGACGCCGAGTTGTCGACCAGATGACGAAAGGGATCTTCATGGACCAGCGGACCCAGACCGGTACCGAGACGCAGCAGCACACCGGCGCCGAATTGGTGAGCGAAACCCTGGTGGAAGAAGTGTCGATCGACGGGATGTGCGGGGTCTACTGACCGTGTCAACTCCGGCCCAGGCCGGCGCATTCCACCCCGATCGTGGCTGGCGGTTACATCCGCAGGTAGCGATGCGTCCCGAGCCGTTCGGCGCGTTGCTGTATCACTTCGGCACGCGCAAGCTCTCGTTTCTGAAAAACCGCACGATCGTGGCGGTGGTGCAGGCGCTGGCCGAGCATCCCGACGCCCAATCAGCTTGTCGCGCAGTCGGCGTCGATGACGCTGAAGTTGGCCCGTATCTGGACGCACTGGGTGTGCTGGCGGGTTCAAACATGCTGGTGCCCCGCGAGCCGAAGGTAGAGGCGTGACAGCGGCTGCACCCCGGCTGGTGGAGCATTTCGAGCGTGGTCTGGATGCGCCCATCTGCCTGACCTGGGAGCTGACATATGCGTGCAACCTGTCCTGCGTGCACTGCCTGTCGTCCTCCGGCAAACGCGATCCGCATGAGTTATCCACTGGGCAGTGCAAAGCCATCATCGATGAGCTGGAGCGGATGCAGGTATTCTACGTTAACATCGGCGGCGGCGAACCCACTGTGCGCCAAGACTTTTGGGAGCTCGTTGACTATGCGACCGAACACCGCGTCGGGGTGAAATTCTCCACCAACGGTGTGCGCATCACCTCCGAGGTGGCTGCGCGGCTGGCGGCCAGCGACTACGTGGACGTCCAGGTCTCACTCGATGGCGCGACTGCCGAGGTCAACGATGCTGTTCGCGGCGCCGGATCGTACGCGATGGCGGTGCGCGCTCTGGAAAATCTTGCGGCAGCGGGTTTCCGCAACGCCAAGATCTCTGTTGTCGTCACTCGGCACAATGTCGGCCAGCTTGACGAGTTTGCCGCGCTGGCAAGTCGTTACGGCGCAACCTTGCGGATCACCCGGCTGCGACCATCGGGGCGGGGGGCAGATGTCTGGGATGAGCTGCGCCCGACTGCTGAGCAGCAGATAGCGCTGTATGACTGGCTCGTTGCCAAAGGCGAACGGGTGCTCACCGGCGACTCGTTCTTTCACCTGTCGGGGCTGGGTGAACCCGGAGCGCTGGCCGGGCTGAACATGTGCGGAGCGGGGCGGGTGGTGTGCCTGATCGATCCGGTGGGCGATGTGTACGCTTGCCCCTTCGCCATACATGACCGTTTTCTTGCCGGAAATGTGCTGTCAGACGGCGGTTTTGAAAATGTGTGGAAGAACGCCCCGCTGTTTCGTGAGCTGCGCGAACCACAGTCGGCCGGCGCTTGCGCCGGCTGCGAACATTACGCGGGCTGCCGCGGCGGTTGCATGGCGGCAAAATTTTTCACCGGCCTGCCGTTGTCCGGACCGGACCCCGAATGCGTGCAAGGGCACGGCGCGGCGGCGCTGGCCCGCGCCCCCGGCAAGCCGCGACCGAGCAGCGACCATTCCCGTGCATCTCGGGCCGGTGGGCCGGTCGCGCTGACGCTGTCGCGACGTCCGCCGCTGCGACGCTGCGACGAAAGCCCCATCTAGCCGTGGCTCGTGACACCTGGTTCGAGACGGTCGCCATCGCCCAGCAACGAGCGAAACGCCGGCTACCGAAATCTGTTTATTCATCTCTTATTTCGGCTAGTGAGAAGGGAATCACAGTCGCCGACAACGTTGACGCATTCAGCGAGCTCGGCTTCGCTCCTCATGTGGTAGGTGCGACTCAAACGCGTGATTTGTCTACCACCCTTATGGGACAGGAACTTTCATTACCTGTGATCATCGCCCCGACTGGTGTCCAGGCGGTACATCCTGACGGTGAGGTGGCTGTCGCTCGCGCTGCGGCCGCGCGCGGCACGGCAATGGGATTGTCCTCGTTCGCCAGCAAACCCATCGAAGAGGTGATCGCCGCTAACCCGAAGCTGTTCTTCCAGGTTTACTGGCTGGGCAGCCGCGACGTCATCGCTGAGCGGGTCGAACGGGCCCGACAAGCCGGAGCGGCCGGCTTGATCGTGACAACCGACTGGACCTTCTCGCATGGGCGCGACTGGGGCAGCCCAAAGATCCCCGAACAGATGAATGTGCGCACCATGCTGCGACTGTTCCCGGAGGCGATCGCACGGCCGGGCTGGCTGTGGGCGTACGCCAAGACGCTGCGGCCGCCGACCTTGCGGGTGCCCAACCAGGGCCGGCGAGGGGAGCCGGGGCCGCCGTTTTTCACCGCGTATGGGCAGTGGATGGCCACACCGCCGCCGACCTGGGACGACATCGCCTGGCTGCGCGAGCTGTGGGGCGGACCGTTCATGCTCAAAGGCGTGATGCGCGTCGACGACGCCAGACGAGCTGTTGATGTTGGTGTGTCGGCGATCTCGGTCTCTAATCACGGGGGCAATAACCTCGACGGCACACCCGCGACGATTCGGGCGCTGCCCACCGTGGCGGCGGCGGTCGGTGACCAGGTCGAAGTGGTCCTGGACGGCGGTATCCGCCGCGGCGGCGACGTGGTCAAGGCGCTGGCACTGGGCGCACGCGCTGTGATGATCGGTCGCGCCTACCTGTGGGGGCTGGCGGCGGCCGGGCAGGCGGGTGTGGAAAACGTGCTCGACATTCTGCGCGGCGGTATTGAGTCGGCGCTGATGGGCCTCGGCCGTGCCTCGGTTCACGACCTGATTCCCGATGACATCGTGGTTCCTGCCGGCTTCGTCCGGGCACTGGGGGTGCCGTCCACCGGGGATGAGGAGACGGGCCCGGATTGACACCGTGACGAGCCTGATACTGGGGTGGCAGCCGTGGCAGGCGTGACCGAAAGCGGCCGACCCGGCCGCCCGCCTGAAAAAAGTTTCACGGATGAACGAACAACCGGTGCACGCCAGGTGAATTCGGCTTACCATCGGCAAGTGGCCGTCCAGCAGGTGGTCCTCGGCGAAGTCGCGAGCTCGACATTGAGCGAGCTTGAGAGCTTGCCGAGGTCGCTGATGATACCGCTGGGATCCACCGAACAGCACGGACCTCACCTTCCCCTGGACACTGACACCCGCATCGCGACCGCGGTCGCTTCGGCGGTCGTGGGCCGCCTGACGGGTGCGGACTCGCCGGCTGACCGCCACTGGCTGCTCGCACCGGCCATTGCGTACGGCGCCAGCGGCGAACACCAGGGCTTCGCCGGAACGATCTCCATCGGCACAGCGGCCCTGACGGCGCTGCTGGTCGAGTACGGCCGGTCGGCCACCTGCTGGGCACAGCGGCTGGTGTTCATCAACGGTCACGGCGGCAACACCGCCGCGCTGCGCGATGCGGTGCGTAGGCTGCGATCCGAAGGCCGCGATGTGGGATGGTGCCCGTGTTTCGTGGCGGGCGCTGACGCTCATGCCGGTCACACCGAAACCTCGGTGTTGCTGCACCTTTCACCTGATGCAGTGCTCACCGAGCGGTGGCGCGCCGGCAACGGCGCGCCCCTTGCCGAGCTGTTGCCCTCGATGCGCCGCGGCGGAGTGGCGGCGGTCACGGAGGTCGGGGTACTCGGAGACCCGACCACGTCGAGCGCGGCGGACGGGGAGCGGATCTTCAGCGAGATGGTCGAGGAGTGTGTCCGGCGGATCTCCCGGTGGGCGCCTGATGTGCACGGGTTGCTGAGATGACCCCGGGCCGACTACCCGACGGCTTTGCGGTGCAGGTCGACCGGCGCGTCCGGGTGCTCGGCGGCGGCTCCACGCTGCTCGGGGGCTCTCCGACCCGGCTGCTGCGGCTGGCCCCGGCGGCACAACAAATGCTTTCCGACGGCCGCTTGAAGGTTCACGATGCTCTGAGCGCACAGCTGGCTCGCACCTTGCTCGATGCGACGGTAGCCCATCCCCGGCCCGCCGGCGGTCCGTCACATCGAGACGTTACCATAGTAATTCCAGTGCGGGACAACGCTTCCGGATTGCGCAGGCTGTTGACATCGCTGCGCGGGCTTCGGGTCATCATAGTAGACGACGGCTCGTCCCGCCCAGTCGAACCCGACGACTACGCAAGTTCGAGCTGTGATGTCGAAGTGCTGCGCCATCCACGAAGCAGAGGCCCCGCCGCAGCGAGAAATACTGGATTATCCTATTGTACAACAGATTTCGTGGCATTTCTCGATTCTGACGTGGTGCCTCGCCGCGGCTGGCTGGAGGCTTTGCTTGGTCATTTTTGTGATCCCACAGTGGCGTTGGTGGCGCCGCGCATTATCAGCCTGACCCAGAGCGATCATCTTCTGGCCCGCTACGAGGCTGTGCGTTCCTCACTAGATCTCGGTCAGCGGGAAGCGCCCGTCATCCCCTACAGCGCGGTCTCGTATGTGCCCAGTGCGGCAATAATCTGCCGCACGTCAATGCTTCGCGACATTGGCGGGTTCGACGAGACGCTACAGTCGGGCGAGGATGTCGACTTGTGCTGGCGGCTGGTCGAAGCCGGTGCCCGGCTGCGTTACGAGCCGATCGCGCTGGTCGCCCACGATCATCGCACTGAATTGCGGGATTGGCTGGCGCGCAGGGCATTCTACGGCAGCTCAGCGGCTCCGTTATCGATACGTCACCCGGACAAGACGGCCCCGCTGGTCATCTCCGGCTGGGCACTGGCCGCGTGGGTTCTCATGGCCGTCGGGTCGGGCATCGGCTACCTGGCCTCGCTCGCCGCCGCTGCCCTGACGGGCCGTCGGATCGCCGCGACCATGCAGGGCGCCGACACCCAGCTCTGGGATGTCGTGGCGGTGGCTGCGCGGGGATTGTGGTCGGCGGCGCTGCAACTGGCTTCGGCGATCTGCCGGCACTACTGGCCCATTGCGCTGTGTGCGGCCATCGTGTCGCGCCAGTTCCGCCGGGCTGTCATCATCGCGGCCATCGTCGACGGCGTGGTGGACTGGATAGACCGCAGAGGAGTCACCGATGACGACGCGCGACCAATCGGGTTGCTGTCCTACCTGCTGCTGAAACGTCTCGACGACCTGGCCTACGGCGCGGGGCTGTGGTGCGGAGTGTTGCGCGAGCGCAACGTCGGGGCCCTTAAACCGCAGATTCGAATCTGAACGCCGCGTTGAGCCTACCCACTACGCACAGCGATGTGCTGATCGTCGGGGCCGGCAGCGCTGGATCTGTTCTGGCCGAACGCATTTCAGCCAACCCAAGCTGCCGGGTCATGGTGCTCGAGGCGGGGCCTGGACTCACCGAAGCTGATCTGCTGGCTCGAACGACCAATGGATTGCAACTGCCCGTCGGCGCCGCCAGCCCGCTGGTCTGGCGCTACCAGACTGAGCTGACCGAACGGCCGGCTCGTCCGGCGACGATCGTGCGCGGCGCGACCCTCGGCGGTTCCGGTGCGGTCAACGGCGGTTATTTCTGCCGCGGCTTGCCTCGAGACTTCGGCTGGGCTCCCGGGTGGGCGTGGCCGGACGTGTTCAACCACTTCCGGTCGATCGAGACAGACCTGGACTTCGACACCCCCGCCCATGGCAGCTGTGGCCCGATCCCGGTTCGTCGGACGCGCGAGATCACCGGCCCTTCAGAGGCTTTCATCGCTGCAGCAGAACGCGCCGGATACGGCTGGATCGCTGATCTCAACGACGTCGGGCCCACGATGCCGTCGGGCGTCGGCGCCGTGCCGCTGAACGTGGTCGATGGTGTGCGGACCAGCTCCGGGGCGGGCTATTTGGTGCCGGCGCTGCGACGCCCCAACGTGACAGTGCTCACGCGAACACGGGCGGTGCGGCTGGTTTTCTCGGACATGCGGGCCGTGGGTGTCGACGCTGTCAGTGCCGGACGTCCACTGAGGCTAACGTCCGATCGAATCGTGTTGTGCGCTGGAGCTATCGAGTCGGCACATCTGCTAATGCTGTCCGGTATCGGTGAGCCATCCATGCTGCGGGCTGCCGGCGTCAATGTGGTAGCACCGCTGCCGGTGGGTCAGGAGTGCAGTGACCATCCCGAATGGGTGTTGCCGATGAACTGGACCGGCGCTGCCGGGCGCCCGGTCCTGGAAGTGGTGTTGAGCACCGACGATTACATCGAGATCAGGCCATACACAAGTGGATTCGCTGCGATGACCGGTGATCGTCGGGATCCGGACTGGCCGCATATCGGGGTCGCGCTGATGCAACCTCAGTCCCGGGGCCGCATCAGCCTGCTCAGCGCCGACCCTCAGGTGCCGCCACGCATTGAACATCGTTACGACGCCGTGGCTGGTGATGTTGCGGTGCTGCGCCGGGGCGTCGAGTTAGTTCGCGAACTCATCGGTGCTGCAACGGTTGTCGGTCCGCCCAGGTGGTCGACGTCGCAACATTTGTGCGGTAGCGCGCCGGTAGGACCAGAGCCGGATCCGCGCGCCGTCGTCGACGAGCGCTGCCGGGTCCGCGGCGTCGACAACCTGTGGGTAATCGACGGCTCTGTGCTGCCGAGGATTACCAGCCGGGGCCCATACGCGACCATCGTCATGCTGGCGCACCGCGCCGCGGAGTTCATTGCATGACTCCGGGTGCCAGCCCGACAGTCGCTGTGCCGACAGTGCCGAGCCCGCGCCACCGGGTAGCCGTCGCCGCCGCCCGGATACCGGGTGCAACCGCCGACGCTCTCCGCTCGGTACGCTGGTCAGACCGGGCGAGTGGATCGCCGACGGGCACACGTCGTGTTCCGGTGGCCGGGGGCGTGTCGGGGCTGTCAGTATGGGAAATAGACCGGAAGTCCTGGTCGTCTGTGGGAGGTGGCGCACATCGGCGGCGGCAGCGATCCTCGTCCGGCCCGCTCTCGAGCCCGTTTGCTCGAGGCTGCCACCGCGCTGCTGCGTTCCGGGGGGCCCAGCGCGGTGACGATCGATGCGGTCACCCGGGGCGCCAATGTGGCCCGGGCGACGCTGTATCGTCACTTCCCCAGCGCAAATGATCTGCTGGCGGCAGCGTTCAACAGCTTGATCCCGCCGGCGCCGATGCCCCCCGACGAGGGTTCGCTGCGGGACCGGCTGATCGTTTTGCTGCAAGCCCAGGCGGAATTGATCGCCGAAGCGCCGGGCATGCTGACCGCGATGTCCTGGCTGGCGTTGGGACCCGACCTGCACCAGGTGCCACCGGCTCATCACGCTGATGTCGGCGGTAGCGCAGCGATCACCACGTTGCGCGAACGCATCGTTCAGCAGTACACCGCCCCATTCGACGCGATATTCGACAGCCCGGAGGCCGCCGAGCTGGGCGAGATCGACCGCTCCCGCGCGATTGCGCTGCTGCTCGGTCCGCTGGTGGTGGGCCGGCTTTCCACCCTGCCCGATTTCGACTACCGCGAGTGTGTGCGCGCGGCCGTCGACGGGTTTTTGTCTGTGCAGCGCCGGGCTGCTGAGGCTGCCCGGACCGGAGTCAACGCAGCTGGTAGCGGATCGGCAGGTGCTTGAGCCCGCCCACGAATACCGTGGAGATGAGCTCTGGCTCCCCGTTCAACTCAATCGATTTCAGCCGCGGCACCAGCTCGGTGAAAAAGCTGCTGACCTCCATGCGCGCCAGGGCCGCACCCAGGCAGAAATGCACCCCGTGCCCGAACGCCAGGTGCTTGTTGGGGTCTCGCCCGACGTCGAAGCGGAACGGCTCCTCGAACACCTCCTCGTCCCGGTTGGCCGAGACGTACGACAAATACACCGACTCGCCTTTGGCGATGGGCACACCGCGCACGGTGGTGTCCGCGGTGGCGGTGCGCATGAACTCCTTGACCGGGGTCACCCAGCGGATCATTTCCTCGGTGGCCAGCGGCATCAGATCGAGGTTGTCGGCGAGGCGGCGGCGCTGGTCGGGGTTGTCGATCAGGGCGTGCAGCCCGCCGGCGATCGTCGCGCTGGTGGTGTCATGTCCGGCGGTGGCGATGATCACGTAGTAGGAAACGGTGTCGACGTCGGAGAGCGGTTCGCCGTCGATGCGGGCGTTGGCGATCGCCGACGCCAGGTCCTCGGTCGGGTGCTCGCGCCGTGACGCGGTGAGCCGGTTGAAGTAGTCGAAGAAGTCCAGCAGAACCTGGAGTTGTTCTTCGGGGGTGCTACCGCGGCGGAACTCGGTGTCGTCCCCGCCGAAGAGCTCCTGGGTCAGCCGCAGCATTCGCGGGAAATCCGATTCCGGCAGGCCCAGCAGCGACATGATGACGTAGAGCGGGTAGTTGACGGCGACCTCCTGGACGAAGTCGCATTCGGTGCCGGCGTCGCGCATCTTGTCGACGTAGATCTTGGCCAGCTCGTCGACACGGACCTTCAGCGCCCGCATTGCCTTGGGCCGAAACCAGTCCGCGCCGATCGCCCGCACCATCCGGTGTTGGGGGTCGTCCATGTGGATCAGGGTCCGCAGCCCCATCCCCGCATCGAGCTGCGCTTGCGCGATGTCATCGTTTTCCGCGGTCTGCAGCAGCGGCCGGGGCGCATTGATCCAAAGATCATTGTTCCGCTCGATCTCCATGATGTCGGCGTGTTTGGTCACCGCCCAAAATGGCCGGTACGGCGGACAGTCCACCAGCGACACCGGCGCGTGGGCGCGCAGGTGGGTCAGCGCCGCGTGCAGCCGCGGCTCGTCGGCGTAGGCGGTCGGGTCGGCGAAGACTTTGGCAGCTTCGTCGACGATGGGTGTGCTCATCACCGCTCCTCGGGCCGCACGTTGTTGTGTGTCAGGTTAGCGTGTTCGACCGGGCGGGCGGCGCCGTGGCGCGGGTGGGGCTGCTGGCGACCCGCCGTCGGCTGTTTGTCCTAGGCTCGGCTTTTGTGCAGGTCGGATCGGCTGGTCGTCTGTGGGGATGCGCCGTGGCGCTGGTAGCGACGGCGGTGCTGGTGGCCGGCTGCGGCAGCAGCGGCGGTAGTGCGACATCCCCGGCGGGACTGGCCCGCTCCGGGCAGGTTGATGCCGGCGTGGTGCGCACCGCCGCCGGGTTCGTGCGCGGTATGGTCGCCGCGGATTACCGGCTGTTCCAAGGCATTCCGTATGCGGCGCCGCCGGTGGGGACGCTGCGCTGGCAGCCGCCTCAGCCGGTTGCGCCGTGGCCGGGAATGCGGGACGGCAGCAAGCCGGGGCCACAGTGTGTGCAAGAAACCGCTCATGAGCGCGGTTCGGTCAGGGCCACCAGCGAGGACTGCCTGACCCTCAACGTCTGGACACCGCCGGCCGGCGCGGATAAACGCCCGGTGATGGTCTGGATTCACGGCGGCGGGTTCGTCAACGGCAGCGGGGACCTCTATAACGCGCGGCGGCTGGCCGGTCGTGGGCATATCGTGGTGGTCAGCATCAACTACCGCCTGGGCGCGTTGGGCTTTCTGGCCCACCCCGCATTGGGCCCGGGCGCCGATGTCGGCAACTATGGGCTGGCCGATCAGCAGGCCGCGCTGCGCTGGGTGCACGACAATATCGCTGAATTCGGCGGTGACCCGGACAAAGTCACGATCGCCGGCGAGTCCGCAGGAGCCATGTCGGTGTGTGACCATCTGGTGGCGCCGGGTTCGGCGGGGCTCTTCCGGGCCGCGATCATCCAAAGTGGCCCGTGTCAGGTGCAGGCCGAGCTGACCAACGCGCAGCGCATCAGCGTCGACTACGCCGCGTCGGCGGGCTGCCGCGACCCCGCAACCGCCGCGCAGTGCCTGCGCGCGCTGCCCGCGACCGCGCTGGCCCGGCCGCTGTGGTACTCCCACATCGGGGACGCCAATGCGCTCTCGGGCCCGGTCACCGGGACAGCGGTGTTGCCGGCCGACCCGGTCGCGGCGTTCGGCGCCGGCCGTGCTGCCCGGGTTCCGGTGCTGATCGGCACCACCCATGACGAGTTCACCATGTTTACCGCGTTGCGTTATCTGCGGCTGGGCCAGGCGATGACGGCGGCCGAGTATCCGCGCCAGCTGGCTGATGTTTTCGGCGCCGACAGCCACACCGTGCTGGCGCATTATCCACCCGAGCGGTACGGCGGGAATGTGTCACTGGCCTATTCGTCGGCGGTGACCGACGGCGTCTTCGCGTGCGTGGCTGATCGCATGGCTGACATGTTGGGCCGCCGGGCGCCGGTGTATGCCTACGAGTTCGATGACCGCGACGCACCTGCCCCGGAGCCGTTGCGCCACGTCCCTTTTCCGGTTGGCGCCAGCCACTCGCTGGAGCTGCGGTACCTGTTCACCGTTGGCGGCGCCCCGCCGCTGAGTCCCGCCCAGCGCCAGCTGTCGGATCAGATGATCGACTACTGGAGCCGATTCGTGACCGCCGGGGCGCCGGACGCGGCCGGCCAACCCGACTGGCCTGCGGTGAGCCGTGACCCGGCCCACTCACCGTGGATGCAGTTGCGCCCCGACGGCAGCCGCGTCGTCACCGACTTCGCGGAGTCACATCAATGCCCGTTCTGGGCGACGCTTAAGGGCAAGCGATGACACGCCGTGCGGTGGCGCGGAACCGGGTATCGCGGTGTCGCCGGGAACGGGCTGGTGTCGCCGGGTCAGCCGTGCGGTGGCCGCGCATCCCATGCTGGCCGCATCGGCGCTGGTTGAGCCGGCCATACCGACGCACCCTAGTGCGGAGTCCGACAGCCAGCACGCCATGCCCGGCGCCATCGGGGCGAGCCATAGCCGTCTGCGCGGGCCGGAGATTTGGCCGATACCATGATCTAGGGCATACTGTTCAGGTTGCCTTGCGCCGGGTTTGCACCTGGTCGGGCATACGACCGGCGCCCGCACGGGCGCGTCCGGTCCCATCCTCGAAGCGCGATGAATTTCGGCCGCGGATGAGGCTGCACGCGGGTGACACACCCGGCCGCGGGACCGGTGCACCAGGACAGGTAAATAGTGGCACGACGTCCAGCTCGGCACCCCGCTGCCCGGGGTGGGCGACCGGACACCGAACCCAGGCAGGAGCGAGGTAGGAAAGCGTGGCGGGACAGAAGATCCGCATCAGGCTCAAGGCCTACGACCACGAGGCGATTGACGCATCGGCGCGCAAGATCGTGGAGACTGTCGTGCGCACGGGCGCCAGCGTGGTCGGCCCGGTGCCGCTGCCGACCGAAAAAAACGTGTACTGCGTGATCCGCTCCCCGCACAAATACAAGGACTCGCGAGAGCACTTCGAAATGCGCACCCACAAGCGGCTGATCGACATCCTCGACCCGACACCCAAGACGGTTGACGCGCTGATGCGCATCGACTTGCCGGCCAGCGTCGACGTCAACATCCAGTAGGAGTTCGCAGACCGATGGCACGAAAAGGCATCCTGGGCACCAAGCTGGGCATGACACAGGTGTTCGACGAGAACAACAGGGTTGTTCCGGTGACGGTGGTCAAGGCCGGGCCCAACGTGGTGACCCGGATTCGCACCCCGGAACGCGATGGCTATAGCGCAGTGCAGCTGGCTTACGGTGATATCAGCCCACGGAAAGTCACCAAGCCGCTGGCCGGTCAATACGCCGCCGCGGGTGTCAACCCGCGCCGCCACCTGGCTGAACTGCGACTCGACGACCCGCAAGCAGCGGCCGAGTACCAGGTCGGCCAGGAGCTGACCGCCGCGATCTTCACCGATGGCAGCTACGTCGATATCACCGGGACCTCCAAGGGTAAGGGTTTTGCCGGCACCATGAAACGGCACGGGTTCCGTGGTCAGGGCGCTGCCCACGGCGCCCAGGCGGTGCACCGCCGTCCGGGCTCCATCGGCGGCTGTGCGACCCCGGCACGGGTGTTCAAAGGCACCCGGATGGCCGGCCGGATGGGCAACAAACGGGTGACCGTACAGAACCTGGTGGTGCACAAAGTTGATGCCGAGAACGGCGTACTGCTGATCAAAGGGGCGGTGCCCGGGCGCGTGGGCGGGCTCGTCATGGTCCGCAGCGCGATCAAACGAGGTGAGAAGTAATGGCTTCCCATACCTTGACGATCGACGTGAAAACACCGGACGGCAAAGTCGACGGCTCCATCGAGCTGCCGGCTGAGCTGTTCGACGCCCCGGCCAATATCGCGCTGATGCACCAGGTGGTCACCGCGCAGCTCGCGGCCGCGAGGCAAGGCACGCACTCGACCAAAACGCGCGGGGAGGTTCGCGGCGGGGGTCGCAAACCCTACCGGCAGAAGGGTACCGGCCGGGCGCGGCAAGGTTCGGTGCGCGCGCCGCAGTTCACCGGCGGGGGGATCGTGCACGGCCCCAAGCCGCGCGATTACCGCCAGCGCACACCGAAGAAGATGATCGCAGCGGCCTTGCGCGGAGCGCTTTCCGACCGGGCGCGCAACGGCAGAATCCACGCGGTCACCGAGTTGGTGTCCGGGGAGAAACCCTCGACCAAGAGCGCGAAAGCTTTCCTGGGCACGCTGACAACTCGTAAACAGGTGCTCGTGGTTATCGGGCGCGATGATGAGATCGGCGCGAAAAGTGTACGCAACCTGCCTGGAGTGCACATCGTGGCGCCGGACCAGCTCAATACCTACGACGTGCTTCGCGCCGACGACGTGGTGTTTTCCGTCGCGGCCCTCACTACCTATATCGCCGCCAACACGGAGAAGGCCCAGGAGGTGTCGGCCTGATGGCGACTCTCACCGATCCCCGCGACATCATCCTCGCACCGGTCATCTCGGAGAAGTCCTACGCGATGATCGACGATAACGTCTACACCTTCCTGGTACATCCCGATTCGAACAAAACGCAGATCAAGATCGCTGTCGAAAAGATCTTTTCCGTCAAGGTTGCGTCGGTGAATACCGCAAATCGGCAGGGCAAGCGTAAACGCACCAGGACCGGATACGGCAAGCGTAAGAACACGAAACGCGCCATCGTGACGCTGGCACCCGGCAGCAAGCCGATCGACCTGTTCGGAGCACCGGTCTAGCTGAGAGAAGGAAGACCTTACCGACATGGCAATTCGCAAGTACAAGCCCACGACTCCCGGCCGTCGTGGTGCCAGTGTGTCCGATTTCGCGGAAATTACACGCTCGCATCCGGAAAAGTCGTTGGTACGTCCCCTGCACAGCCGTGGTGGACGCAACGCGCACGGCCGGATCACCACGCGCCACCGAGGTGGGGGACACAAGCGCGCCTACCGGATCATCGACTTCCGCCGCAACGACAAAGACGGCGTCAACGCCAAAGTCGCCCACATCGAATACGACCCGAACCGCACCGCGAATATCGCGTTGCTCCATTACTTCGACGGGGAAAAGCGTTATATCATTGCGCCGCAAGGTATTTCACAGGGAGATGTGTTGGAGTCAGGCCCCAACGCGGACATCAAGCCGGGCAACAATCTGCCGTTGCGCAACATTCCGGCGGGTACCTTGATTCACGCCGTGGAGCTGCGGCCGGGCGGTGGCGCCAAGCTCGCTCGCGCGGCGGGTTCGAGCATTCAGTTGCTCGGTAAAGAGGGCAGTTACGCCTCGCTGCGCATGCCCAGCGGTGAAATCCGCCGCGTCGACGTGCGCTGTCGCGCCACCGTCGGCGAGGTGGGCAACGCTGAGCAGGCAAATATCAACTGGGGCAAAGCCGGCCGGATGCGGTGGAAGGGCAGGCGGCCCTCGGTGCGCGGTGTTGTCATGAATCCGGTTGATCACCCGCACGGCGGCGGCGAGGGTAAAACCTCCGGCGGGCGTCACCCGGTCAGCCCCTGGGGGAAGCCCGAGGGACGGACTCGTAAGCGACACAAGCTGAGCGACAAGCTCATCGTTCGACGTCGGCGCACCGGCAAGAAGCACTCACGCTAGGAAGTCGGGGAGTAGTTATGCCACGCAGCCTGAAGAAGGGTCCATTCGTCGACGACCATCTGCTCAAGAAGGTCGATGCGCTAAACGAGAAGAACACCAAGCAGGTCATCAAGACCTGGTCGAGACGGTCGACGATTATTCCGGACTTCATCGGGCATACGTTCGCCGTGCACGATGGACGCAAGCACGTCCCGGTGTTCATCACCGAGGCAATGGTGGGTCACAAACTCGGTGAATTTGCACCGACGCGCACCTTCAAAGGCCATATCAAAGACGACCGGAAGAGCAAGCGGCGATGACCACCACCGAATTTCCGTCTGCTGTCGCCAAAGCGCGGTTTGTGCGGGTGTCCGCGAGTAAGGCCCGCCGGGTGATCGACCTGGTGCGCGGCAAACCGGTCTCGGATGCACTCGACATCCTGCGGTGGGCGCCGCAGGCGGCCAGTAAACCGGTGGCCAAGGTGATCGCCAGCGCTGCGGCCAACGCCCAGAACAACAACGGCCTGGATCCGGACAGCCTGGTGGTTGCCACCGTCTACGCGGACGAAGGCCCCACGGCCAAGCGGATCCGTCCGCGCGCGCAGGGCCGCGCGTTCCGGATCCGCCGGCGCACCAGCCACATCACCGTGGTGGTCGAAAGCCGGCCGGTCAGCAACCGGCGATCGCTGCAGTCGTCGCGGGCCCGCCGTGCCCAAGCCAGCAAGGCGGCCAGCAAGGCGGCCGAGAAAGCGCCCACGAAGAAGCCGGCCACCAAGGCGGCCAGCAAGGCGGCCGAGAAAGCGCCCACGAAGAAGGCGGCCACCAAGCAGCCGGCCCAGAAACGCGCCGCCGCGAAATCCACGGAACCGTCGGCGACAAGCTCGCAGACTTCTGAAGCGAAGGGAGGCTCGCGCTAGTGGGCCAGAAGATCAACCCGCACGGCTTTCGTCTCGGCATCACCACCGACTGGAAGTCCCGCTGGTACGCCGACAAGCAGTATGCCGAATACATCAAAGAAGACGTTGCGATTCGGCGGTTGCTGCACACTGGGCTGGAGCGCGCGGGTATCGCCGACGTGGAGATTGAGCGGACCCGCGACCGCGTTCGCGTGGACATCCACACCGCCCGCCCCGGCATCGTCATCGGCCGCCGCGGCACCGAAGCCGACCGCATCCGTGCCGATTTAGAGAAGCTGACCGGTAAGCAGGTGCAGCTCAACATTCTTGAAGTGAAAAATCCTGAATCACAGGCCCAGTTGGTAGCCCAGGGAGTCGCTGAACAGTTGAGCAACCGGGTGGCGTTCCGGCGCGCCATGCGCAAAGCGATTCAGTCAGCAATGCGTCAGCCCAACGTCAAAGGCATCCGGGTGCAGTGCTCGGGGCGGCTTGGTGGTGCCGAGATGAGCCGCTCGGAGTTTTACCGGGAAGGCCGGGTCCCGCTGCACACGCTGCGCGCCGACATCGACTACGGGTTGTACGAGGCGAAAACCACGTTCGGCCGCATCGGTGTGAAAGTGTGGATCTATAAAGGCGATGTCGTCGGGGGCAAACGCGAATTGGCTGCCCCGGCCCCAGCGGGCGCCGAGCGTTCTCGCCGTGAGCGGCCCTCGGCCACACGGCCCCGCCGTAGCGGCGCTGCGGGCACTGCAGCCGCCGGTACCACCGAAGCCGGGCAGGGCGCTCCGAGCACTGACGAAGCGACGGTGATCGGCGAGCCGGCCCAGATGCAGAGCACGGAGAGCTAAATTATGTTGATTCCCCGCAAGGTTAAACACCGCAAGCAGCATCATCCACGCCAACGCGGAATTGCCAGCGGCGGTACGGCGGTGAGCTTCGGCGACTATGGTATCCAGGCCCTGGAACACGCCTACATCACCAACCGCCAGATCGAGTCCGCGCGTATTGCCATTAACCGGCACATCAAGCGCGGCGGCAAGGTGTGGATCAACATCTTCCCGGACCGTCCGTTGACGAAAAAGCCTGCCGAAACACGGATGGGTTCGGGGAAAGGCTCGCCCGAGTGGTGGGTGGCCAACGTGAAACCGGGACGGGTGCTGTTCGAGCTCAGCTATCCCAACGAGACCGTGGCCCGTGCGGCATTGACCAGGGCAATCCACAAGTTGCCGATCAAGGCCCGCATTGTGACCCGAGAGGAGCAGTTCTGATGGCACTAGGAGTTTCCGCCGGCGAACTGCGTGAGCTCACCGACGAGGAGTTGATGGAACGCTTGCGGGAATCCAAGGAGGAGCTGTTCAATCTGCGATTCCAGATGGCGACCGGGCAGCTGAATAACAACCGCCGACTCCGGGTGGTTCGCCGGGAAATAGCCCGCATCTATACGGTGCTGCGGGAGCGGGAGCTGGGCCTGGCCTCGGGGCCGGAAAGTGAGGAATCGTGATGGCAGAGGCCAAGACCGGCTCGAAGGCTGCGCCGAAGAAGACCGCGACGAAGACCGCCGCCGCAGCACCGCAGAACGGCGGCGACACCGCCGCACCGAAGGAGAAGGGGCCTAAGCACACTCCGCGCACCCCCAAGCCCCGCGGTCGCCGTAAGACCCGGATCGGCTACGTCGTCAGCGACAAGATGCAAAAGACCATCGTGGTCGAGTTGGAGGACCGGGTGAAACACCCGCTCTACGGCAAGATCATCCGCACCACCAAAAAGGTCAAGGCTCACGACGAGAACGGCATCGCCAGCGTGGGTGACCGGGTGTCGTTGATGGAGACCCGCCCGTTGTCGGCGACCAAGCGGTGGCGGCTGGTGGAAATCCTGGAGAAGGCGAAATAAGCCCCGACTGCCCTCGGGGGCGCCCGCTTTTGCTACGACCGCCCTATTGAGCATGCCGATCGGCCTCCCTTTGGCAGGCGGCGGGGATCAGGCCGGTATAAGCTCGCCGCACCGGCAGGTGTGACGCCCACACGCGCGGGGAATGGAGCTGCTGATGGCTACTGAGTTTCAGGGCAGGATCGAGCTGGACATTCGTGACTCTGAGCCCGACTGGGGTCCGTTCGCGGCGCCGACCGCGCCCGCAGACGCACCCAATATCCTCTACCTGGTGTGGGACGACGTCGGAATCGCGACGTGGGATTGTTTTGGCGGGCTGGTGGACATGCCGGCGATGAGCCGGATCGCCGAACGCGGTGTGCGCCTATCGCAATTCCACACCACCGCGCTGTGCTCCCCGACGCGGGCGTCACTGCTGACCGGACGCAACGCGACCACGGTCGGAATGGCGACGATCGAAGAATTCACCGACGGTTTCCCGAACTGTCACGGGCGTATTCCCGCCGACACTGCTTTGCTGTCGGAAGTGCTGGCCGAACGCGGTTACAACACGTACTGCATTGGCAAATGGCATCTGACGCCGCTGGAGGAGTCCAACCTGGCGTCGACCAAGCGGCACTGGCCGCTTTCACGCGGCTTTGAACGGTTCTACGGTTTCTTGGGCGGCGAAACCGACCAGTGGTATCCGGACTTGGTTTATGACAATCACCCGGTGCCACCCCCGGCCGGCCCCGAAGACGGCTATCACCTGTCAAAGGATCTTGCCGACAAGACGATCGAGTTCATCCGGGACGCCAAGGTGATCGCGCCCGACAAACCGTGGTTCGCCTATCTGTGCCCCGGCGCCGGGCATGCCCCCCATCACGTCTTCACAGAGTGGGCCGACACCTACGCCGGCCGCTTCGACATGGGTTACGAGCGTTACCGAGAAATTGTGCTGGAACGCCAGAAGTCGATGGGCATCGTGCCGCCGGGTACTGAACTGTCGCCGATGAACCCCTATCGCGATGTGAAAGGTCCCCAGGGCGAACCGTGGCCGCTGCAGGACACGGTGCGGCCGTGGGATTCGCTCAGCGCTGACGAAAAAAAGCTGTTTTGCCGGATGGCTGAGGTTTTCGCCGGTTTCCTGAGCTACACCGACGCCCAGATTGGCCGCATCCTGGACTATCTCGAGCACTCCGGTCAGCTCGACAACACCATTATTGTGGTGATCTCCGATAACGGTGCCAGCGGGGAAGGCGGCCCGAACGGGTCGGTGAACGAGACGAAATTCTTCAACGGTTACATCGACACCGTCGAAGAGAGCATGAAGTTCCTCGACCGTCTCGGCGGCCCGGAAACCTACAACCACTACCCGATCGGGTGGGCGATGGCGTTCAACACGCCCTACAAGTTGTTCAAACGCTACGCCTCGCATGAGGGTGGCATCGCCGACGCGGCGATCATCTCCTGGCCCAACGGCATTGCGGCGCACGGAAAGGTGTGCGACAGCTACATCAATGTCTGCGACATCACCCCGACGGTCTACGACCTGCTGAATATGGCTCCGCCGCAGACTGTCAAGGGTATTCCACAGAAACCGCTCGACGGGGTGAGTTTCAAAGCAGCGCTTGACGATCCGAAGGCCGCCACCGGTAAGGACACCCAGTTCTACACCATGCTGGGCACCCGGGGAATCTGGCACAAAGGCTGGTTCGCCAACACTGTGCGCGCCGCCGCACCAGCGGGCTGGTCGCATTTCGATGCCGACCGTTGGGAACTGTTTCACATCGAGGCAGACCGCAGCCAGTGCCACGACCTGGCCGCCGAGTATCCCGATAAACTCGAAGAACTCAAAGCGTTGTGGTTCTCCGAGGCCGCCAAGTACAACGGGCTGCCGTTGGCGGATCTGAACATCATGGAAACGATGACGCGCTGGCGCCCGTATTTGGTCGGCGAACGAACAACCTATGTCTATTACCCGGGCGCCGCCGAGGTGGGCATGGGCGCCGGCGCCGAGTTGCGCGGTCAATCGTTTTCCGTGTTGGCCGACGTGACCGTCGAAAGTACCGGCGCGGAGGGAGTGTTGTTCAAGCAGGGCGGCGCGCACGGTGGCCATGTGCTGTTCATCCAAGACGGGCGGCTGCATTACGTCTACAACTTTCTCGGTGAGCAGGAGCAACTGCTGTCATCACCCGCGCCTGTGCCGCTCGGCCGGCATCTGTTCGGCATCTGCTATACCCGCACCGGAACAGTGCAGAACAGCCACACCCCGCTGGGTGAGGCCAGGCTGTTCATCGATGACGCCGCGGTCGTGACGGTGCCGGATATGAAAACGCAGCCCGGCACGTTCGGATTGGCCGGTGCCACCATCACCGTCGGACGCAACAGCGGTTCGGCGGTGTCCCGCCGGTACAAAGCTCCGTACGCGTTCACCGGCGGGACAATCGCACAGGTCACCGTCGACATCGCCGGCTCACGATATGAAGACCTGGAAAAGAAACTGGCGCTTGCGTTTGCGCGTGACTGAGCTGCCGATGAGGTCGGCGCCTCCGGATTCGGCGCGGCGAAAACCGCGGTGAGGCCGGGGTTCGCCGTCGTCATACCCTGAAACCATGCTCACCGAGTTGGTCGACCTGCCGGGTGGATCGTTTCGCATGGGCTCGACCAGCTTCTACCCGGAAGAGGCACCGATCCACACCGTGACCGTGCGCGCATTCGCGGTGGAGCGCCATCCGGTGACCAATGCGCAGTTCGCCGAATTCGTCGCCGCAACAGGCTATGTGACGGTCGCCGAACAACCGATCGATCCCGCGCTCTACCCGGGAGCGGATCCTGGTGCCCTGCAGCCCGGCGCCATGGTGTTCCGCCCGACACCCGGCCCGGTCGACCTGCGCGACTGGCGCCAGTGGTGGCACTGGGCACCGGGTGCGAACTGGCGACACCCCTATGGACCGGCCAGCGATCTCGCGGGCAAAGCCGATCACCCCGTCGTGCACGTCGCCTACCCGGATGCCGCAGCATACGCGCGCTGGGCCGGGCGGCGGCTGCCCACCGAGGCCGAGTGGGAGTTTGCGGCCCGCGGCGGAGCCACCACGACCTACCCGTGGGGTGACGAGGAGAAACCGGGCGGGCAGCTGATGGCCAATACCTGGCAGGGCGCGTTCCCGTACCGCAACGACGGCGCTCGCGGCTGGGTGGGCACCTCCCCGGTGGGCACATTCCCGCCCAACGGGTTCGGACTGCTGGACATGATCGGCAATGTCTGGGAGTGGACAGCCACCGAGTTCTCGGCGCATCACCGGCTCAACCAGCCGCCGAAACCGTGCTGTGCACCGCCGGGTCCCGCCGACCCCACGATCAGCCAGACGCTGAAGGGCGGCTCGCACCTGTGCGCGCCCGAGTACTGTCACCGCTACCGGCCGGCAGCGCGCTCCCCGCAGTCGCAAGACAGCGCCACCACCCACATCGGTTTTCGCTGCGTGGCCGATCGCTAGGGATGTGCGTGGCTGCCGGCGCTCATTCGCGGCGGTGATCCACAGCCGGCTGCGCGGGGTGGTGGGCGGTCGGAAGCCTCGCCCCGTATCGAAAACCTGTTCGAGCAGACTGTTCAGTCGTGCCGGCGCTCGCCGAGGGTTTGAGCCGCGGTGGACACCGTCATCACCTGGCGGCGCGTGCGGTTGCGGACGGGGACGAAGTGGTAATGCTCGGCAAACGACTGGGCTTCATCGTCTATCGCATCACCGACGAGGAGTCGTCCTCCGCCGATCTCCGATGCGGGCATTGGTTTCCCGAGTGCTTTCCCGAGTGCGTCCAAAAGTAACTGCCGCGACCGCACCGCGCGACGGACCGGGAGCCTGAACGAGGCCGGGCCGGCGCCGCCCGGCACCGGCGACGAATGACTCCGGTTGACGAAATTTGGCGCTCAGCAGGTCGTCACCTAGACTCAAAGGGTTGCCGTGGGCAGACCTCGGCTGGCGCATGACGGCGGCCCCGCGTGCCCTTCGGCGATGAAAGACTACGCACGCCGGTCTGCGATAGGTGTGCGCACGTTCAACCCGGTCACCCGACGGGCAGTTTGCGCCGAGCCGCCGGAAAGGCCGGGGGAGAATAGAGGAGATCTGGTGATTCAGCAGGAATCGCGGTTGAAGGTGGCCGACAACACCGGCGCCAAGGAGATCTTGTGTATCCGTGTGTTGGGCGGCTCGGGGCGCCGCTACGCCGGTATCGGCGATGTCATCGTCGCGACGGTCAAGGATGCTATCCCCGGCGGCAACGTCAAGCGTGGCGACGTGGTGAAGGCCGTCGTCGTGCGCACCGCCAAGGAGCGCCGCCGACCCGACGGCAGCTACATCAAGTTTGACGAGAACGCGGCCGTGATCATCAAACCGGACAACGATCCACGCGGCACCCGCATCTTCGGTCCGGTTGGCCGCGAACTGCGGGAGAAGCGGTTCATGAAGATCATCTCGCTTGCGCCGGAGGTGCTGTAGATGAAAGTTCACAAGGGTGACACCGTGCTGGTCATCTCCGGAAAAGACAAGGGCGCCAAGGGCAAAGTGCTCAAGGCCTATCCGGCGCAGAACAAGGTGCTCGTGGAGGGAGTCAACCGGATCAAGAAACACACGCCGATCTCGACCAACCAGCGCGGAGTGCGCTCCGGCGGAATCGTCACCCAGGAGGCCCCGATTCACGTGTCCAACGTGATGGTGGTCGATTCCGACGGCAAGCCCACCCGAGTCGGTTATCGCATCGATGAGGAGACCGGCAAAAAGGTCCGCATCTCCAAGCGCAACGGCAAGGATATCTAACTGATGACCAGCACTGAAACGCCCGCCAAGGTGCAGCCGCGGCTCAAGGTGCGCTACCGCGAGGAAATCCGGGAGTCGCTGCAAAAGCAGTTCGGCTACCGCAATGTGATGCAGATTCCCACGGTGGTGAAGGTCGTTGTCAACATGGGGGTCGGCGAGGCGGCCCGGGACGCCAAGCTGATCAACGGCGCGGTCAACGATGTGGCGCTGATCACCGGGCAGCGGCCGGAAATCCGCCGGGCCCGCAAGTCGATCGCGCAGTTCAAGCTCCGTACGGGCATGCCGATCGGGGTGCGGGCAACCCTCCGCGGAGATCGGATGTGGGAATTTCTCGACCGGCTCATCTCGATCGCGCTGCCACGGATCCGCGACTTCCGCGGGCTCTCGCCCACCCAGTTCGACGGTGCCGGCAACTACACGTTCGGGCTGGCCGAGCAGTCGGTCTTCCACGAGATCGACATGGACAAGGTCGACCGGGTCCGCGGCATGGACATTTCGGTCGTCACCTCGGCGACAACCGACGAGGAAGGGCGGGCGTTGTTGCGCGCCCTCGGGTTTCCGTTCAAGGAGAACTGACCAGATGGCGAAAAAGGCACTCGTCAACAAAGCGGCCCGCAAGCCCAGGTTCGCGGTGCGCGCCTACACTCGCTGCAGCAAATGCGGCCGCCCGCGGGCCGTCTACCGCAAGTTCGGGCTGTGCCGGATCTGCTTGCGTGAGATGGCGCACGCGGGTGAGCTGCCCGGTGTGAAGAAGAGCAGTTGGTAAACCGCGCAGCAGGTGAGCAGGCGTTGTCATGACATGCGGTGCAGAGCGCAGCGATGAGGAGGAGCGGCGCTGATGACGATGACGGACCCGATCGCAGACTTTTTGACCCGTCTGCGTAACGCAAATTCGGCATACCACGACGAGGTACGGTTGCCGCACTCGAAACTGAAAGCCAATATCGCCGAGATCCTGAAAAACGAGGGATATATCAGCGACTACCGCATCGAAGAGGCCCGAGTAGGAAAGACGCTGGTCATTCAGCTCAAGTACGGGCCCAACCGCGAGCGCAGCCTGGCCGGACTGCGTCGGGTGTCCAAGCCGGGGTTGCGGGTCTACGCGAAATCCAACAACCTGCCGCGGGTGCTTGGCGGGCTGGGCGTGGCAATCATCTCCACGTCATCGGGTGTGCTCACCGACCGTCAGGCGGCCAGGCAGGGCGTGGGCGGCGAAGTTCTCGCCTACGTGTGGTGAGGTGAGGGGACAGAACGATGTCGCGCATTGGTAGGCAGCCGATCCCGGTACCCGACGGGGTCGACGTGATGATCGACGGCCAGAACGTCGCGGTGAAGGGGCCCAAGGGCACGCTCGAGTTGCGGGTCGCCGAGCCGATCAGCGTCTCGCGCAACGACCAGGGTGCGATCGTCGTGAGCCGCCCCGACGACGATCGGCGCAGCCGCTCCCTGCACGGGCTCTCGCGCACGCTGGTGTCTAACTTGGTCACCGGCGTGACCCAGGGTTACACGACCAAGATGGAGATCTTCGGTGTCGGCTACCGCGTGCAGCTTAAGGGCTCCAGTTTGGAGTTCGCGTTGGGGTATAGCCATCCCGTGGTGATCGAGGCCCCCGAAGGCATCACATTTGCGGTCGAGTCACCGACGAAGTTTTCCATCTCCGGCATTGACAAACAGAAGGTCGGCCAGGTTGCGGCGAATATCCGGCGTCTGCGCCGCTCCGACCCGTACAAGGGTAAGGGCATACGGTACGAAGGCGAGCAGGTCCGCCGCAAGGTCGGGAAGACGGGTAAGTAGTGATGGCTGCAACACAATCGGGTGCCGTACAGCGAAAGCGTGTGGGGCAGAGCGTATCTGAAGTTCGGCGAGCTGCCCGGCTGCGTCGGCACGCGCGGATCCGCAAGAAGATCTCCGGCACCGCGGAGCGCCCCCGGCTGGTGGTGCACCGCTCAGCGCGCCACATCCACGTACAACTGGTGAACGATACCAACGGCACCACCGTGGCCGCCGCGTCGTCGATCGAGGCCGATGTGCGCGGCGTGCAGGGCGACAAGAAGGCCCGCAGTGTGCGGGTGGGGCAGTTGATCGCCGAGCGCGCCAAGGCCGCCGGGATCGAGACGGTGGTATTCGACCGCGGCGGCTACGCCTATCACGGGCGGATCGCCGCGCTGGCCGACGCCGCACGGGAGAGCGGGCTGAAGTTCTGATGAGACGCTTTATCGACAACGGAAGGACTGCATGATGGCGGAGCAGTCGGCTGCTGGGGCGGTCGGGCACACCACCGCGACGACAACGCAGGGCGCTCCGGCAGCTGCAGGTGTCGGCGAAACCCGCACCGAGGGCCGTGAGGGACGAGAGAGCCGCAGCCGCCGCGACAGCGCGCGTGGCCGCGACCGCGACGGCGACAAGTCCAACTACTTGGAACGGGTCGTCGCGATCAACCGGGTATCCAAGGTGGTCAAGGGTGGGCGCCGGTTCAGTTTCACCGCGTTGGTGATCGTCGGCGACGGCAACGGGATGGTCGGCGTCGGCTACGGCAAGGCCAAAGAAGTGCCGGCTGCCATAGCCAAGGGTGTCGAGGAGGCTCGCAAGAACTTTTTCCGGGTCCCGCTGATCGGCGGCACTATCACCCACCCGGTGCAGGGAGAGGCGGCCGCTGGTGTGGTCCTGCTGCGCCCGGCCAGCCCGGGTACCGGTGTGATCGCCGGGGGCGCGGCACGCGCTGTGCTGGAATGCGCTGGTGTACATGACATTCTGGCCAAATCACTGGGCAGTGACAACGCCATCAATGTCGTGCATGCCACCGTGGCAGCCCTTAAGCAGTTGCAGCGTCCCGAGGAGGTAGCGGCACGGCGCGGGCTGCCCATCGAGGACGTCGCGCCGGCGGGAATGCTCAAGGCGCGCCGGGAAAGTCCGATGCTGACGTCGACCGCAACGCGTGAGGGAACCGCATAATTATGGCTGAGCTGAAGATAACCCAGGTGCGTAGCGTGATCGGTGCGCGCTGGAAGCAGCGGGAGAGTCTGCGCACCCTGGGTCTGCGACGGATTCGGCATTCGGTGATCCGCGAGGACAACGCACAGACCCGCGGGCTGATCGCGGTCGTGCGCCATTTGGTCCGGGTGGAGCCCGCCGACACATCCGCCGGAGGTGCGACGAAGTGACGATCAAGCTGCACGACCTGCGGCCTGCCCCCGGTGCGAAGACCCGACGCACGCGGGTCGGTCGTGGCGAGGGCTCCAAGGGCAAGACCGCCGGCCGCGGCACCAAGGGCACCAAAGCACGCAAGAGCGTGCCGGTGACCTTCGAGGGTGGGCAGATGCCGGTGCACATGCGACTGCCCAAGCTGAAGGGTTTCCGCAACCGGTTCCGCACGGAGTACGAGGTTGTCAACGTCGGCGACATCAACCGGCTGTTCCCCGGCGGCGGGCCGGTCGGTGTCGACGAGTTGGTGGCCAAAGGCGCGGTGCGCAAGAATTCGTTGGTCAAAGTGCTCGGCGACGGCAAGCTGACGGTCAAGGTCGACGTCGCCGCGCATAAGTTCAGCGCCAGCGCCCGAGAGAAAATCACCGCGGCGGGGGGCTCGGTTACCGAACTGTAGCTTGTGACAGAGATCAGCTCAGCTGCGGGATCACCTCTGCGGCAAGGCGTTCCATTTGCTCGTGATCCTGGGCCACATCATCGCCGACGGGATTGAGCAGGAGCGTTTCAGCGCCGGCATCGATCACTTCGCGAAGGCCGCGGCTGACATCGTCCGGAGTGCCCCACACCGGTACAGCGTCAATGCCGGGCATTGCGCCGTAGATGCGGCGCAGCCCGGCGAGCACACGTTCACGCGCGCGCTCGGCATTGTCGTCGACCATCAGGTAGACCCGCTTGCCGATCGGGAAGGTTGCAGGATCGCGGTTTTGCGCCGCTAATTCGGCTCTGACCGTGGTCACCGCTTTCGCGAAGTCGGCGGTTGTCGACGAACCGGCGCCGAGGAAACCGTCGCCGAGACGCACTGCCCGGGACAGGGCTTGTGGTGCCCGCGCGCCGAACCAGAGCGGCGGATGGGGTCGCTGCACCGGTTTCGGCTGGATCGGAAGGTCATCGAGGTGACGGAACCGCCCGTGAAAGGTGATCCGCGGCTCGTCGGACCACGCCGCCTTCATCAGTTGCAATCCTTCGGTGAAACGTCGCACGAATGTTGTTTTCTCCACACCGAAGGCGGAAAACGGGCGAAAACCGCCACCGGGTGCCACCCCTACGTCCAGCCGTCCGTGGCTGAGCCGGTCGACGGCCGTCACGGCCGACGCCAACTGCAGCGGATCATGCAGGGACGAAACCAGCACAGCGACGCCCAGCCGCAGCTGCCGGGTACAGGCCGCGGAATACGCCAGCAGCTCAAGGGGCGCCAGCAGTGGTGCCGCACCGACGGTCTGCTCGAGAACCCAGCCGCCGGTGTACCCGAGTTCTTCCGCGCGGGCCAGATAGGCGCGGAAGCCCGCGTCATCGAATCCGGTGCTATCGAGCTGGGGGATCGAAATGGAAAACCGCATCTCTCCACCGTACGGACCGATCCGGCCCGCTACGGTGCTCGGTAGGCTCAGACTCATGTTCACTTTCGTGCCCGACTTTCCCGGTAGCGGAGAGGTGCGTGCGTTGGCCGGCTGGATCGATACCGCCCGCCACCATGGGGTGCCCAATGGCTGCGTGCTGGAAGTGGACCTGCGGTCCGTGCCGCCGGAGACCGCTGGTTTCGACCCGCTCGCGCTGATCACCGGCGGCGGGCGTCAGATGGTGCTGCGCGATATGGTGGCCGCGATTCACCGCGCCGCCGACGACAAGCGCGTCGCCGGGCTGATTGCCCGGGTGCAGCTGTCGTCCGCACCCGCTGGGCCGGTTCAAGAGTTGCGCGACGCTGTCGCGGCATTCACCGCCGTCAAACCGTCACTGGCCTGGGCCGAGACCTATCCGGGAACCCTGTCCTACTATCTGGCTTCGGCCTTCGGCGAGGTCTGGATGCAGCCCTCGGGAACCGTCGGGCTGGTGGGTTTCGCGACTAACGCCGTGTTCCTGCGCGGCGCGCTCGCCAAGGCCGGCATCGACGCGCAATTCGTCGCGCGCGGCGAATACAAGTCTGCAGCAAATCTTTTCACGCAGGACCGCTACACCGACGCGCATCGCGAGGCCGACACCCGGCTACTGGAAAGCCTGCACACCCAGGTGTGGGCGGCGATCGCCGAATCGCGCAAGATCGACCCCGAGGTGGTCGACGAGCTGGCCGACCGGGCACCGCTGCTGCGTGACGACGCTGTGGACTCGGGTCTTGTCGACCGGATCGGGTTCCGCGACCAGGCGTATGCGCGAATCGCCGAACTCGTTGGTGCGGAGGGTATCTCACCGGAATCTGGTGATGCAGACTTGCACGAGAATGCGCCGCCGCGGCTTTATCTGACACGGTACGCCCGCGCGAGCGCGCCGCGGCCCGGGCCACCCGCGCCACCGATTCCCGGCCGCAGGCCCAAGCCCAAGATCGCCATCGTCACCGTAGCCGGCCCGATTGTCAACGGGCGGGGCGGGCCGTCGGGACTGCCCTTCGCCCACTCCGCCGCCGGTGCCGACACCATCGCTGCCGCGCTGCGGGAAGCCGCCGCTGACGACGCGCTGTCGGCGATTGTGCTGAGGGTCGACAGCCAGGGCGGGTTGCTGACCGCGTCGGAGACCATCTGGCGCGCGGTGACCAAGGCCCGCGAACGGGGTAAGCCGGTGGTGGCGTCGATGGGTGCGGTTGCGGCCTCAGGGGGCTACTACATTGCGATGGGGGCGGATGCGATCGTGGCCAACCCGGGCACCATCACCGGGTCGATCGGTGTCGTCACGGGAAAGCTGGTGGCCCGGGATCTCAAGGACCGGCTGGGTGTGGGGTTTGATGCCGTGCGCACCAACGCCAACGCCGATGCCTGGTCGATTAACGCGCCCTTTACCCCGCAACAGCAGTCGTTGGTCGAAGCCGAGACTGACCTATGTTATGCCGATTTCGTCCGGCGGGTCGCCGAGGGCCGCAAGCTGAGCATCGAAGCTGTGGATGCTGTTGCGCGGGGCCGGGTCTGGACCGGTGCCGACGCTTTGGAGCGTGGACTGGTCGATGAACTCGGCGGCCTGCGCACCGCGCTGCGCCGGGCCAAGATCCTGGCCGGCCTGGATCCTGACGCCGACGTCCGCATCGTCAGCTATCCGAGTTCGTCGCTGTGGGAGGTCGTGCGGCCGCGTCCGTCGTCACAGCCGGCCACCGTGTCGCTGCCCGGCGCAGTCGGGGCACTGCTGAGCCGGGCGGTTGCCGGGATGATCGAGCAGGCCGAGCAGACGTTCACCGGGACCAGTGCGCTGTGGCTGGGGGACTCGCGGCTGCGATAACGGCGCGTGGGCAGCTCCTAGTTGCGAGCGGTACCGGTCAGAATGCCGTGCACGTAGCGCAGGTCGGCGAACTGCACCGCTTCGCCGTCCAGCGGCGGAAGCCCGTTGGCGGCGAACAGTTCCTGGATGCTGCTGCCGTTCATCTGCCAGCCGCGGTCGGACAAATACGACGCGGCTTCGTTGCGGTCGCCGAAGTAGACGAGCTCGGTCATGTCAAGGTCGAATCCGTGTTCACGCCAGCGCCGGGAGGCTTTGCGCATGCGTTCTTTGAACCGCTCCTCGTCGGCGGGCTCGTGGTTGGGCGCGCTTTCGGTGGCGAACCGGCTGCCGGGGGCGCTGAGCGCCGTGACGGTGTCAAGCAGGCGGTCCTGCGCCTCCGGCGGGAGATAGCCCAACAGCCCCTCAGCGCTCCACGCCGTCGGACGGTTCGGATCGAAGCCGGCCGCGCGCAGCGCCGCGGGCCAGTCGTCACGTAAATCGACAGCGACTGCGCGCCGCTCCGCGGTGGGTTCGGCGCCCAGCTCGGCGAGCGTGCGGGATTTGAATTCGATGACCTGGGGCTGGTCGATCTCGTAGACCACCGTGCCGGGGGGCCACGGTAACCGGTAGGCGCGTGCATCCAGCCCGGACGCCAGGATCACCACTTGCCGGATACCTGCTCGTGTCGCCTCCAGGAAGAACTCATCGAAAAACTTGGTGCGAACCGCCATGTTGTCGGTCATCCGGTGCAGGTCGGCCGAGCCGTCCCCATCGTCGTCGGGCCGGTCCGCGGGGTTGAGTTCGCCGCTGGCCAGGCGGGTGAACACGTCGATGCCCACCGCGCGCACCAACGGCTCAGCGAACGGGTCGTTGATCAACGGAGGATCGGCATCGGTTGCCCGTGCGCGGGCAGCCGCGACCATGGTCGCGGTCGCGCCGACGCTGGATGCCAGATCCCAGGTGTCGTTATCGGTGCGCGTCATCGCAATATCTCCTTCACATCGTCAAGTAAGCCCAATTACTTAGTTAGTGTAACAAACACTTAGCTCATGTAACAAATGCGGTGTGCGGCTGCTTCCGCGGGAGTCCGGACGTGCACGCGCGGAGCGCTCACGCGAAGGAAGTGTGCGGCATCACCCGTTCGCGCCATCCGCACCGGTCGCCCCGGCGCTGCCGGCCGTGCCGGCCGCGCCGGTGGCACCGGCCATGCCCTGGTGCCCGAACAGGAAAGAGGAGCCGGCAGCCCCGCCGAAACCGGCTGTCCCGGCCTGGCCGCCGGCCCCGCCGTCGCCGCCGCTGCCGCCGGCCGGAAATTCCGAGTTGCCCGCGCCGCCGGTGCCGCCGGTACCGCCGGCCCCGCCGTCGCCGGCCGCGCCGCCGTTGCCACCGTTACCGCCCTGGCCCAAAAAGCCGCCGCTGCCGCCGGCGCCGCCGGCGCCGCCCTGTCCCCCCATGGCACCGGGACCACCGGCACCGCCCGCGCCGGCGGCGACTGTCGTACCGGCGGTACCGCCGGTGCCGCCGGTGCCGCCGGTACCGCCGTCGCCCCCTGCGCCGCCCTGGCCGCCGTGGCCGCCGTCGCTGAACAGCAGACCGCCGCGCCCGCCGGCGCCGCCGGACCCGCCAGCGCCGGCGGCAGCGCCTTCCCCGCCGTTGCCGCCCGTGGCGCCCGGAGTGGTGGCGTTGGCACCGTCGATGCCGGTGCCGCCGTCGCTGCCGGCACCGCCGTTGCCGCCGTTGCCGCCCTGGCCGAACAACAACCCCCCGTTGCCGCCGTTTCCGCCGTCCGCGCCGGCGTAGGACGCGGTGGTCGCGGTGCCGCCGTCACCGCCGTTCCCGCCGTTGCCGATCAGCAACCCGCCGTTGCCGCCGTTGCCGCCCGCGGTCCCGGCGCCGCCGTCACCGCCGGCACCGCCGTTGCCGATCAGCCCGGCGTTGCCGCCGTTGCCGACGGCCACACCGGCTGTGGTGGAGCTGTACCCGGCACCGCCGTCACCGAAGAGGATCCCGCCGGCACCGCCGGTGGGGTCTGCCTCCGTCCCGGGAGCGCCGTTGCCGATCAGGTCAATATGAAAGAGGGTGGCGGTCGGGAAATTGATCACAGTGTCCACCGCTGAACCCACTGGGCTTGTCACCCAGGCTTGACCGAGATCGTAAATCGGCAAATAGAGAGCCTGGACCAGGCTATTCGCGAAACTGGGGTCGACGGCGACCGTGGCCCCGCCGGCTGGATCGATTGCTGAGTATGGCAATGCGAGACCGGCCAGGGTCTCGGAGGGTAAATTCAACGTTCCCAACACCGGATCAACCCAGCTCGTTAAATCAGTGATCGAATCCGTAAAATTCGTGAGGGGCTCGACGATAGGCTCGATAATGAGATCGATCATGTCGCCGTTGGCGGTAGGCGCGGTCGCCAATGAGGCTATTCCGGCCGCCAGAGTCGCACCGACAGCTGTACCCAGCTCAATTGCGCGGCGATGCCGCGGATTTATGGCGTGGCGCCGCGTGCGATACCGCTTGCTGAAATGCTGAGCCATCGTGGGCCTCTCCGAGAATAAGACAACGTTCCGAGGCAGCGTTAAAGTAGCCGCTAAGATACTCCCGCCGCGGTGCGAGCGTCACCACAATGCGTGATCTTTCGCAAATTCCGAGTTTTATCAACCGGATTGTCGACAGCTGCGCGGCGGCGAGCCGGCTCGCGCCAGCGGACCGGACCGTGGCGGGTACGGTTCCGGTCTGTGGCAGTCCCAGGTCATCCGGCACCCGACCCGCTGGACGTGCTGGAGCCGCCGGGCTGGCCGTTCTCACCGGGTTGGCCGCTGACCCCGGTGGTTCCGGGCGCGCCGTCGGGATTGCCGACCCCGGCGGCCCCGCCGTCGCCGCCCGCCCCGGCGGCCCCGCCCTCGCCGTAGGTACCCGGGGTGGGGGCGCTGCCGCCGTTGCCGCCGTCACCGCCGTTGCCGCCGTTGGCGCCGTTACCGCCGTCACCGGCGGGCCCTTGCGCGGAATTCGCACCGTTCCCACCGGTTCCGCCGCTGCCTCCAGCGCCGCCGTTCCCGCCGGCGCCGCCAGCCGTGACGCCGGCCCCGCCGTTGCCGCCGTGACCGCCGTCGCCGGCCATCCCGCCGGCCCCGCCGTCACCGCCGTAACTGTGGACCCCGGTGCTGGCGGCGCCGCCGTTGCCGCCGTGGCCGCCCGCCCCTGCGTCGCCGCCGACCCCACCGACGCCGCCGGCCCCGCTGGTCGCCTGGCCGCCCTGACCGCCGGCGCCGCCGCCCCCGGCAGCGCCGCCGGCCCCGCCGTTACCGCCGTGCGCGCCGTCGCCAGTTGCACTGGTGGTGGCCGCCCCGCCGGCCCCGCCGTCACCCCCGGCGCCGCCGCGCCCGCCGGTGCCGCCTGCACCGGCGACCCCGTCGGTCCCGGTGGCCTGGCCGCCGTCACCCCCGGCACCGCCGCCCCCCGCCGCGCCCCCGGTGCCGCCATTGCCGCCGGTGCTGAACGAACTGTGGGTTGCTCCGCCGGCCCCGCCGTCACCCCCGGCGCCGCCGCGCCCGCCGGTGCCGCCTGCACCGGCGATCCCGTCGGTCCCGGTGGCCTGGCCGCCGTTGCCCCCGGCGCCGCCGCCCCCCGCCGCGCCCCCGGTGCCGCCGTTGCCGCCGGTGCTGAAGCGGCCGGTGGCTGCGCCCCCGGCCCCGCCGGCTCCACCGTCGCCGCCTTGTCCGCCACCGCCGCCGGCACCCGCGGTGGTTACCCCGGGCCCGCCGTCGCCGCCGTGTCCACCGGTGCCGCCTGTACCGCCGGCACCTCCCTGACCGGCGGCCGCGCTGTAGCCGGTGGCGGTGCCACCGGCCGCCGGCTCCGCCGTCGCCGCCGCGACCACCCGCCGCGCCCACCGCACCGTCACCAGTGGCGTTACCGCCGGCCCCGCCGGCCCCGCCGTCGCCGCCGACTCCACCATTGCCGCCGGCCCCGGCGACGATGCCATTGCCGGCGTCTGCTCCTGCGTTGCCGCCCGGACCGCCCGCCCCGCCGTTGCCGCCGGCCTGTCCGTCGGTGGGGGTAGCGGCCGAGGTCCCGTTGGCGCCGGGAGCACCGTTGCCGCCGTCACCGCCGTTGCCGCCGTTGCCGACCAGCCCGCCGTTGCCGCCGGCGCCGCCGTTGCCGCCGGCGCCGCCCGGGGTGGTCGCGTTGGCTCCGGCCCCGCCGTTGCCGCCGTTGCCGCCGCTGGACGGCGTGCTGCCGGGCTCGCCGGTCTTGCCGGCAACGCCGCCGGTGCCGGTGTCGCCGGGCGCGCCGCCGGCCCCGCCGGCGCCGCCGGTGCCGGGGTTACCGCCGGCCCCGCCGGCGCCGCCGTCACCGTCACCGCCGGCACTGAAGGTGCCGGGCGCGCCGTTGCCGCCGTCACCGGCCGCGCCGCCGGCCCCGCCGGTGCCGCCGGCGCCGCCGTCGCCATTGGTGCCGACGCTGCCGATCCCCAAGGCCGCACCCGCGTTGCCGCCGGTCCCGCCGGCCCCGCCAGCGCCCCCGTCACCGCCATTGCCGCCGGTGCCGCCGGCGGCACCGGCGACCGTGGCATCGGCGCCGGCCCCGCCGTTGCCGCCGGCCCCGCCGGTCCCGCCGGCCCCGCCGACCCCACCGTTACCGCCGTCGCCGATCAGCAGGCTACTGTTACCGCCTCTGCCGCCGGGACCGCCGGCACCGCCGGGTGCGCCGTCGGTGCCGTTCGTGCCCGGGAAGCCCGAAACACCGGCAGTGCCGTCGGCGCCGGGCCCACCGGTCCCGCCGGCCCCGCCGTTACCGCCGTTGCCGAACAGCCAGCCCACACCGTCGCCACCGGCCCCGCCGGCGCCGCCATTGTCGCCGACACCTCCGGCGCCGCCGTCACCGCCGTTACCGCCGATTCCCATCAGCAGTCCGCCGTTGCCGCCGTCGCCGCCGGGTGCGCCGTCGGCTCCGGCGCCGCCGACACCGCCGTTACCGATCAGCCCGGCGGGCCCGCCGAGGCCGCCCTGACCGCTCGCCGCGGTACCACCGGCTCCGCCGTCCCCGAACAACAAGCCGCCCGGCCCGCCAGCGGCCTGCAGAACCGTTCCGCCACTCATTCCCGGCGCGCCATTGCCGAGCAGATCCCGGCCGAACAGTGCCAGGCCGATCGGGTTGATGAACGTGTTGTCGATGAATTCACCGGCCGGGTTGGTGACCCAGAATTCCCCGACGGTATAGGTCGGCTGGTAGATCAGCGTGTCGAATAAGCCCGCAATCACACCGGCAAGGGATGGATCAGACCCCGACGAGATGCTCGCCGCAGCAGCGCCCGAGCCGGCGCTGCTCAGCTCGGCCATACCTGCGGCGGAATCCAGACTGGCGACGGGATCACTCAGACCCGCCAGAGCCACCTGGACCGGTTCAATGACGGGTTCGATGACCAGGTCGAGAATGTCTGCGTTGGCCGCCGGCGGGGCGGCCAGGGGGGCCATCGCCCCGGCTAAAAATGCTCCGGCGGTCGTCGATAGGCCGACCGTTCGACGAGCGCGGCGAACCCTGGCATTGCGTGACCGACCATTCCGCCTCGTGTGCCGACCAGCCATAGTCCGCCTTAAGCCCGCCGCCGTTCCGACGGGCATTAATTTAGTCCGCGGATACCGAATCCGGACCATAATCAGAAAACCCGAATTACGCGGCTTGTCGTCTTGCTGCGGGGGAACGGCCGAATGGATACCGCGTACTCCGTAAACGGTGTCCCCGTTGCCGAAGAAACTGATCGTATGGTTTCGCGACCGGATCAAAACGTTGGCCGGTCAGGGTTTGCGCCGGCCGGTGAGCCCGCGGGCGATGCGCAGTGCTACCGCCATGATCGTCTGGGTGGGGTTCGAGCCGCCGGAGGTGACGAATACGCTGCTGTCAGCAACGTAGACGTTATCCATAAAATGCATGCGGCCATTCGCGTCGACAACGCTTGTTTTGGGGTCGGTGCCCATCTGCATTCCCCCCATGGTGTGATAGCCGCTGGGCACCGGTGGGCCGGAAAGCGACGTGACAAGGCGTGTGGGTACGGCGGCGAACAGCTGAGCGCCGGATGCCCCGCACATCGCGGCAAGCAGCGGCACGAAGAAGTCTTCGGCGACCTGCTCGAATTTGCCAATGTTGTAGGTGATCCGGGGCGCGGGCTGACCGTTAATGTCTTTGACCGTCGGATCCAAGGTGACATTGTTGGTCAGATACGGCATGTCGGTGGCGAAACAGTCCACACCAGCGAGCCGGTCGCGCAGCAGCGAGGCGCGCATCAGCTGTTTGAACGGGCGGCCGAAAAACTGCACCCCCGGCAAAAACCCCAGAATCTGCTGATAGAAATTGGCCTCCTCGATCGGGAATTGGCTGCCGCCGAGCTCGCACAGTCCGGCGCGGATATAGGGCAGCCCGTTGAGCCGGGCAAAGGCGCGGGCACCGGGGAAATCGGGATCATTGAAATCGAACATGCACTGGGTGATCGCGCGGCCTTTGTAGGCGTGTACCCGTTGGTCCAGGAAGATGGCGAACCCGTCGTAGAAGTTTTGGAACATGATCCGCGTGCCGATGCGCCCATACGGGTCGGGCAGGCCGGACAGCAGCGCCAGATGCGGTGTCAGAATCGCCGAGCAGGCCAGCACGATCACGTCGGCGTTTTCGGTGCCGGACTGGCCCTGCGGGTTGAGATAGGACACACCGGTGGCTCGTCGGCCGGTGAACTTGACCTGCAGGACTTGGGTGAGTGGCCGCAAGTCCAGCCGTCCGGTGTGCAGCGCCCGCCGCAGCGGGATCAGGGTGGTCGGTTTAGCTGAGATCGGGCAGCCGTAGCCCGAACAGAACCCGCAGTTGTTGCACGCCGGGCTGCCGTTGTATTCCACCGAGTTGATCGCCATCGGGAAATAAAACGGATGCAGCCCCAGGCGTTTCGCCCCGGCGGCAAGCAGCATCGATGAGCGCTGCTGCGCCCCGGGCGGCATCGGGAACGGTGTCTGCTGCGGCTGGTGTTTCTGTACCAGAGCAGGTATCGACCCGAGATCCCCCTGCACCCCGAGCAGGGTCTGAAGCTCGTCGTAGTACGGTGCGATGTCGCTGTATTCGAATGGCCAATCGGCCATATCCGCGCCGGGCACCGGGCCCAGCAGCGACAGCCCTTTAAAGTCGATGTCCCACATCCGGGTGAACTTGCAGTCCGAGTGCGGAAAGGTGCCCCCCACCTGGTTCGAAAGGTCGTTGACGGAGCCGACGTAGGTCGCGGCCGCGTTTTGGCTGGCTTTTTGGCGAAATGTGCGCGGGAAGGCGATGGGGTCCGGCTGCTCGAAATAGCGGTGGCGTTTGAGCTCGTCGTTGGAAAACACCGTGGTAAACGGCCCGCGCCCGGCCAGGTTGCTGTAGTAGTTCGGCCCCTTCTCGAAGAGCACCACATCCCAGCCGGCCTCGGCGAGCTCCATCGCCACGATCGACCCGCCGGCGCCCGATCCGACGACGATTGCTTTAGGCATTCGCGCCGCCTTTTCCGCTCATCGTGGTGCCCGTCGACCGGCTCATTGCTGGCGCCGGTCAGTTTTTCCGCTGGCCGGTGAGCCCGCGCGCGGTGCGCAACGCCACCGCCATGATGGTCTGAGTGGGGGGACTGCCGCTGGAGGTGACGAATACGCTGCCGTCGGCGACGTAGACGTTGTCCATGAAGTGCATGCGCCCATTCGCGTCGACGACACTGGTTTTGGGGTCGGTGCCCATCTGCATCCCGCCCATGGTGTGCTTGCCGCTGGGCAGCGGTGGGCCCGACAGTGAAGCGACCAGACGCTTGGGTACCGCAGCGAACAGCTGAGCGCCGGATGCCCCGCACATCGCTGCCACCAGCGGCACGAAGAAGTCTTCGGCGACCTGCTCGAATTTGCCGATGTTATAGGTGATCCGGGGCACCGGCTGGCCGTTGACGTTTTTGATCGTGGGGTCCAACGTGACGTTGTTGGTCAGATACGGCATGTCGGTGGCGAAACAGTCCACCCCGGCCAGCCGGTCACGCAGCAGCGAGGCGCGCATCAGCTGTTTGAACGGGCGGCCGAAAAACTGCACCCCGGGCAAGAACCCGAGGATCTGCTGATAAAACTGACCTTCTGATATCGGGTACTGGCTGCCGCCGAGCTCGCATAACCCGGCCCGGATATAGGGCAGCCCGGCCACCCGGGCGAAAGCCCGGGCCCCGGGAAAATCGGGATCGTTGAAGTCCTGCATACACTGCGTGAGCGCACGGCCTTTGTAGGCGTGCACCCGCTGGTCCAGGAAGATGGCGAACCCTTCGTAGAAATTTTGAAACATGATCCGTTTGCCGATGCGGCCGTAGGGATCAGGCAGCTCAGACAGGAGCGCCAGCCACGGTGTCAACACCGCCGAACAGGACAGCACCACTACATCGGCGCTTTCCCCGCCGGATTGGCCCTGTGGTCCGATGAACGACACTCCGGTGGCCCGCCGGCCGGTGAAATTGACCTTGGTGACCTGCGTGAGTGGCCGCAAGTCCACCCGCCCGGTGCGCAGCGCCCGCCGCAGCGGGATCAAGGTGCTCGGTTTGGCCGAGATCGGGCAGCCGTAGCCCGAACAAAACCCGCAGTTGTTACATGCCGGGGTGCCGTTGTATTCCACCGAGTTGATCACCATCGGATAAAAGTAAGGATGTAAACCGAGACGTTTGGCTCCGGCGGCAAGCAGCAGAGACGAGCGCTGCTGCGGTCCCGGCGGCATCGGGAACGGCGTGTCCTGCGGCGCATGTTGTAGCACCAGCGCAGGTGTCGACCCCAGATCACCCTGGGTGCCGATCAGCTTCTCGACCTCGTCGTAGTACGGTGCGATGTCGCTGTATTCGAATGGCCAATCGGCCATATCCGCGCCGGGCACCGGGCCCAGCAGCGACAGCCCCTTGAAGTCGATATCCCACAGTCGGCAAAACTTCTGATCCGAATGCGGGTAGGTGCCCCCGACCTGGTTGGCCAGGTCATCGACCTTGCCGACGTAGGTCGCCGCGGCGTTTTGGCTCGCCTTTTGCCGAAAGGTGCGCGGAAACGCGATAGGGTCGGGGTTTTCGAAATAGCGCAGGTGTTTGAGCTCGTCGTTGGAAAATACCGTCGGAAACGGTCCATGTCCGGCGAGGTTGGTGAAATATTGCGGCCCCATCTCGAAGAGCACCACATCCCAGCCGGCTTCGGCGAGCACCATCGACACGATCGACCCGCCGGCGCCCGATCCGACGACGATCGCTTTAGGCATTGACGCCGCCTTTTCCGCCCATCTTGGCGATGATCTGCTGCCAGCCCCCGCGCAGCAGCATCTCGATGATCCCCCCCAGGGGGCCGATCGGGTCATACTCGGGTGCTTCGACTTCGGCATTGGTGAAGCCCCGCGGCTGAATGTCGCCGACCCACTTGATGTCCTGCCAGCCGACCAGATTGGCGTTCCCTCCGTACTCCGGGACGGCATACATCCCCTCGATGGTGTGGGTGAACAGCAATTTGGTGAAGGACACCGCCTTACCGTGGGCCAGGATGAGGTCTTGACGCGCCTTGGACACCGTGGTGAAGTCACCGCCGGCCAACTGATCAAGGAGCGCGATCCCGTTGGTGAACTGCTCGCGAAGGGTCGCGATCCGCTGCTGCCACCCGTAGGTCTGGGTGCGGTCGAGCGGGACGAAGTCGGCCATGAAATCCTCGGTGCCGCCTTGACGGTTGCTCCACGGTCCGCCTGCGTGCACCAAAGGCGGCGAGAACGTGAAGGCTGCCAACATGTTGTCCAGATAGCGGACGACGTTGGCTTCGTGCGCGCCCGGCGAGCCGATCTCCAGCGCCTCGTCTTCCGGGCCGGGGATCAGGCGGCGAGTGGCGGCGTCGAGCACGGCGGCCTGGTGGGCCGTGAGGAATCGGTATGTCGTGTCGGCGGACGCAGCCGGGAGCACACCCGGCACGGTGGCGGCCAGCGGCAACAGGCTCAGCCCGCCCAGCACCGCGCGCCGAGACACCGGCGCCGACAAACCGGACCCGTGCGCGGCCTCGCTATTGGGCACGGGCGGAGTATGACCTAAATATGAGGGTTAGCCTGGGAATTCCCGTGTAACGGCGTGTCGCAGCTGCGGGAATCCGAGGTTTGTGGTACCGGGGCGCGCGCAGCCTGGCGGTGAGCCCACGCCAAGCCGCGATCCTGAAAGCGAGGCGCCGCGCCGCGGCCTCTGAGGCACCCATGCCGATCCGAAAGTCTCTCTGGTCGCACCGAAATCGCGAAAACCCGTGTGACAACCCGCCGGTGGCGCCAGTCTTGTGCTATGGCGTATTCGGTCGCGGGTAAGCGGGTGCTGATCACCGGGGCTTCATCGGGGGTGGGCGCGGCGCTGGCTCGGCAGTTGGCGGCCCGGGGGGCGGTGGTGGGGCTGGTTGCCCGCCGCCGTGACCGTCTGGCTGCGGTGCTGGCCGACTGTCAACCCGCTTCGCCCGCCTCAGCGATGTGGGTGACCGACCTCGCCGATCCCGCCGCCGTCGAGCGGCTCGCCGTGCACGCCTGGGACGCTTTCGACGGCATCGACGTGCTGATCAACAATGCGGCAATCCCGAAACGCCGGGCGGTGACCAAGCTGCGACTCATCGAGGTGGAGACCGTCATGCGGGTCAACTTCTTCGCGGCGGTGCAGCTGACCCTGCTGCTGTTGCCCCGGATGCTGGCCCGCGGCACCGGCATGATCGTCAACGTGTCAAGTGTCGGCGGCCGGCTTGGGATCATCCACGAAGCCGCCTACTGCGCAAGCAAATTCGCGCTGTGCGGCTGGAGTGAATCCATGGCCGTCGACCTGCACGGCAGCGGGGTGTCGGTGAAACTGATCGAGCCGGGCCCCGTCGACACCGAGATCTGGGACCAGCCCGATAACGAAGAACCTCTCTACCAGGGACCTAAGGTCACCGCCGATGAGGTGGCGGTCGGCATCATCGATGCGTTCGACAGTGACCGCGTCGAGCACTACCTGCCCGACATGAAGGCCGTCGTCGACGTCAAAAACGCCGACCTGGAGGCCTATATCAGCAGCGCAGCCGCCATGGCACCGCGATGAAAGCGCTGGTATATGGGGTGGCGCCGGAGCCGTGTGAGCTGCCCAGCCGGGCCGGCCCGGAGACCAGCCCGCTGGTGCAGAACCTCGCCCGCAGTCCGGTCGCGCTGATGCAGGTACCCGATCCGCAGCTGCTGCACGAGGATTGGGTGATCACCCGGCCGCGGCTGACCGGCATCTGCGGATCGGATTCCAAGCAGATCCTGCTTGACTTCGGTGAGGGTGATGCCGACAACGCCATGGCCGCGTTCTGCTCGTTTCCTCAAGTGATGGGCCATGAGGTGGTCGCGGACGTCATAGCGCTGGGGCCCAGGGCGCGGGGGCTGGAGGTGGGGCAGCGGGTCGTGCTCAACCCGTGGTTGTCGTGCGGGCCCCGGGGTATCGAGCCGCCGTGCCCGGCCTGCCGAAGCGGCGACTACAGTCTGTGCTGGAGCTTCGCCGACGGCGACATCAAGCCCGGCATCCACACCGGGGTGTCCGCCGATGTGACCGGGGGCTACGCCGAGCTGATGGCTGCTCATGACAGCATGCTGTTTGCGGTTCCCGAATCGGTGCCCGACGAGCTCGCAGTGTTCGCCGACCCGTTTTCGGTGTCCCTGCATGCCATTACCCGCCATCCGCCGCCGCGGTCCGGTCGGGTCCTGGTATATGGCGCCGGTTCGCTGGGCTTGTGCGCGGTGGCGATCCTGCGGGCCCTCTACCCCGACGTCGCGGTGGCCGTCGTCGCGCGTTTCCCCGCCCAGGCCGAGCTGGCCCACCGGTTCGGGGCCGCAAAAGTGCTTGCGCCCGAGCCGCGTTCGGCACTGATCGAGGAGCTGGTCGCGTGGGGCGGGGGGCGGCTGCGTCAACCGCTGCAGGGTTTGCCGATGGCGCACCCCGGCGCCGTCGATGTGGTCTACGACACCGTCGGCAAGCCGGAGACTTTCGAAGTCGGGGTCCGGGTGCTCCGGGCACGCGGCACCCTGGTGAAGGCCGGCGTGCACGCGCCTGGCCGCTGGGAGTGGAGTCCGTTGTATTTCAAGGAGATCAGCTGGGTGGGCTCCAACGCGTTCGGGGTCGAGGAGATCAACGGGTGCCGCAAGCACGCGATCGCCCACTACCTGGATCTGGTTACCGCCGGCCGGCTGGACCTGCGGCCGATGCTGACTCACACGTTCCGGCTGGAGCAGTGGCGGGAGGCCTTTCTCGCGCTCGCCGATCAAGCTGCCAGCGGCGCCGTCAAGGTGGCGTTCGATCAGCGCTAGCCGCGCAGCGGCCAGGCTGCCGGTGTTCGGGTGTGCGGCCGCACGCTAGCGCAGGTTAGCGCGCAGGTAGCTGTAGATGGCCGCGAAGCCAGCGTTGACGTCTTCGGGTATGGGTATGAAACCGCCTAGAGCTCTTGCTCCCCAAGCGATTTGGGCTGTGCGCTCAACAAGAGCGGTCACGTGCAGCACGTGGTCGGGCCGGGGCCCGACCGCGACCAGGCCATGGTTGGCAATCAGCGCGGCCGCACGACCTTCCAGCGCCTTCACCGCGTTCAGGCCCACCTCCGGGGTACCGGAGGCGGCGTAGTCGGCGCAGCGGATCTCTCCGCCGCAGTAGATGGCGAACTCGTCGATGCATGCCGGAATCGGTTGATGGGCAATAGCGAACATGGTGGCCCACACCGGATGGCTGTGGATGACACTGCCGATGTCGTCGAACGCCTTGTAACAGGCCAGATGTAGTTTCATCTCGGTGGACGGCGACCGCCCCTCCCGCGCGTGCAGCACGGAGCCGTCGGGATCGACAAGCACCAGATCCTCGAGGGTCATTTCCTCGTAGTCGACCGACGAGGGGGTGATGACCAGGTTGCCGTCCGACCGCCGGGCCGAAAGGTTGCCCGCTGTTCCCTCGACCAGGCCGCGGCGCAGCATCTCCTTGGCCGCCGCCAGCACCGCAGCCTCCGGGTTGTCGACGAATCTCATGGCCCCAGCACCTCCGGGTTGACGATATTTTTGGGCCGGTGTCCGGTGAACAGCGCTTCCAGGTCGTCGGCAACCATCTGTGCCTGCCGGGCTTCAGTGTTCCAGGTCGCCCCGCCGATATGTGGAGTCAGCACCACATTGGGCATGCTGACGAGCGGGTGCTCGGGCGGCAACCATTCCCCGGCGAAATGATCGAGGCCGGCAGCGGCGACTTTGCCGCTGCGTAACGCATCGACGAGTGCGTCGGTGTCGTGCAACTGGGCCCGCGCGGTGTTGAGAAAGACGACACCGTCACGCATGGCGGCGAACTGCTCGGCGCCGATCATCCCGACGGTGTCGGCGGTGACCGGCGCATGCAGCGAGACGATATCGGCCTCGGCGAGCAGCTCCGGCAGGCTGTGGCGGGCGTCCTGGTTGTAGGGGTCGCAGGCGATGACCCGCATGCCCAGCCCTGAGAGCCGCCATTTGACTGCGCGTCCGACAGCGCCCAGGCCGATCAGCCCGGCGGTGCGCCCGGCGACCTCCCACGCCCGGAACCGCTGGTAGGGGATGGTGCCACCGCGGAAAACATTGCCGCCGCGGACCTCGGCATCGGCCGCCACCAGGTGGCGGGTGGCGGCGAACAACAGGGCCAGCGTCATCTCGGCGACCGCGTCGGCGTTACGTCCGGGGGTGAACAACACCGGCACGCCCGCGGCAGTGGCCGCAGCAACGTCGACATTGTTGGGGTCGCCCCGGGTAGAGGCGACCGCGCGCAACCCCAGGTCGAACACCGGGCCGGCTACCGAATCGCTTTCCACCACGACGACATCGGCGTTTTCGGCGCGGATCCGGTCAGCGAGCTGCTCGGCGGTGTAGATGCGGAACGGGTGCTGGTCGATCCACGGGTCGTAGGCCAGGTCGACCAGCTGCCGCAGTTTGTCGAATCCTGCGCCGCGCAGCGGGGCAGTGACCAAAGCACGCGTCACGAGTGCCAATGCTGGCGTACGGTGACGCCCGTGTCACGCACAGAGGTCACAATCGGCATCGATATCGGCACAACCGCCGTCAAAGCGGTGGCCGCCGACGCGGACGGGCGGGTGGTGGGCCGGACACGGATTGTGCACCGGCTGCACGTGCCGGCGCCCGACCGGCTGGAGCACGACGCCGACCAGGCCTGGCGGCGCGGCCCGCTTGCGGCGCTCGAGCGGTTGGCGTGCCCCGAGGCACTGGCCGTGGCCGTCACGGCGATGGTGCCGTCGCTGGCGGCCGTCGATTCCGCCGGCCAGCCCATCACGCCGGGGCTGCTGTATGGCGACGGGCGGGGCCGGGTCCCGGCGGCCCCCGACCAACCATTACCCCCGATGGGGGAGGCCGCCGAGTTCGTGCGCTGGACGGCCCGGCAGGCGCCGGGCGCGGCCGGGTACTGGCCGGCGCCGGCGGTGGCCAACTACGCGCTGGCGGGCGAGGCGGTGATCGACCACGCCACCGCGTATACCAGCGCGCCGCTATTCGACGGCAGCGGCTGGAACGACAAGGCATGCGCCGACTACGGCGTGACGGTGGACCGTCTGCCCCGGGTCGAGATGATCGGCGCAGTTGCCGGGCAGGTGCGCGACAGCGACACCATGTTGGCGGTCGGCACCGTCGACGCCCTGTGCGAGCGGGTGGTGGCCGGCGCCGACCACGACGGTGATGTGCTCGTCTTGTGCGGCACCACCCTGGTGGTGTGGACGACGATACCCGACGCCCGCCACGTTCCGGGGCTGTGGACCATCCCGCATACCGCCCCCGGGAAAAGCCAGATCGGGGGGGCGAGTAACGCCGGCGGTCTGTTTCTCACCTGGGCGGATCGTTTGCTGGGCCCTGGCGATCCGACAACGCTGGATCCCCAGCGGGTGCCGGTGTGGTCGCCGTATGTGCGTGGGGAACGCGTGCCCTACCACGATCCGGATCGCCGGGCCGTGCTCGACGGTCTGGATCTGACTCACGGCCCGGCATCGGTGCGGCGGGCTGCGTACGAGGCGTCGGGGTTTGTCGTTCGCCAGCTCATCGAGCGAAGCGGTGTACCGGTGTCACGCATCGTGGCGGCGGGCGGTGGGACGCGGATACCACTGTGGATGCAGGCCATCGCCGATGCCACCGGACGTGCGGTGGAGGTGTCGGCGGTGGCCGAGGGAGCGGCGCTGGGCGCCGCGTTTCTCGCCAGGATGGCGGCCGGCCTGGAATCGTCGCCGATCGATGCCGCCCGCTGGGCCCGCACCGAACGCGTGGTCGAACCCGACCCCGCCTGGGCCCGCGTCATGGAGGAACGCTACCGGCGGTTTCTGGAATTGGGCGAGCAGCCGTCCCGGGTTAGCGCCGTACCGCGCTGACGTAGCTCATATCGCCGAAGGCAGCCACTATCTGGTCTTCAGGGAATTCGAACCCGTTGCGCTCGTAGAGTTCTCGCGCCGGATAGGCGGTCACCTGCCAGCCGTGGCTGCTCAAGTAGTCCACGACGATGCTGCGTTCACCCGGATAGAACAGGTCGGACATGTCGAGGTCCATGCCCAGGCGTTGCCACTGTTGGGTGAACCGCTGCGCCCGCTCGTCGGAGAAGGCGTTGCGCTCCGGGAAATGCTCAGTGGCGAGCCGGCTGTCGGGTGCACTGAGCGTGGTGATGTGGTCGAACAACCGATCCTGGGCCTCGGGCGGCAGATAGGGCAGCAGCCCCTCGGCGCTCCAGGCGGTCGGCTGGTCCGGGTGGAAACCGTGGTGCCGCAACGCCGCGGGCCAGTCGTCACGCAGGTCGATGCCCACCGGGCGGTGTTCGGCGGCCGGGGCAGCGCCGAGTTCGGCGAGGGTCCGGGTTTTGAAATCGATCACCGGCGGCTGGTCGATCTCGTAGACGACCATGCCCGCCGGCCAGGGCAGCCGGTAAGCCCTGGTATCCAGACCGGAAGCCAAAATCACGGCCTGGCGCACCCCCGCCTCGGCGGCTGCGACGAAGAAATCATCGAAAAACCTTGTCCGGACCGTGATCCGCTCGGTTCGAGTCTTCCGGTTCAGCAGCGGATCGTCGTCGACGTCGATTTCGCCGTCGATCAGGCGGACGAAAGGCTCCAGGCCGACCGCGCGGACCAGCGGATCGGCCAGCGGGTCGTCGAGCAGCGGATCGGGACCTTGCGACGCCATCGCGCGTGAGGCTGCGACCATGGTCGCGGTCACCCCCACGCTGGAGGCCAGGTCCCAGGAGTCGTTATCGGTTCGGGCCATCGGAATTCGGGGCGCCTCCTTCTTCGTCGCGAGTCGGTTGTCTGTGCATCGGCGGGCTGTCTGCTGCTGTGCGGATCGCGGTGACAGCGACGACGTTGCGAAACGCCGCCATCTCCTCGTCATCGGGAAATGTCCGGCCGTAGTCGGCGAACAAGTCCCGTCGAAGCCGGGTGCTCACCTGCCAGCCCCGGTCAGTCAGGTAGTCGACGACATTGCTGCGCGGGCCGTCGTAGAACAGTCCCGACAGGTCGATATCGCAGCCGAGATCGGCCCACCGCCGGTTGAACATCTGGGCACGTTGGGCCATCGTCGGCCCGGACTCAGGGTGATATTCGGTGGCCAGCCGGCTGCCCGGGGCGCTGAGCGCGGTGATGTCGTCGAACAACCGGTCCTGCGCGTGTGGCGGCAGGTACATCAGCAGCCCCTCGGCGCTCCAGGCGGTCGGCTGGGCCGGGTCGAAACCGTGTTGCCGCAGCGCGGTGGGCCAGTCGTCACGCAGGTCGATGCCCACCGGGCGGCGCTCGGCGGTGGGGGTGGCGCCGAGATCGGCCAATGCCCGCGTCTTGAAGTCGATTACCCGCGGCTGGTCGATCTCATAGACGACGCTGCCCGCCGGCCACGCCAGCCGGTACGAGCGCGAGTCGAGTCCGGCGGCAAGGATCACCGACTGGCGCAGCCCGGCCTCGGCGGCTGCGACGAAGAAATCGTCGAAAAAGCGGGTGCGCACTGCCATCGAATCGGTCTCCAGCCGGAGGTTTCGCCCGGCCTGCTCAGCCGCCTGCGAGACGGCGATGTCACCGTCGACCAGTCGGGTGAAGAATTCCACACCGACCGCGCGCACCAGCGGCGCGGCGAACGGGTCGTCGATAATCGGGTCGGGTTCGGTGCTGGCCAGCGCGCGGGCCGCAGCGACCATCGTGGCTGTTGCACCGACGCTGGAGGCCAGATCCCACGTGTCGCCGTCGAACCGTACGCTGTCCCTGCGCATCATCCTCACCCCCGCAACCACCACTTGATACTTAGCCAATATAATAAGCCATGGATCTGCGCGCCTCATTGCTGGGAGGCGTCGCCCGCGCTGTTACTCTCGTAAACTGTTCGACGCGCCGGGACACATCCTGGCCTGCGGGTGCCTGGCGCGTGACCCAGAACTATCCGATGCCGGCCGGCCCGGTTGGCATTCCGACCGGTGTTCGGCTGCGCAGGAGGAAGAGTGCTTTCGGCTTTCATCTCATCGCTGCGGACAGTCGACCTGAGACGGAAGATCCTGTTCACGCTGGGCATCGTCGTGATCTATCGCATCGGTGCCTCATTGCCGTCTCCCGGGGTGAACTACCCCAACGTGCAGAAGTGCATCGCCCAGGTCACCGGCGGTGAGGGCGGCCAGATCTACTCGCTGATCAACTTGTTCTCCGGCGGCGCCCTGCTGAAGCTGACCGTGTTCGCGGTCGGCGTGATGCCCTACATCACCGCCAGCATCATCGTGCAGCTGCTCACGGTCGTCATCCCGCGGTTCGAGGAGCTGCGCAAAGAGGGTCAGGCCGGTCAGGCCAAAATGACCCAATACACCCGCTACGTGGCGATCGCGCTGGCCATCTTGCAGGCAACCAGCATTGTGGCGCTGGCAGCCAACGGCGGGCTGCTGCAGGGCTGCGCATTAGACATCATCGCCGACCAGAGCATCTTCACCCTCGTCGTGATCGTGTTTGTGATGACAGGGGGCGCGGCGCTGGTGATGTGGATGGGCGAGCTGATCACCGAGCGCGGGATCGGCAACGGTATGTCGCTGTTGATCTTCGTCGGCATCGCCGCCCGGATCCCCTTCGAGGGCCGAGACATCCTGCACAACCGCGGCGGAATGACTTTCGCCGCGGTCTGTGCGGCCACGCTGGTCATCATCGTCGGCGTGGTGTTCGTCGAGCAGGGCCAACGCCGCATCCCGGTGCAATACGCCAAGCGCATGGTGGGTCGGCGCATGTACGGCGGGACGTCGACGTATCTGCCGCTCAAAGTCAACCAGGCCGGGGTCATCCCGGTCATCTTCGCCTCGTCACTGATCTATATTCCGCAGCTGATCACCCAGCTGATCAGAAGCGGTGGCGGTCGGGGCAGCAGTTGGTGGGACAAATTCGTCGCGAACTACCTGTCCAACCCCGGCAACTCCGTATACATCGCCATCTATTTCGCGCTGATCATCTTCTTCACGTATTTCTACGTCTCGGTCACATTTAATCCCGATGAACGCGCCGACGAGATGAAAAAGTTCGGCGGCTTCATTCCCGGTATTCGGCCGGGCCGGCCAACGGCTGACTATTTGCGTTTTGTGCTGAGCCGGATTACGTTGCCGGGCTCGATCTACCTCGGTGTGATCGCGGTATTGCCTAATTTCTTTCTCGGGTTAGGCAGTACCGGGACGGTCCAGAATCTGCCGTTCGGCGGAACGGCGGTACTGATCATGGTCGGCGTCGGTTTGGATACGGTCAAGCAGATCGAGAGCCAGCTCATGCAGCGCAACTATGAAGGGTTCCTGAAGTGAGGGTTATTCTGCTGGGGCCGCCGGGGGCGGGTAAAGGCACGCAGGCGGCAAAGCTGGCGGAGAAACTCGAGATTCCGCAGATCTCCACCGGGGAGCTGTTTCGGCGCCACATCAAGGCGGGGACAAAGCTCGGCGTCGAGGCTAAGCAGTACCTGGACGCCGGTGACCTGGTGCCGTCCGAGCTGACCAACGCGATGGTCGACGACCGCCTGAACAATCCGGACGCAGCCGCCGGGTTCATCCTCGACGGCTATCCCCGTTCCCTTGAGCAGGCCAAGGCACTCCACGAGATGCTTGAGCGCCGTGGCACCAAAATCGACGCGGTCCTGGAGTTTCGGGTGCCGCGGGACGTGCTGCTCGAACGGCTCGAAGGGCGGGGCCGCGCCGACGACACCGAGGAGATCATCCTCAACCGGATGAAGGTCTATAACGATGAGACCGCGCCGCTGCTGGACTACTACCGTGACGAGCTGAAAACCGTCGACGCCGTCGGCAGCATCGACGAAGTATTCGCCCGCGCACTGCAAGCCCTGGGGAAATAGCGTGATCGCACTGGCCGGTCTGCGTCCGCGCAAGGTTGTGGCACAACGCAGCCCGGGGGAACTCGACGCGATGGCTGCGGCCGGCGCGGTCGTCGCCGCGGCGCTGCGCGCGGTCCAGCAGGCAGCGGTCGCCGGAGTCTCCACACTGAGCCTCGACCAGATCGCCGAATCGGTGATCCGTGACGCCGGGGCCACGCCGTCGTTCCTGGGGTATCACGGTTATCCGGCGTCGATCTGCGCGTCGGTGAACGACCGGGTGGTGCACGGGATTCCCTCCGCTGCCGAGATTCTCGCGCCCGGTGACCTGGTGTCGATCGACTGCGGAGCGATCCTGGACGGCTGGCACGGCGACGCCGCGGTCACCTTCGGTGTCGGGACACTCAGCGCAGAGGATGCAGTGCTGGCGCAGGCGACCAGGGATTCGCTGGAGGCCGGGATCGCCGCGATGACGCCCGGTAACCGGCTCAGCGATGTGTCGCATGCCATCGAAACCGGCACGCACGCGGCGGAAGCCCGCTACGGACGCGCCTTCGGCATCGTCAAGGGCTACGGTGGCCACGGTATCGGCCGGCGCATGCACATGGAGCCGTTCCTGCCCAACGAGGGCGCCCCGGGCCGCGGTCCGCTGCTGGTCCCGGGCTCGGTGCTGGCCATCGAACCGATGTTGACCCTCGGGTCCGGCGACACGGTTGTGCTCGACGACGAGTGGACGGTGGTGACCGTCGACGGTTCGCGCGCCGCACACTGGGAGCACACCGTGGCCGCAACCGGGGACGGGCCGCGCATCCTGACCCTCGGCTAAGGCTTACGGTGTTCCGCGACAACCCGAGTTCGCGGGCCACTGCGGCGCGGTAGCGCGGCCGATGACAAGCCTGCGGACAGAACACCCGCTAGCCTGCCGCAACCCACGGTCTGCGATCATTTTTACTGTATACCAACATATTTGGCCTGTGCGTCCTCGGACAATAGCCGGCCGGCGAGCTCACCCCAATAGTCAGGGCGTGAACGACGGCGTTGGCCGCGGTGACAAAGTCCACGGCAAACGTCGGCTGACCGCTGCCCCGCAAGTGCGGTATGAAAAAGCATGGCCGCTGAGCAACCCGACAGGCGTGACCCGATTGCGCAGGCCCGCGCCAACTGGGAGCGCGCAGGCTGGGGCGATTTCGCGGACGGCATGGTCGCGGTCACGTCGGTGATGCGCGCCCACCAGATTTTGCTCGCCCGCGTCGAGAACGCGTTGCGCCCGTATGACTTAAGCTTTTCCCGCTTCGAGTTGTTGCGGCTGCTGGCGTTCAGCCGGACCGGTGCGTTGCCAATCACCAAGGCGTCCGACCGGCTGCAGGTCCATGTCACCAGCGTGACCCACGCGATTCGCCGGCTGGAAGCCGATGGGCTGGTGAAGCGCACGCCGCACCCCACCGACGGGCGCACTACCCTGGTGCAGATCACCGATCTCGGTCGCTCCACGGTTGAGGACGCCACGGTCACGCTCAACGAGAAGGTGTTCGCCGATATCGGCATGTCTCCGGAGGAAGCGCGAGCCTTGGTGTCATCGATCGGAACGTTGCGGCATAACGCCGGGGATTTCTGACTCGCGAGCGGACGCAATATTACCCCGCAAAATTACCCAGTCCCGGGGACATTGGGCGGTTTTACGTTGCCCGACCGTGACGCCGGGGCCACGCCGTCGCTCCCGGGCTATTCTCGCGCCCTCGCTGCCGCACCGCACCACCGAGCCGAGAGCGCCCTGTGGAGAGGAAGGAGACCAGCCTTCGTCTAGACGGACCGCAGCGGAATGGTGGCCGTGACCGCGGTCCCGGCACCGGGTCGCGACCGGATATTGAGCTGTCCGCCAACGAGTTCGGCGCGCTCGGCCATCGACAGCACCCCGTACCCACCCATGTCGTCGCCGCCGAGCGGGTTCTCGAAAGTGTCGAAACCCACTCCGTCATCGACGATTTCCAGCCGGGCGGTGTCGTTTTCGACCGCGAACTTCAGCCGGGCCATCGTCGCGTGGGCATGTTTGACGATGTTTTGCAGGCCTTCCTGCGCGATGCGGTAGAGCGCGAGCTCGATATGCTCGGGGACCCGCACATCTGAAAGATCCAGCTGCAGCTCCAGCTGGGGCATCGAGCGGGCCAGGCTGGCCAATCCGCCCGCGAGGCCCAGGTCGTCGAGCACCGGCGGGCGCAGCCCGCTGATCGCGGCACGCGCCTCCTGAAGTGTGAGTTGGGCGAGCTGGCGGGCCTCGTCGAGTTGTTGCGAGGCTTCGGCCGGATTGTCGTTGACGGCACGCGCCGCCGCGTCCAGGCGGTAGGTCAATGTGATCAGCCGTTGCGAAATCCCGTCGTGAATATCCCCGGCGAGCCGGCGGCGCTCGATCTCCTGGGCCTCGATCACCTGCTCGACGAACAGCTCGTGCGCGCGTTCGCGGGCCACCAGCTGCCGATGCAGCCGCGCCTGATGCATGGCACCGGCGATGAGCCGGCCGATGACGCGCAACAACTCGACATCACCGTGCGTGAACTCCCGGCGCACGACCGTATGCACATTCAGCACGCCCACCAGCCCGCCCGGGTCGGTTTCCATGGGCACCGACACCATCGAGGTGAAATCTCGGCCGCGCAGCGACGGGATGGGCAGGTAGCGTGGGTCGGCCTCTTTGTCGTGGCTGATGACCACCGGTTCGCGGTGCCGTGCCACCCAGCCGGACACCCCGGAGCCCAGCGGCAACCGGATTTTGCCGACCTGCCCGTCGAACGGCGGCGTCGCACCGGCCAGCGTCAACGAGCGGCCGCTGTCGTCGAGTACGTGCACGAAGCACACGTCGGTCCCGGTGGCCGCGGTGATCATGCGCGCGGCCGCCGCCGCGAGCGGTTCGACCTCGGGGCCGCTGGAGGCCGCCTGGATCAGCTCGCGCAGCAGCGCCAGCTCACGATCGGCGTCGACAAGGTCGCGCACCGCGTTGGGCATGCCGCGCCGCGGCTGAGCAGCTGCCGCGCCGGAGCCTGTCATCGGTAGATGCCTTCCCGCAGCGCGGTGGCCACCGCACCGGTACGATCGCTGACGCCAAGCTTGCGGTATATCGACCGCAGATGGCTTTTGACGGTCTCCTCGCCGATCACGAGCTTATTGGCGATGCCACGGTTAGACAGTCCGGTGACGATGTAGGAGAGGATTTCGCTTTCCCGCTGGGTCAATCCCTGCCGGGCGCCCGGCCAAAACTCGTCGCGCTGCAGCCGTGCCGCGGTGTCGACCGCGCGAGCGGCCAGACCGGGGTCGATGACCGTTTCACCGTGGTGCACCGATTCCAGCTGGCGCACCAACTCGTCGCTGCTGATGCTTTTCAGCAAGTACCCGCGCGCGCCCACCCGCAACGCCTGAAACAGGTACTGTTCGTCGTCGTAGACCGACAACATGACGACTTTGCGTTCCGGGTCACGTTCACGCAGCGCCAGGCACAGGTCTAAGCCGCTGGAACCTTGCATGCGCACGTCGCACAACACGATGTCGGGCTGCAGGCTCTCGATAACGCTGATCGCCCGCTCGGCGCCCACGGCCTGCCCGACCACCCGCACCCGGTCCTTGAAGGCGGCGAGCATCGCCTTGAGACCCTCGATCACCATTTCGTGGTCATCGACGAGCACAAGCCGCACCGGGGCACCGGCAGACCCCACCACCATGGCAACACCATAGTCGCGCAGCGCCCCATCGCCGGGCGGAAACCGGCGCCGGGGACGCCGCGGCCGCGTCGTCGCGGGGTGAATAGCGGGGTGAATAGCGGGGTGAATAGCGGGGTGAATAGCCATGCCAATCCCCCGAATGGGGGACGACCCGAGGGAGCGACGCGGACACGCTAGCGGTATGCGAACCGTGCCGATGCAGACACGGCCCGCGCGGACGTTCTGGTGGGACCGGGCACGTCCGGGGGATGCCGACGTCGAGCCGCTGCGCGCGGTGTTGTTCGACGCGGAGACGGCGCTGGTCGATCTGGAACGTGACGCGCAGCGGGTGGCTTACAACGCTGCGTTTGACGCCCACGATCTCGATATCAGTTGGGGCGTGGAGGAATACGGGCGCCTTCTGCGAATCGCCGACGAGCATCAGCGCGTCGCGAGCGCACTTGGCGCGCGCGGCTTCGGGGCCTGGGCGGATACGCTCGCCGCCCGAGTCTGCGCGACCCAGAAGGCAATCGTCGGCGAGCGCATACTCGACGGTGACATTGCAGCCCGGCCCGGGCTCGTCGACTTGGTGATGGGTTTGTTCGTCGCCGGGACCTGGGTGGGTGTGGTCAGCACGTGCCGCCGGTCATGGGTCGAGGCGCTGGTCCGCAACGTCGTGGGGGAGGGGCTGGTCGAGACCATAGTGACCGGTGATGACGCAGATCGGCCCGGTGATGTCGAACTGTACCGGCTCGCGTTGTGGGAACTGGGAATAACGCCCGAGAGTGCGCTGGCGGTCACCGGTTCAGGTCGGGGGCTGGCGGCGGCGCTCGCCGTCGGGCTGCCCACCGTGGTGGTCACCACCGACTACAGTGCCTGCCAGAACTTCACCGGTGCCGCCGCGCTCCGTTCCGGTTACGACGGCGCCGATCCGCTGGTCGCCGCCGGTTGCCAGCAACTGCACCGGCAATGGGTGCTCGCTCAGAAGCGCTTGGGAACCGCTTAGCCGCGGCGCAGCATCTCGATTACCGCGCTGAAGTCCTTCTCGGGGTGCTCGGCCGCGAACCGGGCATAAATCTCGGCGGCGCAGCGGCCCAGAGGCGCGGCCGTCCCGGTGGACGCCACCGCGTTCATCGCCAGCCCCAGATCCTTGTTCATCAGCGCGGTGGCAAAACCCGGTGCGAAATCGTGGTTGGCCGGTGATGTCGGCACCGGACCGGGCACCGGGCAGTTGGTGTGCACCGCCCAGCAATTGCCGGTCGCGCCGGTGATGACGTCGAATAGCGACTGCGCCGACAGCCCGAGCTTCTCGGCGAGTAGGAACGCCTCAGCGATCGCGATCTGCTGCACTGCGAGCACCATGTTGTTGCACAGCTTGGCGGCCTGGCCCGCGCCGGCCGCACCACAGTGAATGATCTTGCCTGCCATGGGTTCCAGCACCGGCCGCGCTCGCTCAAGGGCCGCCCCGTCACCCCCGACCATGAACGCCAGCGTGCCGGCGACCGCGCCGGCCACCCCGCCGGACACCGGGGCGTCGAGCTGGGCAAAACCATGCGAGCCGGCCAGGGTGTGCACCTCGCGGGCGTCGCTGACTGCAATGGTGGAGCTGTCGATGAACAGCGTCCCCGGTTGCGCAGCAGGAAGCACCTCGGCGTAACAGCGCTTCACGGTCTCTCCGTCGGGCAGCATGGTGATGACCACCTCCGCATCGCCCACCGCATCGGCGGCGCTGTCGAACACGGCGACACCGTTTTTGGTGGCGACGGCCGCGGCGGCGGACTGCGGGTCGAAGCCACGGACGAGATGGCCCGCCGCAACCAGATTCGCCGACATCGGGGCACCCATGTGACCCAAGCCGAGAAACGCGATCGTGGACGTCGCCGACATCGGTCCTCCTAAGTGGCGGCGCGGACTCGCGCAGCCTCGGCCCGTCCGATCACCACGCGCATGATTTCGTTGGTTCCCTCGAGGATTCGGTGCACCCGCAGATCGCGGACGATCTTCTCCACACCATACTCGCGCAAATACCCATAGCCCCCGTGTAACTGGAGGGCCTTGTCGGCGACATCGAAACATGCGTCGGTGACGTAGCGTTTGGCCATCGCGCACAGCTCGACCTTGTCGGCGTCATCGTTGTCCAGCGCGGTCGCCGCCCGCCACAACAACAGCCGCGACGTCTCTAACGCGGTGGCCATGTCGGCCAACGTGAACCGGATGGTGGGCTCGTCGAGCAGGCTGGCGCCGAACGCGTGGCGGTCGCGGACGTAGCGAACGGCCTTGTCGTAGGCGCACTGGGCGCCGCCAAGTGAGCAGGCGGCGATGTTGATCCGGCCGCCGTTGAGGCCGTTCATCGCGATGGAAAAACCGGTGCCCTCGCCGTCTGCACCACCCACCATCGCGTCGGCAGGCACCCGCACTCCCTCCAGCACCACTTGCGTGGTCGGCTGCGCGTTCCAACCCATCTTCTGCTCGTGTGTGCCGAAACTAAGTCCTGCAGCGCCTTTTTCGACGACAAACGCGGATATCCCACGGGGACCGTCGCCGCCGGTGCGCGCCATTACCAGGTAAACGTCCGACGCTCCGCCGCCGGAGATAAACTGTTTGACCCCGTCGAGCACGTAGTCACCGCCGTGTTTGACAGCGCGGGTGCGCAATGCGCCGGCATCCGAACCGGCGCCGGGCTCGGTCAGGCAATAGCTGGCAATGACATCCATCGACGCCAGCCGGGGCACCCAGATTTTGCGTTGTTCGGCGGTGCCGAAGGCGTCGATCATCCAGGCGCACATGTTGTGAATGGACAGGAATGCGGCGACGGTCGGGTCGGCCATGGCCAGCTGTTCGAAGATGCGCACACCGTCGAGGCGGCGCAGCCCGCTACCGCCGACGTCGTCGCGGCAGTAAATCGCAGCCATCCCCAGCTCAGCCGCTTCACGCAGCACGTCGACCGGAAAATGCTGGGCTGCATCCCATTCCAGGGCGTAGGGGGCAAGCCGCTTCTCGGCGAACGCAGCCGCTGTCTCGGTGATCACTTGCTCGTCGTCATTAAGGCCGTGCATCGTGTAGCTATTTCATTGTGGGGATCACGAATTCGGCGCCATCCTTGATGCCCGACGGCCACCGGGAGGTCACGGTCTTGACCTTGGTGTAGAACTGGATCGACGCCGGGCCGTGCTGGTTGAGATCACCAAAACCGGAGCGCTTCCAACCGCCGAAGGTGTGGTAGGCGACCGGCACCGGGATCGGCACGTTGACACCGACCATGCCGACCTGTACCCGGGAGGTGAAGTCGCGGGCGGTGTCGCCGTCACGGGTGAAGATCGCCACACCATTGCCGTATTCGTGCTCCGAGGGCAGCCGCAGCGCCTGCTCGTAGTCGTGGGCTCGCACCATGCACAGCACGGGCCCGAAGATCTCGTCGGTGTAGATCGACATGTCTGGTGTGACATGGTCAAACAGCGTGGGCCCGATGAAGTACCCACCCTCCAAGTTCGTGTCGCCGAACGTCAGGTCGTCGCTGCCGCGCTCCCGACCGTCGACCACCAGTTCCGCGCCGCCGGACACGCCCTGGCTGATGTAGTCACGCACCCGGTTTAAAGCAGCCTCAGTGACCAGTGGGCCGTAGTCGGCCTTCGGGTCGAGGCTGTGGCCTACCCGGAGGTTGTTGACACGCTCGACAAGTCTGGCGCGCAACCGGTCTGCTGTCTGCTCACCGACCGGCACCGCGACGCTGATCGCCATGCATCGTTCACCGGCGCTGCCATATCCAGCGCCGACCAGGGCGTCCACCGCCTGGTCGAGATCGGCGTCGGGCATCACGATCATATGGTTTTTGGCACCGCCGAAGCATTGGGCGCGCTTGCCGTGCGCGGCGGCGGTCGCGTAGATGTACTGCGCGATATCGGAGCTGCCGACAAACCCGACCGCCTTGATATCGGGGTGGGCCACAATGGCGTCGACGGCTTCTTTGTCGCCGTGCACCACCTGGAACACGCCCGGGGGCAGGCCAGCTTCGATAAACAGCTCAGCCAGCCGCACCGGCACCGACGGGTCGCGTTCGGACGGTTTGAGAATGAACGCATTTCCACATGCGAGTGCCGGTCCGGCTTTCCACAACGGGATCATCGCCGGGAAGTTGAACGGCGTGATCCCGGCGACCACGCCCAAAGGCTGGCGAATCGAGTACACGTCGATGCCCGGCCCGGCGCCCTCGCTGTACTCGCCCTTGAGCAGATGCGGGATGCCGATGCAAAACTCGATCACCTCGATACCACGCTGGATGTCGCCGCGGGAGTCGGCCAGCGTCTTGCCGTGCTCAAGGGAAAGCAGCTCAGCCAGCTCGTCAACATGGTCGTTGACCAGCTCGATGAACCGCATCAACACCCGGGCCCGACGCTGCGGATTCCACGCCGCCCAGCCCGTCTGCGCCGCTTTCGCCGATGCCACAGCGGCATCGACCTCGGCCTTGCCGCCCATCGGGACCAGCGCAGCCACCCTGCCGGTGTTGGGATCGAACACCTCAGCCGAGCGGGCGGATGGCGCGGCGGTGCGTCGACCGTCGATGAAGTGCGGGATGTGCGTGGTCATGGGCGTCCTCGGTCGGCTGGAACAAGCACGGGATACTTGCATATCCTAGTAACCGGGGCATCGAACCCGCAACCACCCCCGTGTTGACCGCATCGGGATTCGGTCGACGCACCGCCGGGCAGGGCGCCGCGCCGAGCGGCACGCCTCAGGTGCCGGTGAAGGTTAGTGGGTCGTGGAGCACGCGAGTCCCATCATGCAGGCTGTTCAGCTTCTCCACGTGCTCTTCGGCCAGCTCGAAATCGAACACGTCGAGGTTTTCCACCACACGTTCCGGCTTCCCGGAGCGCGAGACGACGACGTTATCCAGTTGCAGGTTCCAGCGGAGGAGAACTTGCGCGGGTGTGCGGTCATACTCGGCTGCCACCGATGTCACGGTCGGGTGGTCGAGCAGTCGGCCGACGCCGAGCGGGCTGTAGGACTGGGTGACGATGCCGCGCTCGGCATTTGCGGCGCGTAGCTCCGCCTGATTCAACCGCGGGTGCAGCTCGATCTGATTGACGGCGGGCACCGTGTCAGTCTTTTCAATGATCTCGTCGAGGTGTTCTTCGGTAAAGTTCGACACACCGATCGAGCGAGTGTGACCAGCCTCACGCGACTGGATCATGCCCTCGAAACTCTCGACGAATTTCCCGATTTGCGGCGCCGGCCAGTGAATCAGATAAAGGTCGATGTAGTCCAGGCCAAGACGTTCCAAGCTGGCCTCACATGCCTGCTGCGCGCTGTCGTAGCCTTGGCAGGAGGTTCCCAGCTTGGTGGTGACAAAAAGCTCCTCACGTGGGATGTTGGACGCTGCGATCGCGCGGCCGACGGCTTCCTCATTGCCGTAGGCCGCGGCGGTGTCGATCAACCGGCATCCCGCTTCCAAGGCCGCTGCCACCGATTCCTCAGTCTGGGCGTCGGAAAGTTTAGCGACACCAAGGCCGAGAACCGGCATCTTCGTGTTGTCGTTGAGACTGACCGAAGGAATCGAACCGAATGTGTCGTTGATTGTCGTCAACTCTCGTACCTGAGAAAATGTGGTCATCATCCTCCTAACCTGAGGAAACATGGTCTCTCGGACCGACTTTGGTGATGTGCGCTCTTCACCGCTGAAACCGGTACATAACCCGGTCTGCATACAACGGTGCCAAACATCAGCCGGGGCCCAGGCTAGCGGTCGTGTAGTGGCATCGCAAGCTTTCCAGCCCAAAACTGGCCGAGGAATAGTGGATTTGTCTCTGGCGTCGCATCTTTGGAAGACCTATGGAACATCTATGGAAATCAATCAGCCAAAACCGAAGTCGCGCAATGCTGAAATGCTCACTCCTATCGCACTCCTACCGAACTCCTATCGAACCTCCAGGTGAGGAACGGTTTTTCGATAGCGACAGGAGCTGTAGGGCTGGCTGGGTGGTGGCGCAACCCGATGTCATGCGGTATGCTGGCGTTCGCACCTGCGTGTGATGCATGAAGAACACAACGACCTCGGGCAGGCGCAGGAGTGTGCCGCGCCGGTGTGGCCATTCGCACCGCTCCGGGTAGTCGTGGACCGGCCCGGGCTGTGAGCGGCGTCCTCGACAGTGCCCTGTACTAGGGTCGAGCGGCCACATGACGGTCCAGCTGAAGGCCGACTCTCATCGATTTCGGCTCGGCGATTGATATTCGGTGAAAATCGGGTACTTGGGTAGGTGGCAGCAACACTGTCGTTGACGAGGGCCGACCGGAAGCTTCCTCGCCTGTAGCAGTTGACATGTGCCCAAAGAATGTCCAAAAGATCCAAAGAAAAGGTTGACATGAAAACCACTACACTCGGCGCAACGGGCCTTAACGTCTCGCGGATCGCCTTCGGCACCTGGGAATTCTGCAGCGACTGGGGGCGCGCCGATGAGGATGCCGCGATCGCAATGATCCGTCATGCCCGCGAGCTTGGCATCAACTTCTTCGACACCGCACAGCAATACGGATTCGGAGCATCCGAGCGCCTTCTCGGTCAAGCTCTTCGGACCGACCTTGCACGTTCTCGGGACGAGGTCGTCATCGCCACCAAAGGCGGTTTACGTCAGACCGACGACGGGCTCGCCCGCGACGCCAGCCCGGAATGGCTGCGGCAAGGAGTGCACTCCAGCCTGAGCGCACTGGGAGTCGACTACATCGATTTATACCTGGTGCACTGGCCTGATCCGGGCGTACCCGCGTCCGAGACCGCCGGCGCACTCGCAGATCTTTTGTCCGAGGGCAAGATTCGACATGTGGGTGTGTCGAACTACGACACCGCGCAAGTGAAGGAGTTCTCGGCCACGCTTCCGGTGGAGGCGGTGCAGCCGCCGTATCATCTGCTTCGCCGCGACATCGAGCGCGATTTGCTGCCGTATTGCCGCGCAAACAATATTGGGGTCTTCGTGTACGGGCCTCTGGCACATGGCTTGTTGACCGGAACGGTCGGCCGTGCCACCAAGTTCGCTCCCGACGACTGGCGCGCAAAGTCCGATATCTTCAATGGTGACGGCTTCCTGAAGAACTTAGAAGTCATTGAGAATCTCAGGGTTTTTGCTGACGACCTCGGCATCACCCTCAGCCAGTTGGCGATCGCATGGACGCTTGCACAACCCGGCGTGCACGTTGCTATCGTCGGCGCGCAGCATCTTGGCTACCTTCAGGACAGTGCCGCGGCCGCCGAGGTAACGCTTTCTGACGCGGATCTTGACGCGATCGAGAAGATCGTGGCTTCGGCGGTTCCGGTCGGCGGCCCGTTTCCCGAGATGCACAACGCAAGATGATCTTTCGAGTAATTCAGCGCCGGCCAAGCCCCTTGGTGAAGGCGCGGCAGGCTTCCCACGTAGGCAGCAAACCGGCAGCGTGCACCTCGGCGAGAGAAGCGGCCGCAGCGTCCCGCTCTGAAAGCCGTGGTGCTCCGTTGACCCGCGGCCAGGCTATCGCCAACGCTGGATCCGTGGCGTTTATCGCGTGTTCGCGCTGCGGGTTGTATGGTGTCGAGCACAAGTACATGACTGTCGAATTATCTTGCAGAGCAAGGAAGCCGTGCGCGAGGCCTTCGGAAATGTAGACGGATTTGCGCTCTCGGTCGTCGAGCAGCACCGAGCTCCACTGGCCGAATGTCGGAGAGCCAAGGCGGATGTCGACGACGACGTCGAAAACCGATCCGGAAACGCAGGTTACGTACTTCGCCTGACTCGGCGGCAACTCCGCGAAATGCAGTCCACGCAGCACGCCCGCATGTGAGACCGAGCAGTTGGCCTGCCTGACATCCAAGCGGTGCCCGGCGAATGCGGTGAATCCGTGGTCGGTGAGCCACTCGAAAAACAGTCCGCGGCTATCGGCGTGCAGCTGCGGTGTGATCTCCCAGGCTCCGGGAATGTCGAGTTCGCGTGCGTCCATATCATTGACCGCGTTGTTCGTACCGGGCTTCTACAGCGTCTTTCAGTGGACCCCACCATGACTCGTTGTTGCGGTACCATTCAATGGTGGCGCGCAGGCCTTCGTCAAAGTCGGTATGCTTTGGTGCCCAACCTAGTTCGTCATACAGAGATGAAGGGTCAATGGCGTAGCGCAGGTCATGACCGGCACGGTCGGGAACGCGGTCGAAATCGTCGGGGTCGTGGCCCATCATCTTCAGCAGCGTGCGCAACACGGTCAAGTTGTCACGCTCGCCGTCGGCGCCGATGAGATAGGTCCGTCCGGGCTGACCACTTTCGAGGATGCGCCAGACCGCGTCGTTGTGGTCATCGACGTGGATCCAGTCGCGGATGTTGGCGCCGCTGCCGTAGAGCTTGGGGCGGCGTCCGGTCAGCACGTTGGTGATCTGACGCGGGATGAACTTCTCGACATGCTGATACGGCCCGTAGTTGTTGGAGCAGTTAGAAATCGTTGCGCGCACACCATAGGAGCGCACCCAGGCTCGGACCAGCATGTCAGCGGCGGCCTTGGTGGCTGAGTAGGGGCTGGACGGGTTGTAGGGGGTGGATTCGGTGAACCTCGCGGGATTGTCGAGTGCGAGTTCGCCGTAGACCTCGTCGGTGGAGACATGATGCAGGCGCACCCCGTGGCGGCGCACCGCTTCGAGAACGGTGAACGTCCCGATCACGTTGGTGCGCAGGAAGGGCTCCGGGTCGGCCAGCGCGTTGTCGACATGGGTTTCGGCGGCGAAATGGACCACCGCATCGGAATCGGCGACCAGCCGGGAAACCAGCCCGGCATCGGTGACATCACCCTGGACCAGCCGAATCTGGTCCTCAACGGGTGCCAGAGACTCGCGGCTGCCGGCGTAGGTCAGAGCATCCAGCACGGTCACGGCATACTCGGGATGTGCACGCACCGCGCTGTGCACGAAATTGGCCCCGATGAACCCGGCGCCCCCGGTGACGAGCAACCGCATGGTCAAACTGTAACCGGGCGGAACAGTCAGCTGGCAGTTCGCTGGCCTAAAGCCCCGGCCAGGTCTGTGAGCGCGGGCACCAGCTCGTCAGGCTGGCCCAGCACCTGGATGGCCACATGGTCGGCGCCGGCCTGCAGGTGCTGGTTGAGACGATCCGCGACGGCCTCGGGCGTACCGTACGCCACCAGCGCGTCGATCAGCCTGTCGCTGCCGGGCCTGCGTATGTCAGCCTCGGTGAACCCCAGCCGTCGCCAGTTGTTGAGGTAGTTGCTCAAGCCCAGGTAGAAATCAACGAACCGGCGGCCAACCGCACGAGCCCGTTCCGCGTCACTGGTGAGTACGACTTTGTGCTCGGGGGCCAAGAACACCGTGTTGCCCACCACCTCGCGGGCCTTGGCCGTGTGTTCTGGTGTGGTCAGGTAGGGATGGGCGCCGGCGCTGCGTTGCGCGGCCAGGGTCAGCACGCGCGGACCGAGGGCGGCGATCACCCGGCGGCTGGTCGGCACCGCGGCCGCATCGAGTTCATCGAGGTAGGCGACGAGCGCGCGGTAGGGCGTGCGGTACTGCGGGGTGTGCTCGGGGTGACCGACTCCGATGCCCAGCAGGAAACGCCCCGGGTAGGCCTTTTCGATACGGTGGTAGGACTCGGCGACCGCCGTGGCCGGTGCCGACCAGATGTTGACGATGCCCGTGGCCAGCTGCAGCGACGTGGTCCGGGCCAGGGCGGGCTCGACCCAGGCCAGCTCGGCATCGGGCGATCCGCCGATCCAGGCAGCCCCGTAGCCCAGCGATTCGATCTGCGCCGCCAGCTCAGGGGTGATGGAGCGGGTGCCCAGCCAGACCCCGAACCGGCCCAGGTTGGGTTTAAGTGACACTGCCCCGGTCATCGCCGTCCCTCCTTCGGTGTCGCGCGCGTGGTTCAGGCCGGGCTCAGCCCGAGCGGCCCGGCCAGTTCGGCCAGCGCCGGAACCAGGTGCTCACTTCTGGTGAGGACCTGGACGGCGACATGGTCGGCGCCGGCCTCGTGGTGGGCGTTGAGCCGTGCCGCGATGGTTTCAGGTGTGCCGTAGGCGACCAGAGCATCGACGAGACGGTCACTGCCGGGCCGGGCGATGTCGTCGTCGGTAAAGCCCAGTCGTTTCCAATTGTTCAGGTAATTCGCCAGGTTGAGGTAGATGTCGAGGGCTTTGCGGCCGGTGGCACGGGCGCGCTCCGGGTCGACGGTCAGCACCACCTTGTGTTCGGGCGCCAGGAAGGCCGATGGTCCGATCAGGTCGCGGGCGAACGCGGTGTGCCCGGGCGTGGTCAGGTAGGGATGCGCGCCGGCGCTGCGTTGCGCCGAAAGCCCCAGCACTCGCGGGCCCAGCGCGGCCAGCACCCGGCGGTCGGCGGGTACGCCGTAATCGTCGAGCCGGTCCAGGTATTGCACCAGCGCGTCGTAGGGGCGGCGGTATTCGCTGATCGCCTCGGGGTGCCCGACACCGATACCCAGCAGGAAGCGGCCCGGGTAGGCTGTCTCGATGCGGTGAAACGACTCGGCGACCTGCTGGGCCGGCGCCGACCAGATATTGACGATACCGGTGGCCACCTGCAGGGTGGTCGTCTGTTCGAGGATGGGTTCCACCCAGTCCAACTCGGCGGGCGGCGAGCCGCCCACCCACACAGCGCCGTAGCCGAGAGCTTCGATGTCCCTGGCTTGCGCCGGGGTGACGCCGCGCCCGAAGGATCCAAACCGGCCGAGATCGGGCTTGCGTGCAGCAGGATCGGTCATGGTTGTTGGTAACCTGCCCGAACACTGGTCGTATTCCGGTCACGCGGCCGACGGCCGGTGCGATCCGCCGGCACAGCCCGCGGGCGTCATTTTGCACCTGATGTCCTGATGCGGGTATGGTGGAATGCCGGTGCGGCGTCCGTGCCGGCTCTTTGCGTGCCCAGTCCTGGAATTCGCGGAATTTCCTGCCACCGGCTCACGTTCTGCAGTCCGAGCAACCAGCTGCACCGAACCAGGCGCGCCGACACCACAAGAGCACCGAAAGAACCACGAGAGCTGACACTAGAGCTGACAGTAAGCCCAGAGAAGCTCACCCGAAACAAGGACACGGAGGATCGCCGCAGCGTCATGGCCAAAAAGGACGGCGCCATCGAGGTCGAGGGCCGCGTGGTCGAGCCCTTGCCCAATGCGATGTTCCGCATTGAGCTGGAAAACGGCCACAAGGTGCTCGCCCACATCAGCGGCAAGATGCGGCAACACTACATCCGCATCCTGCCCGAGGACCGGGTCGTCGTGGAGTTGTCCCCCTACGACCTGTCCCGGGGCCGCATCGTATACCGATACAAGTAGTGGAACGCCCGAACGAGAGAACAGGATCGCAACTGCCGTGAAGGTGAACCCCAGCGTCAAGCCGATTTGTGACAAGTGCAGGGTGATCCGTCGGCATGGGCGGGTCATGGTGATCTGCTCTGACCCGCGCCACAAACAGCGACAGGGTTAGCCCGGTCGGTGGCGATGGCACGATGGAGCGTGCGGTGGCCTGACCCCGACGGGGCGGACCAGTGCCACGACTAGTGACAATTGAATGCAGACCTCCCAGTACCTCTGAGCGGAAGGGCCGCTCAGCGCGCCCGGACGGAGGCCGGGCCCCGGAATCGGCCGGGATGGACTGGGATCAGACCTCCGGGAAGAACGAGGACTGCCACAGATGGCTCGACTTGTCGGCGTCGACCTGCCGCGCGATAAACGCTTGGAGATCGCTCTGACCTACATCTACGGCATCGGCCGTAGTCTTTCGAACGAGATCCTGGCCGCCACCGGTATCGACCGGGACCTGCGCACCAAGGATCTCACCGACGACCAGCTCGCCCGGCTGCGTGACTACATCGAGGGCAATGTGAAAGTGGAGGGTGACCTGCGCCGCGAGGTGCAGGCCGACATCCGCCGCAAGATTGAGATCGGCTGCTACCAGGGTCTGCGACACCGCCGGGGTTTGCCGGTGCGCGGCCAACGGACCAAAACGAACGCGCGGACCCGCAAAGGTCCCAAGCGCACCATCGCAGGCAAGAAGAAGGCCAGGTAACCTATGCCACCGAAGAAGGCGACTGCAGCTCCCAAAAAGGGACAGAAAACCCGCAGGCGGGAGAAGAAAAACATCCCCCACGGCGCGGCCCACATCAAGAGCACCTTCAACAACACCATCGTGACGATCACCGATCTGCAAGGCAACGTCATCGCCTGGGCGTCCTCGGGTCACGTTGGCTTCAAGGGGTCGCGCAAGTCGACACCCTTCGCCGCGCAGCTGGCTGCCGAGAATGCCGCCCGCAAGGCGCAAGAGCACGGCGTGCGCAAAGTCGATGTGTTCGTCAAAGGCCCGGGTTCGGGCCGGGAGACCGCGATCAGATCGCTGCAGGCCGCCGGACTAGAGGTGGGCGTGATCGCCGACGTCACCCCTCAGCCGCACAACGGCTGCCGTCCGCCGAAGCGCCGCCGCGTCTAGGGGAGATAGAGGAAGATGGCTCGTTACACCGGACCCGTTACCCGCAAATCACGTCGGCTGCGCACCGATCTGGTCGGTGCTGACCAGGCCTTTGAGAAGCGGCCCTATCCACCGGGCCAGCACGGGCGCACCCGGATCAAAGAAAGCGAGTACCTGCTGCAGTTGCAGGAGAAACAAAAGGCCCGCTTCACCTACGGTGTGATGGAAAAACAGTTTCGCCGCTATTACGAGGAGGCTGTGCGACAGCCGGGCAAGACCGGCGAGGAACTGCTGAAGATCCTGGAGAGCCGCCTGGACAACGTGGTCTATCGTGCGGGGATCGCGCGCACCCGCCGACAGGCGCGCCAGCTGGTCAGCCACGGTCATTTCCTGGTCAATGGTGCGAAGGTCAACATTCCCAGCTACCGGGTGTCGCAGTACGACATCATCGACGTGCGGGACAAGTCACTCAACGCCGTGCCCTTCCAGATCGCGCGCGAGACCATGGGTGATCGGCCAGTCCCCAGCTGGATGCAGGTGGTGGGGGAGCGCCCCCGTATCCTGATCCACCAGCTGCCCGAGCGAGCTCAGATCGACGTCCCGCTCACCGAGCAGCTGATCGTCGAGTACTACTCGAAGTAAACACCGTCTTCCGCCACTGCCCCCAGCGGCGGGTACCCCGGAGCCGCGGCCGCGGCGACGGACCACCTGAGCGGCATCAAATGGCGGGTGCCGAGAAGGAGAGAAAGAAAACCATGCTGATCTCACAGCGACCCACCCTGTCCGAGGAGGTCCTCAGCGACAACCGGTCCCAGTTCGTCATCGAACCGCTGGAACCGGGTTTCGGCTACACCTTGGGCAATTCGCTGCGTCGCACACTGCTGTCGTCGATTCCCGGTGCGGCGGTCACCAGCATCCGCATCGACGGTGTGCTGCACGAGTTCACGACGGTGCCCGGGGTCAAAGAAGATGTCACTGAAATCATCTTGAATCTCAAGAGTCTGGTGGTGTCCTCCGATGAGGATGAGCCGGTGACGATGTATCTGCGCAAGCAGGGGCCGGGCGAGGTGACCGCGGGTGATATCGTGCCGCCGGCCGGGGTGACCGTTCATAACCCCGATATGCACATCGCCACGCTCAACGACAAGGGCAAGCTGGAGGTAGAGCTGGTGGTTGAGCGGGGCCGCGGCTATGTCCCAGCGGTGCAGAACAAGGCGTCCGGCGCTGAAATCGGTCGTATCCCCGTTGACTCCATCTACTCGCCGGTGCTCAAGGTGACCTACAAGGTGGAGGCGACGCGGGTCGAGCAGCGCACCGACTTTGACAAGCTGATCCTCGACGTGGAGACCAAAAGCTCGATCACCCCGCGGGACGCACTGGCTTCGGCGGGGAAGACTCTGGTCGAATTGTTCGGCCTGGCACGCGAACTCAACGTCGAAGCCGAGGGCATCGAGATCGGTCCGTCACCCGCGGAGGCCGACCATATTGCGGCGTTCTCGATGCCGATCGACGACCTGGACCTGACCGTGCGCTCCTATAACTGCCTCAAGCGCGAAGGAGTGCACACCGTCGGCGAGCTGGTGTCCCGCACCGAGTCGGACCTGCTCGACATTCGCAACTTCGGGCAGAAGTCCATCGACGAGGTCAAGGTCAAGCTGCACCAGCTGGGCCTCTCACTCAAGGACAGCCCGCCGAGTTTCGACCCGTCACAGGTCGCGGGCTACGATGCCGCCACCGGCAGCTGGTCGCATAACGGCGGCTACGACGACCAGGACTACGCCGAAACCGAACAGCTCTAGTAGCCCTGATTCAGACAGGAGCGTCATCAATGCCCAAGCCCACCAAGGGCCGTCGCCTCGGCGGGTCGTCCTCGCATCAGAAGGCGATGCTGGCCAACCTGGCCACGTCGTTGTTCGAATACGAGCGGATCAAGACCACTGAGCCCAAGGCCCGGGCCTTGCGTCCGTATGCGGAGAAGCTGATCACCCACGCCAAGAAGGGCACGCTGCACAACCGGCGAGAGGTGCTCAAGAAGATCCGCGACAAGGATGTGGTGCACAAGCTATTCGCCGAGATCGGGCCGTTCTTCGCCGACCGCAACGGCGGGTATACCCGGATCATCAAGGTTGAGGCTCGCCAGGGCGATAACGCGCCGATGGCCGTCATCGAACTGGTCCGCGAGAAAACGGTGACCGCAGAAGCCGACCGGGCCCGTCGAGCCGCGGCGCGGGCGACGACCAAGCAGGCCGACACCCGGCAACGCACGGCGCAGGAGGCCGACACGAAGCAGGCCAAGGTGACCGACGGTGCGGCCGAGATCGCCCAAGCGGAGCACACGCCGTCCGCTCAGGCGGAGGCCGCGGCTCCCGAGGCCGAGGGCGAGGACTCTGGCAAGTCCGAATAGCGCTGGGCCGGAAGGAGTTTCCACTCTGGGCCTACCGCCGAGCGGTGTGTCCGCTGTCGACACCGGTGGCGGGCATGTGCGTCTTCGGCTCGACATCGCTTACGACGGAACTGATTTCGCGGGCTGGGCGGTGCAGGCCGGTCGGCGCACCGTGTCGGGTGTGATCGACGAGGCGCTGTCGATGGTTTTCCGTACCCGGGTGCGGCTGCGTGGGGCCGGGCGCACCGATGCGGGTGTGCACGCTACCGGGCAGGTGGCCCACGTCGACGTCCCGGCAGATGTGCTGCCGAATGCCTATCCGCGGGCGCGCCGCACCTCCGAGCCGGAATTTCTGCCGCTCGTGCGCCGTCTCAGCCGGTTACTGCCCGCTGATGTGCGGGTTCGGCGGATCATCCGGGCACCGGCGGGTTTCGACGCGCGATTTTCGGCGCTGCGCCGCCACTACCGCTACCAACTCTCGACTGCGCCCTACGGCGTGGAGCCGCATCAGGCGCGCTACGTTGCGGCGTGGCCACGGCAGCTGGACGTCGAGGCGATGGCCGCCGCATCGCACGAGCTGATCGGGCTGCACGACTTCGCCGCATTCTGCCGCCATCGCGCCGGTGCCACGACGATCCGGGACCTGCAGCGGCTGGACTGGTCGCGCGACGGCGACCTGATCACCGCCCATGTCAGCGCCGATGCGTTCTGCTGGTCGATGGCACGGTCGGTGGTGGGGGCGCTGCTTGCGGTCGGCGAACATCGGCGCGACGCCGCCTGGTGCCGCGACCTGCTGGCAGCGACGCGGCGATCCAGCGACTTTACCGCCGCACCGGCGCACGGGCTGACATTGATCGGCGTGGACTACCCGCCCGACGGCGAACTGCACGCGCGAACGGCCGTCACCCGCGATGTGCGTCGTCGCGACGAGCTCAGCTAAAGCTTGCCCGCGATGAAGTCGGCGGCCTGATCGACCATGCCGGATTCGATATACGCGTGAGCACTGTGGTCGGGCCAGTTGCTCGACCAGGTATGGGGGTCGGCCGGAGTGCAGACGGGATCAGCACCGTGGCAGACCTCGATGGTCCGGTCGCGGTACAGCGGGCTGATGGCGGTGATAGGCGCCACCCACTGGCTTCCGTTGCCGAACAGTGCCACCGCGGCCACGTGCTGATCGGTGCCCGCCGGCAGGGGTCGGGTGAACCCCAACACCGGAGTGGAAACCGCGAGCACCACGTCGGTGACGGCCGCGCCGAGCGAGTAACCGCCGAGCACGAGTCGCGTGTCGGGGCAGGTGCTGGCCATGTACTGGATGTGGCCGCTCATGTCGTTGGCGCCCTGGGCCACATCGGTATTGGCCGCGTAGTTGACCGGGTAGACGCCAAGGTTCTTCGCGGGCATCCTCGACCGCAGCGCGCCGACGAGCGCGCTGCCGACCTGGCCGACGCCGGGCGGCTCCAGACGGCCCCGTGCGAACACCACCTCGGCGTCCGGGCACGATGCTGCCGCTGCCGTCGGGGCCAATACCATCGCAAGGGCGATCAGCGCCGCACACAACGCCGCGACCACCCGGCCGGCCGCACGGTTTGCGGCCACCGCAAGGCGATCCGCGGTGCGGGGCAAACCAGTCGACAACCCACTCATGGCGCGATAGCACCGGCCTCACCGATCGGGGCTCGCTCAGGCCGACCGTCACGTCGGTTGCGGCTGGCTGTCCCCGGGCAGATGCGGCTGGCCGGCTAACAGTCTGGCCGCGATGAACCTCGCCGCTTGGTCGGTGTACACGGGCACGTAGCCCTCGGTGTGCCCGCTCCACTGATTACCCGGTCCCGCGTGGCAGATCGGGTCGCTGGGGTTGCACACGTCGATGGTCTTGGACCCCAGCAGCTGGCTCTGGCTGGAAATCGGTGTGCCGGACCGGTCGGCGATGTTGCCGAAAGTGGCAAGCGCCACAACGTGGTCGGCATATTGGGCGGGCAGCGCATTACCCCAGGTGATACCCCCCACCGGAACCCCGGCGACGATATCCATCACCGAGGCGCCTTGCGAGTACCCGCCCAGCACGATCTTGGTGTTCGGGCATGTCTGGACGACGCTTTTGACCCGCGAAATGGTGTCGTTGGCGCCGTCGCCGCCACCAAGCTGGAGGCGGCCGGCGGGATAGTTCACGCCGTAGGCATCGATGTTCAGCCCGGTCTGCTCGCGCAGTGAATCGACCAACGCCTGCCCGACGCGTCCGACGCCGGGCGGCTCACTGGTGCCGCGGGCGAAAATCACCTCGACGTCGGGGCAATCCGTCGCAGCGGCCAGCGGTCCGCCGCCGGAAACGGCGCTTGGTGCCACCACCAGGACGCCGGCCGCGAGCAGCGCCGCGCCAGCCAGCCCCATAGCCCGGCCAGCCGGCCGCCAGGTGCCCGACCGGTAACGATGCCGGTCCGGGCGTCGGTGGCGGGCGATGCTCACAAGAAAATGCTACAGGTCGTTGTAGGGCTACGCGGTGCGCTGGGGATCGGCGTCGGCGCGGGCCCTGCCCGCGTCTTATTGTGAGGCCCAACGATGGCGAGGCACTCGGCGACGCGGCTGCAACTCAGCGGGTATCGATTTCTCATGCGCCGCATGGAGTGTGCATTGCTGCGCGCCGATCTGTGCACGGTCCATGAACCGGTCCGCGCGCCTGCACTGTCGTTGGCCGCCGGCGGTGTGCTGACGCTGGTCATTGTGATCGGATGCGCGGCGCTTGCCGTTCTGCGCCCGCAGGCAGCGTTGGGCAATGCGCCGATTGTGATGGACCACCAGTCCGGCGCGCTGTATGTGCGTGTCGGCGACACGGTGCATCCGGTGTTGAACCTGGCCTCGGCCCGATTGATCGCCGGGACGGCCGCCGACCCGCAACCGGTGAGCGAGTCTGAGCTTCGCCGGACCCCACGCGGGCCGCTGCTCGGCATTCCGGGAGCTCCGCAGCTGCTGGCGCCTCCGGTGGGTGAACCGGCCTGGACGATCTGCGACACCGACCACCGGGCATCGGCAGTCACCACGGTGATCGCCGGAACCCGTCCCGGACCGCCGGCCCGCAGGCTGTCTGCCCAGCAGAGCCTCCTGGTCGCCTCCGGCCCCGGCGCACCGGTTTATCTGCTCTACAACGGGCACCGGGCGGTGGTGAATCTATCCGACTTGACGGTTGTGCGTGCACTTCGCTTAGAAAGCGTTGCACCGCATAGTGTTTCGCGGATATTTCTCAACACGGTGCCGGAGGCGCCGCCGATCGAAGCTCCCCGGATCCCAGGTGCCGGCGGTCACGGGCCCGCCAAACTGTCGGGATTCCCGGTGGGAAGCGTGCTGCGCGTGGCGCGCGCCGACCGCGATGAATACTTCGTGGTGTTCAGCACCGGAGTCCAGCGCATAGGAGCGCTCGCCGCGGATTTGATCCGTCTGAGCGACTCGCAGGCCACCCACACCATCATCGCCGTCGCCCCCGACGTCATCAGCTCCAGTCCCGCGGTGGATGTCCTCCCGATGGCCACATTTCCGGATCAGGCGCCGACCCCGGCGGAGCGCGACGCCACCACGCTGTGCGTAACCTGGGCGCCGGCGCCGTCCGGCGGTAGCGGCATCTCCTTTTCCGCGGGCAGCGGTTTACCCCTTCCGGCCGGCCAAATACCGGTAACCCTGGCACAAGCTGACGCCGGTGGTCCCGCTGTGGACGCCGTCTATCTGCCACCCGGGCGCAGCGCTTATGTCTACGCCGCAGCCCTGACCGGCGATTACCTCCGCGCCGCAACCCGATACCTTGTCACCGACACCGGTGTGCGTTTCCCGATTCACGACGACCAGGCGGCACACGATCTGGGCCTGCCGGCGACGGCGGTGCCGGCGCCGTGGCCGTTGCTGGCGTCACTGCCCTGCGGGCCGGAGCTGCGCAGGGATAACGCGTCAGCCGGCTGGGATGCCGTCGTGCCCGGAGCCACCGGCGCCCCGCACCGCCCGCATCCGCGATAGCCGTCGGGCCGTGCCCAGGGCAAGCGCCGCCACCAGGGCCCCCAGACAGATCCCCGCGCCGGTGAGTGCGATGTGCGCGGCCCGACGGTCCGGCTGGCGGGTCGCCGGCGGTATCGGGATCGCCACCGGCGTGTTGTCACGCCGGGGGGCGGCCCCCGGCGGCGCATCCGTGCTGACCGCCGCCAGAGGATCGACAACGCCGTTGCCGACCAACGGGTCCCACCCGCCGGGCGGGTGATGCGCAGTGGCTTTGATGCGTTGCATTACCTGCCGTGCTGTCAATGACGGGAAGCGCGCGCGGATCAGCGCTGCCAGACCGCTGACAACCGGTGCGGCGTAACTGGTTCCGCAGAGCGGAACGGTGCCGTTTTCGACCCGTGCTGCGTTCACCACGCCGTCGCCCGCCGGGTTCAGAGAAAGCACCGCTTCACCGGGGGCGGCGACATCCACCCACGGCCCGGCGAGGGTGAACGCCGAGGGTGCGCCGTCGGTGTTCACCGAGCCCACGGTCAGCACATAGTCGTCGTACCATGCCGGGCTGACCGCGACCGTGACACTGTCCCAGGTCGGCTCGGTCCGCTGCGGCGGGCACTGCCCGGCACCACCGGTGTTGCCCGCGGCGGCGACGACGACAGCATTTTTGACGTCGACCGCGTAAGCCAGTGCGGCGCCCAGTGCGCGGTCCTCGAGTGTCGAGGTCACCGGAACGCAGGCCACCGAGGAGATATTGATCACCGATGCGCCCAGATCGGCTGCCGTGCGCACTGCTTTCGCCATGGTGTCGACATCGCCGAATCCGGTCCTGGAGCGGTCGCGAAGCGGGCCGAACTTGGTGCTGGACTGACGGATGCTGATCACGGTGGCTTCGGGAGCCACACCGCTGAAGCTGTCGGATTCCGAGTCCGCTGCCGCAGCGGCAATTCCGGCGACCACCGTGCCGTGTCCATCGCAATCTTGGGTGCCGTCACCGGTGAACACGTAGTCACCGCCGCCCACCAGGCCGGGCAGCTGCCGGTGCGGCGACACCCCGGTGTCGATGATCGCCACCCGCTGCCCCGACCCGCGCGTGAGTTGCCAGACCTGGGGTAGGGCAAGGCCTGCGAGCTGACTCGGAGCACCGCGGTCGCCGGCCCCGGAATCCGCCGACAGCACCGCGCACAGCTCGCGCTGGACGGTAGGTTCCGGTGGGGCCGGCCGGGCCGGTCCGGGCAGCCGGCTGTCGTCGACCGGTGGTGGCGAAACCGCCTGCGCCGTCGGCGCCAAACAGGGCGAAACCGTGGTGATCACCGTGACCGCCGCCACACGCAGTGCACGTGAGGTTGTCACGTCAGATTCAGATGACGGACGGTGCCGTAGAGGCCGCTGATCCAGCATGCCAGAGGGATCGCGGCGGCCCACAGCAGATACTCCAGGAGGTCAACGCGGAAGCGCGCCACAGGCGAGAATGCGATCGTCGGCGCGGTGAAACCCAGAAATAGCGCCGCTCCGGCCAGCATGATCGGCGCCGCAGCGATCCACGGGGCATACGACGGCCAAGCCGTCGCGGCTACCACCCAAGCAGCGCTGCTCGTGGCGATCGCGCTGCTCAGAAGCAGCACCCTTCGCCGGGTGTTCGCCTGTGCGCGCGCACGTAACAACAGCACAGCGCCCACCACTATGGCGAACACGACGCTGCCGAGGCGGGGTGCCCCGCTGCCGTGTACTCCGACAGCGGTGGCGACTGCGCCGGCACCGGCTGTCCAGCAGAACGCCCCGGTCAGCGTGGTCAGCCAACTATCCGCCCGAACCGCTTTGGCAGCCAGGCAATCCGCAGCCGGTACGGCACTATCTGCGTCGAGATCCGGCCAGGGTGACAACCCCGCCGCCACGATCGACACCCGCGCCGACGCTTCAAGCAGCCCAAGCGAGGCCACCGCCGCTGCCGAACTGAGGACGGTCAACGGAACCGCGGTGGTCACGGCGGCGACCGAACCGACGGCGACGACCACCGCGACGCAGGCTATCGACGCGAAACAGGGAGCGCTACAGCCGGTTACCAGTACAGTCAGCACCGAAGTGACAGCGGCTGCCGTGGCGGCGAGCAAGAGGTTGGGTGCGGCCGGTCCGCCCGGCACCGTGAAAAAGCCTGCTACAGCAGAGAATCCGACACCCAGCAGCCCCAGAGTCAGTGTGACCGCCTTGTCGCGATATGCCCGGTACGACAGCACCGAGGCCGACCATGTCACGCAACTGAGCACCGCCGCGACGCCAGCGGTGAGAAAAAGGTGGCGAGAACTGCTGGTAACAAACATGTTTCGCATCAACACAACGAAACCCGTACAGGCCAGCCAGCCCGCGGTCGCGGCACCCGTGAGCCGGGTCGCATTCGGGGTCCACGACCGGGTCACCGCACCAAGTGTGGTAGACATCGCCTCAGCCGTGTCGTCGACAGCCGGGGCGGGCGTCGGCTCGGTTGAGGAGCAGGTTAAAACAAGGAGTGTTCCGTCCCGGATATCGTTCTGTGCCAACGTTGTCGACGGGTCTAGCGGGGCCACCCCGGGCCGGGCCAGCTGGTAGCGTGTTGCCGCCGGTGCCGCCGGCGGATTGGGGCTGCGGTGGTCTGCGGCTGCCAGGATGTCGACGACCGCCGGTATCAGTGTCGCGACCGGCATTGCGGCGGGCACGGCCAGATCGACACGGTCAACACCGGCGTGAATGCAGACCCGGCGCACACCGGGATCGGATTCAGGCACCGCAAACCCCTTCCCGATACGGGTTCTCGTGTCGGCACCCTAGCCAGCACCCGCGCCGGGGGTATTCGCCCATCCCCAGCTGCGACTTGCGGCCGGTGTCTGCGCTGCTTACGGTGCCCGGATGGCTCAGGGCGACCGCGCCGGCGCGACGACAGGTTTCGTGCCGGCGCCGGGTACCGCGCCGCCGGCGGGTGCGACCGGTGAGATCACCGTCGCGGCGCCGCCGGAGCTGCCGCCGCGGACACGTTCACGCCTGTTGTCCCGGTTGGTGCCGCTGCTCACCTCGGCGGTGGTGCTGGTCATGATGACGGTGCTGGTGCGCCGGGGACCGGCGAGTGCACACGATCCGATGGTGCACCCGATGTTGTACGCATTGCCGGTGACGATTCTGGTGTCGGCGGCCGCGACATACGCGAGTGGACATGAGCGTCGGCGCGGTCACGAGATCGACTGCGACCGCGCCGACTACCTCAGCTACCTGAGCGGTCTGCGGGCCGCGGTAGCCCAAACCGCCGCAGCGCAGCGGCGATGGCTGGCCTGGCGTCATCCTGAGCCGGGCACACTGTGGACGTTGATCGGCAGCAGACGGATGTGGGAACGCCGGCCGGCCGACCAGGATTTCTGCCAGGTCCGGGTCGGAGTCGGGATCCGCGAAGCAGCGACGCGTTTGGTGCCCCCGAAGCCCGCGGGTCGCGCCGACCCGGTGACCGAGGCAGCGCTGCGCCGCTTCATCGGCACCTACTCGACGATCGCGGACGCGCCGATCACGGTCGCGCTCACCGGACTCGCCGTTGTCACGGTCGACGGCGATCCGGCCCGGGTGCGCGGGCTGCTGCGTGCGATGCTCTGTCAACTTGCGGTGCTGCACCCCCCGGACCTGCTGCTGATCGCGGGCGTGGTCAGCGACACCACTCGCCGCTATTGGGACTGGCTGAAGTGGCTGCCGCACAATCGGCATCCCACCCTCACCGATGCGATCGGTGCCGCCCGCATGGTGTATTCGTCGGTTGGCGAAGCGCAGAACCGGCTTGCGGGCCTCGCACCGCCGCACGTGGTGGTCGTCGTCGACGGCGGTGATCGGCTCGGCGGCCACCCGATCGCGGGATTCACCACCCTGGTGGCCGGCGACGGTGCGCACGCCCGGGCGGCCGCCGGCGGCGTGCGGCTGCACGTCACCGCTGAGAACCTGGTGATCCGGTACGGCGCCGACAACCGGCAGGTATGCGCGCGCCCGGACCGGCTCCACATGGTCGAGGCAGTGGAATGCGCACGGCGGCTGGGCGGCTACCACGTACTCAACAGCACCGGCAGCCTTGCGCGCAGCAGCGATTCACCCTGGCCGGACCTGCTTGGCATCAGCGACGTCACCGCATTCGATCCGATCGCCTTGTGGCGCAGCCGCAATCATCGTGATCGGCTGCGTGTGCCCATCGGTATCACGGAGGCGGGTGCCCCGTTGGAACTCGACATCAAGGAAGCAGCCGAGCACGGCACAGGCCCGCATGGCCTCTGCATCGGGGCGACAGGGTCGGGCAAATCAGAATTCCTCCGGACAGTCGCGCTGGGCATGATGGCCCGGCACCCCACCGACGTGCTCAACCTGGTGCTGGTGGATTTCAAGGGCGGCGCCACCTTCCTGCACCTGGAGCAGGCGCCGCACGTCGCCGCGGTGATCACCAATCTGTCTGATGAGGCTCAGCTGGTCGTCCGCATGCAGGACGCACTGGCGGGTGAGATGTACCGCCGCCAGCAGTTACTGCGGGCGGCGGGCAATTACGTGAGCTGCGCGGCGTATGAGCAGGCGCGGCGGGCGGGCACCCGCCTGCCCGCTCTGCCGGCTTTGTTCATCATTGTCGACGAGTTCTCCGAATTGCTGAGCCAGCACCCTGATTTCGCTGATCTGTTCGTGGCGATCGGGCGTCAGGGCCGGTCGCTGGGGATGCATCTGTTGTTAGCCAGTCAGCGGCTCGACGAGGGCAGACTGCGTGGGCTGGAATCACACCTGTCGTACCGGGTGTGCTTGAAAACGTTGTCCGCCAACGAGTCACGGCTGGCCTTGGGAACCGCGGACGCCTTCCAGTTGCCGAACACTCCGGGCGCCGGTGTACTCCGGACGGCCACCGGTGAGCTGATCCGCTTCCAGACGGCGTTCGTGTCAGGGCCTTGCCCGAAGCCCACTGCCGTTTCCGCGTCCAGCGGCGCGCCGGCTGCGCCATCGGTTCGGCTGTTCGGGGTGACTCCCGCCGGGCCGGTCACCGGCACAGCTGCCGCGCCGGACGACCAGCAGACCCCGCGTACTGTCCTGCAGGCGGTGGTGGATCGCCTCGCCGGTTGCGCACCGCGCGCGCACGAGGTGTGGCTGGCGCCGCTGGGATCGGCGCCAGCTTTGGACACCGTGCTTCGCGCGGCCACACCCGCTGACGTGGCCCCGGCGCGATTGGCGGTGCCCATCGGAATCGTCGATCGCCCGTTCGAGCAGCGCCGCACCCCTTTGATGGTCGACTTGTCCGGTGCGGCAGGCAATGTCGCAGTGGTTGGTGCACCTCGATCAGGTAAGTCGACGGCGGTGCGCACACTGATCACGGCGCTGTGCGTGACCCACAGTCCCGACCAGGTGCAGTTTTACTGTCTGGATTTCGGCGGCGGAGCGCTGGGCTCGGTGTGCGCGTTGCCCCATGTCGGATCGGTAGCCGGGCGCGCGGAGCCGCAACGGGTCACCCGCACGATCGCTGAACTGGAGTCGATCGTGCGCTCCCGGGAAGTCTTTTTTCGCGACCACGGTATCAGCTCGATCACCCAGTATCGGGGCCTGCAGTCCGCCGCCGGCACCGCCCGGCCGGCCGACATCTTTCTGGTCATCGACGGATGGGCGGGCTTGTGCCGCGAGTTCGACAGACTCGAGCCGGCCGTCACTGCACTTGCGGCGCAGGGGCTTTCGTTCGGGGTGCACGTGGTGTTAACGGCGTCGCGCTGGGCGGAGATCAGATCCGGTCTCAAAGACCAGATCGGCACCCGGATCGAGTTGCGGTTGGGTGATCCCGCCGATTCCGAAATGGATCGTAAGCGAGCATGCCACGTTCCGGCCGGTTGCCCGGGCCGGGGACTCTCACCCGAAGGGCTGCACATGGTGGTCGCCCTGCCGCGGCTGGACGGGCTGGACTCAACCGCGGGGCTTTCCGAAGCCAGCGTCGAGGTGGCTGAGGAATTGCGGCGCCGCCACGGCCGATCCGTCGCACCGCCGATACCGTTGCTGCCCACGCAGGTGGATCACGCCGTCGTCGTCGACCGAGCCGGCGACCGGCTGCGCACCCAGATCCTAATCGGGCTCGAAGATCGCCAACTACAGCCTGTCCCAGTCGATTTCGACCAACATGAGCACATGTTGATTCTCGGCGACAACCGGTGCGGCAAGACCAGCGCGCTACGCACACTGTGCCGCGAGATTGTCCGGACCACCACGCCCGCGCAGGCGCAGCTGTTCGTTGTCGACGCCCGGCGCAGCCTGCTCGGCGTGGTCGAATCCGAGCACCTCGGCGGCTACGCCATCTCGGTGACAGCGCTGAGGGCACTGCTTCCTGAGGTGCTGGAGCTACTACAGCGGCGGATGCCACCACCCCGGGTTACCCAGGCGCAGCTGCGGGCACGATCCTGGTGGTCGGGTCCGGAGGTCTATGTCATTGTCGACGACTACGACTTGGTCGCCACCGCCGCGGGCAACCCGTTGACGCCGATTAGCGAATACCTCCCGTATGCAAGGGATCTCGGTTTACATCTGGTGATCGCACGCCGTAGCGGCGGCGCAGCGCATGGGCTGTTCGAGCCGCTGCTCGCGGCGCTCCGCGACTCAGGTTGCCTGGCTTTGCTCATGAGCGGGCACCCCGAGGAGGGACCGGTGATCGGGTCCGCTCGTTTCGCCCCGCTGCCGCCGGGGCGCGGCATTCTGGTTGCGGGTCACGGTGACGAGCAGCTGGTGCAGGTCGGCTGGAGCCCGCCGCCGTGAGCGCGCACCGCGTCGTCATCGAGGCGGGTCCGGGTGCTGTGCGCCGATTATGTTGCGGTGGTGCAGTGGTCGCCGACGCCGAACTGGCCGACACCGCGCTGGATGCCATCGATGACGCGGTCGGGCTGGTCGACGGCCATCCGGTTGCTGTTGAGGCGGTGTGGTCGGCGGTGCTGGGGTCGTTGGACTGCGGGCGCGCAGATGCCGTGCTGCTCGTCCACCCGTCGTGGTGGGCGACATGGCGTGTGGACATGGTCAGCGCCGCGGCCGGGGCGATCGCCGGTGACGTGGTGGCGCGGCCGCGGTCCTGGCTCCTGGCTCAGGCGGTCGCAGACCCGCAACCGGTGGTGGTTGAGGTCGCCGAGCGGGTGGTCGTCGTCACCGGTTGCGCGGTGGCGGCGGTTCCCCGCAGCGGTGAGCCGCACACCGTGGCCGACACGGTGGCGCAGGCTGTCACCCGCACAAGCCGGGGCGGCCCGGTTGTTGTCGTGATCGACGCGCCCGGCACGATCACCGCGGCAGCCGGCCTGGCGGCGTTGATCGCGGAGGCACTACGCGGCACCGAAGCCGGGTGCAGCGTGGTGGAAGTCGGTGATGCGGGGCTGCAGCGGCTGGTCAAAAAGCACATTGCGGCCAGGCCGGCGCCGGCCCAACCCGCCGACTCACCCCGGCATACCCTGCGCCGTCGCGGGGTGTGGGCGACGATGTCGCTTGCCGGTGTGGCGTCGGCTGCCGCGGTGTTGGCGATCCCAGGTCATCGCGAGCTGCCGGCGCAGACGGAGCCGACGACCTTTCTGGTCGAGGGTCGGGTAGCGTTGACGGTTCCGGCGCACTGGGCGGTCCAGCGTATTGTCGGCGGGCCCGGCTCCCCGCGGGTGCGAGTCAGTGCACCCGGGGATCCCGAGGTGGCGCTGCATGTGACGCAATCGCCGGTGGCCGGGGAAACACTGGCCCGCACCGCGGAAACGTTGAAACAGGCGATCGATGCGCAGCCGGCCGGTGTTTTCGTCGACTTCAACCCGGCCGGGCAGACCGCCGGGCGACCCGCAGTCACCTACCGCGAAGTGCGCACCGGACACGACATCCGGTGGACCGTGCTACTCGACGGTGCGGTGCGGATCAGCGTGGGCTGCCAAAGCCCGCCCGGCGGAGAGCAACTCGTGCGTGAAGCCTGCGAGCAGGCGGTGCGGTCGGCCCGCGCCCTGAACCGGTCGGCGAGTTGACCGATTTGCCGGGAACCACACGGCAGTCCGCGGGGTCATAGCTGTTATCCGGCGCGAGAAGTCCTCGCGAACAGGTAAGCGTAAGGGGAGCACGTGAGCGCACCGGCAGGTGTCAACACCCTGCGCACCGACTTCGATCTGATGCGGTCGGTCGCGGCTATGACAGACACCCGGAATGAGGAGATCAGGGCGATGTTACACGCCTTTATCGGGCGCATGAGCAGTGTGCCGCCGTCAGCGTGGCACGGTGTCGCGGCCATGCGGTTCAAAGACATCATGAGCCGCTGGAATGCTGAGACGATCAAGCTGCACCAAGCGCTGCACACCATCGCCGAAACCATCCGGCACAACGCGGCCGTGCTGCAGCAGGCGAGTGAGAACCACGCGCATCACATCACGGCTGCCAGCGGACACCTGTGAGTCGAGGTCACCGCCCATGGACCCGGTGTTGTCGTACAACTTTGACGAACTCGAGTACGCCGTCCGTCAGGACATCCATACCACCGCGGCCCGGTTGACTGCCGCACTACAGGAGCTGCGCGCGCAGATCGCGCCGCTGCAGCAACAGTGGACCCGAGAAGCCGCCGAAGCGTACCGCCTCGAGCAGCTGAGGTGGCACCACGCGGCCGCTGCGCTCAACGAGATACTGATCAACCTTGGCAACGCGGTGCGCGATGGTGCCACCGAGATGGCCGACGCCGACCGGCAGGCGGCGAGCAGTTGGGCAGGCTAGCGGGAACGCGGCGGACCACCGACTCTGTGCGGCCCCGACGGAGGAGAGCGTCGGGGCCCACAGTCACCTGCCCGACACATGGCCCACGTGCGGTGATGACGCGGCCTCTCCCGGCACGAGGCCCGTCCCGGGCACGTATTTTGACCTGCACGGATGCCCGCCGGTAAGCTGCTGCGTTGGCGTGCGGTACGCCGGGACGGCGACGGAATGCTGGCAACAACTCCCGGCGTAGGCCGGGAACTGGGCCAGTGCTGGTCGCCGAGAACATCCCATCGCCCACGCTGGACCGGTCCCCGGCTGATGCCGGGATCCACCCTGAGAGAAGAAGGTAAGCGCTGTGCCTACTTACACGCCGAAGGCGGGTGACGTCACGCGGTCGTGGTATGTCATCGACGCTACGGACGTGGTGCTCGGCCGCCTTGCCGCCGCGGCGGCCACCCTGCTGCGCGGTAAGCACAAGCCGACGTTCACCCCCCACGTCGACGGCGGCGATTTCGTCATCGTCGTCAACGCCGACAAGGTTGCCCTCAGTGGCGACAAGCTCAAGAGCAAGCTGGTCTATCGCCACTCGGGGTATCCCGGCGGGTTGCGTAAACGCACGCTCGGGGAGCTGATGCACAAACACCCTGATCGCGTGGTCGAAAAGGCGATCGTCGGCATGCTGCCCAAGAACAAGCTCAGGCGGAAAATCAAGCGCAAACTGCGGGTCTACGCCGGCCCCGTGCACCCGCACACCGCTCAGCAGCCCATTCCGTACGAGATCAAGCAGGTAGCGCAATGACCGCAGGCACCGAAACCAGCGACGCCGCGACCGCCGAGACCTTCGCGGCCCCGGCGCCGGCGGGCTCCCCGGCGGAGTCCTTCGTATTCGAGCGCCCGATCCAGACCGTGGGCCGCCGCAAAGAGGCTGTCGCCCGGGTGCGGCTGGTTCCCGGCAGCGGCAAGTTCGACCTGGACGGGCGCAGCCTGGAAGACTACTTCCCCAACAAAGTGCACCAGCAACTGATCAAGGCACCGCTGGTCACCGTGGACCGGCTGCACAGTTTCGATATCTTTGCTCATCTCGACGGCGGGGGACAGTCGGGGCAGGCCGGCGCGCTGCGGCTCGCCATCGCCCGGGCGTTGATTGTGGCCTCGCCCGAGGACCGGCCCGCCCTGAAAAAGGCGGGGTTTCTCACCCGTGATTCGCGGGCTACGGAGCGCAAAAAGTACGGGTTGAAGAAGGCTCGCAAAGCCCCGCAGTACAGCAAACGCTGACCGGCGATCACGGTCGAGCCGCGAGCGTGCCACGTTGTACGCAACGTGCGGCGTGTCGGCGGACAAACACGCACCCTCACGGCACAAAGGGAGTGCACCTATGAGAGGTTTGTCCGCATGGGTCGACTTTTCGGCACCGACGGGGTGCGCGGGGTTGCCAACCGGGAGCTGACCGCTGAGCTTGCCCTGGGCCTGGGCGCTGCAGCGGCGCGCCGACTGGCCGGCTCGACCGCCGCCCGCCGCAGCGTCGCCGTGGTCGGCCGGGATCCGCGGGCCAGCGGGGAGATGCTGGAGGCTGCGGTCATCGCGGGCCTGACCAGCGAGGGTGTTGACGCGTTGCGGGTCGGCGTGCTCCCGACTCCCGCGGTGGCATATCTGACCAGTGCCTACGACGCCGACTTCGGCGTGATGATCTCGGCCTCACATAACCCGATGCCCGACAACGGCATCAAGATCTTCGGGCCGGGCGGGCACAAACTCGACGACGCCACCGAGGACCAGATCGAAGATCTGCTGGCCACCGGTCCGGGTCTGCGTGCAGTCGGGGCGGGGATCGGCCGAGTCGTCGACGCCCGGGACGCGATGGATCGTTATCTACAGCAGGTGGGCAAGGCCTGCCCGGTCCGGCTCGACGGCCTGAGCGTGGTCGTCGACTGCGCCCACGGCGCAGCGTCGGTGGCTGCCCCGCGCGCATACCGCGCTGCCGGTGCCCGGGTGATCGCCATCAACGCCGAACCCGACGGGCTGAACATCAACGACCGTTGCGGGTCCACGCACCTGGAATCACTGCGGGCCGCGGTGCTGGCGCACGGCGCCGATCTGGGACTGGCGCACGATGGCGATGCCGACCGCTGTCTGGCGGTCGACGCCGCCGGCCAGGTGGTCGACGGGGACGCGATCATGGTGGTGCTGGCGCTGGCCATGCAGGAAGCCGGTGAGCTTGCGTCCAACACGCTGGTGGTCACCGTGATGAGCAACGTGGGGCTGCACCTGGCCATGCGCAAGGCCGGTATCACCGTGCGGACCACCGACGTCGGTGACCGCTACGTTCTTGAGGAGTTACGGGCCGGCGACTACCGGCTGGGCGGCGAGCAATCCGGGCATATTGTGATGCCGGCGCTGGCCACCACCGGTGACGGTATCCTCACCGGGCTGCGGCTGATGTCACGGATGGCGCAGACCGGCTCATCGCTGGCCGCTCTCGCCTCGGCGATGCACGCGTTGCCGCAGGTGCTGATCAACGTCGAGGTCGCCGACAAGGCCGCAGCGGTTGCGTCGCCCGCTGTGCAGGCCGCGGTCCGGCACGCCGAAGCCCAGCTCAAAGACACCGGCCGGATCCTGCTGCGCCCCTCGGGAACAGAACAGGTGATCCGGGTGATGGTGGAAGCTACTGATCGAGACGTCGCGCGCCGGCTCGCGGCCACGGTCGCCGATTCGGTAACCGCCTCCGCCTGAGGCCCCGACGGCCCCGGCCGACGGGTGCGTCGCCGCCATAGGCCGGGAACCACATGCCGGTCCGGCGCATCCTAGCCGGGTATGGGACAGCCAGACCGGACCGCTATCGACGTCGGCGCGTTGCGGGCGCTCGCCAACCGATTCGACACCACCGCGCAGATGCTCGACGAGGCGGCACGCAACCAGTCGGCGGGTTTGGTTTTCGCCGGGGCAACAGCCGGGCGGGCGCACCGCGCCCGCGGTGCGGAGCTGCGCGCCGCGCTGGAGCGGTTGGCGGCCGAGGTGTCGCGGTGGTCACACACCACCGCCGTGATCGCCGACGCGCTGCGGGCCACCGCGGACCGCTATACCCACACCGAGCTGCGCGTCGCGGCCAGGATCGACTGACCCGGTGGCGGGGCGGTTCGAGGTCGCGGCCCGCCTGGCCGAGGGCCGGCCGGCAGCCGAACACACCCAGCGCTATGTGTGGGCCTGCGGTCGGCTCGGTTATCACCATCCGGACCTGACCACCCACGAATCACAGGTCCGCGACTGGTATGACACCGAGTACGGTCTTGACCTGCATGCCCTCGACAGTGACTGCGCGCTGCTGTGGGCGGTGCGCACCGCGGCCGAGGACGCGCTGCGGCTGCAGCGGGCGCTGGTGGCCGAGCTTGCCGCGGCCTGGACCGGGCCGGGAGCCGACTCGGCGATCCGGTTTGTGCAGCGTCATTGTGACGCCGGCGGCGCGGTGGTCGCTGCTTTGGGCGCGGCGGCCGAAGGGTGCGCGGCCCTGCGCGACGGGCTGTGGCAGCTGGTCGACTCCAAGGTTGCGGCGGCCGTGGCCATCGACGACCGCAGCCTGGCGCAACGGCCGGCATGGTTGGCCGCCGCCCGGGCCGTGACAACCGGCGCGGGAGACGTGGACGCGGCCGAAAAGATCGTCGATCAGGAAGTAAAACCGTATGTGGACACCGATATCCGGATCGACTGGCTGACCGAAATGTGCGCGGCCCGAGCCGCGGTAGCGGCATCGTATGACACGCTGATCCACCGGTTGTTGACCGCGCCCACGAGGTGTTTCGAACTTCCCGGTGATCTCGGCTCAGACCGCCCGGTGCCGCCGCAGGAGCCGGGGGACGGTGATGGGGCTGCCGGTGTTGCGCCGGTCACGGCGCCCGCGGCGCTTTCCGCCGGCGACAGGGCAGCAGCATCGGCGCCGGATAGTGCCGAGGCTGCCGCGCGGTTACTCCCACCGGCGGGTTCAGCGGTGGATACCATGCCGCCGACCTCCCCGCCGCCGGCCGGCCCCCGAGATTTCGCCCCCGCGCCGCCCGGGTTGGAAGCGTTTCCCGGGATGCCCGCCGGGACACCGGCGGCGGCCGATGGTCTGGGTGATTCCGGCGCCTTCGGCGGTGTGGGCAGCCTTGGCAGTCTGGTCGGACAGATCGCCGGGGCGATCGGTGGTCTGCTGGCTTCGCTGACTGCGGGCGTGGCCGACTCCCTGGCGGCCGACTCGTCACCTGACGGCCTGCTCGACGGGGACGCTGCGCTCGACGACGATGTGCCCGCCGAGCCTGCCGAGGAGCCCGGCGAGAAAGCCGACGGCCAGTCCGGCGCACCGCCCGGCCAGCCACCCGATGGGCAGGCCGACGAGCCCGAGGGCGGTGACATCGCGGCCGCTGAGCCGGTTGCGGCCAGTGCCTCGGGCAGCCGCCCCGGGGACACCACAGACCAGCAGCCCAACCCCTCCCCGGCGGAGCCGCCGTCCACCGCTGCACCGCCCGATGGCGGACCACCCCCATCCCCACCACCACAGTCACAGCCCGGCGGATCAACGCCCTGCGAAATCGCCGCCGACGAGCTTCCCCAGGCGGGGCAGTGACCACGCTGACCCGCCACCGGCCCGGACGGTCACCCCGGCAGCACCTGCTGGGGCTGCTCGAGACAGCGCGCCGCTTCGGCATGCGCTGTCGGCGGCGGCCTCATCGGCCCATCGGCGGCGACGCCCCCGGGACCAGTCGGCGAGATCGGCCCTACCGGCTGTGTCGCGAGTCGCAGCAGCCGGCCAGGCGGTCGGCGCGCTCAGCTCTTCAGCAGAGCGACCACCTTCTCCTCCAGACTGGCCGACGCCGCGGCGGAGTCGACCGGGCGGGTCTTGGGCAACCGCACGCTCGGGTCGGCGAACTCCCGATATGTTGTGTCGCCACCTACTGCGTAGAGCAGGTAGCCGGTCAACAGGGCGCGAACCGCCGCTTGGGTTTTGCGGTGCGGGCCGCCGAGGCCGATTGCTTGTGTGAGCCGCCGGCCCTCGGCCAGCCCGGCGGGCTGGGCTTTGTGGATGACCCGGACCGTTGCCGTGCTCCACGCCCGTGCAAGCTCGATAGCGTTGGACCGCAACGATTTCGGATCTTGCGGAGCGCTGAAGATCACACCGGGGACGGTCAGCGTTGCGGCCGGCTGCTCTGCGGGGGGCTCGGTGACCGCGGGAAAAACCGCCGCGACCGCAGCCGGTTTGTCCGGCATGCCGGCCGCAGCGAACACCGCGGCTGAACCGCCGAAGCCGTGACCCACCAGGCCGAGTTTGGCGGGGTGCACGCTGATCGTGCCCGATCCCAGGCGCACACCCGCCACGATGTCGAGGGCGGTACCGAGATCGAAGGCCAGGTTGAGCACAGAGGGCGCCAGTCCGCGCTCGGTGTCGGGTGCGGCGGCCACGATGCCCCACGAGGCCAGGTGCTCGAGCACACGACGGTAGCGGTGCACACCGGTGAGCCAGTCGTGACCGAACGCGACAGCGGGCAGACCCCGTCCCGACTCGGGGGTATACACGACTCCGGGCAGGCCGGCGAAGGCGAGATCGCCGCGCAAAACCCGGTGCGGGCCGCGCCGGGTGAGGGCGGCGACGAGTTTGCGAGCACTAGCCACCTGTCGACGGTAACGCACCGCGGCCGGTCAGCCGAGCGATCACCATGATGGCGCGGCATCCTGGACTGCATGCCCCCGTGACTGGTGTGGACCGGGTTCGTGTGCTCATAACCTACCCATGAAAACCAGCGCAGGCGTTACTGCAGCAGTCCTCATGACCGCAGGTTTGGGGCTTGCCGCGGTGGGTGCGGCCGGCGTCGCCCAGGCCCAGCCGGATTATCACTGGTGCCCCGGCCAGCCGTGGGATCCAGCCTGGGGAGACAACTGGGACTGGGCCCGCTGTCACGATGCCCACTACTACGACGGCGACCCCCACGACCCGGGCCATTGGCACGGTCCGGGCCCCGGGCAGCCCTGAGCCGGCGCAACGGTATCCGCTGACCGGCGTGGTGCCGGGTCAGCCCGGTTGCACCGTCCCGGCCCGGCGCGGCTGGACTACCCTGATCAGCTATGTGCGGCATCGTCGGCTACGTCGGGCACCGCCCGGCCTGCGAGGTCGTCATGGACGCGTTGCGCCGGATGGAGTATCGCGGCTACGACTCGGCGGGTATCGCGTTGGTCGACGGTTGCGGCAAACTCACCGTGTGCCGCCGCGCCGGCCGGCTGGCCCACCTGGAGACAGCCATCGCCGAGACGGTTGCCGCCAATCTGGCGGGAAGTACCGGAATCGGCCACACCCGCTGGGCCACCCATGGACGTCCCACCGACCGCAACGCGCATCCGCACCGGGACGCGGCCGGCAAGATCGCCGTCGTCCACAACGGCATCATCGAGAACTTCGTGATCCTGCGCCGGGAACTCGAGGCCGCCGGCGTGGAATTTGCCAGCGACACCGACACCGAGGTGGCGGTGCACCTGGTGGCGCAGGCGTATCGACACGGCGAAACCGCCGGAGACTTCGTTGGCTCGGTGCTGGCCGTGCTGCGCCGCCTGGAAGGACATTTCACCCTGGTGTTCGCCAACGCTGACGAGCCGGGCACCGTTGTCGCTGCGCGCCGTTCGACACCGTTGGTGCTCGGCATCGGCGATGGGGAGATGTTCGTCGGATCTGACGTGGCCGCGTTCATCCCCCACACCCGCGACGCCGTCGAACTGGGCCAGGATCAGGCCGTGGTGATCACCGCTGACGGGTATCGGATCACCGATTTCGACGGCAACGACGATGCCGCGAATGCTCGCCGTTTCCATATCGACTGGGACCTGGCTGCCGCCGAGAAGGGCGGCTATGAGTTCTTCATGCTCAAGGAGATCGCCGAACAGCCTGCCGCGGTGGCCGATACCTTGCTGGGCCATTTTGTCGACGGCCGGATCGTCCTCGACGAGCAGCGCCTGTCGGAGCAGGAACTGCGCGAGATCGACAAGGTGTTCGTGGTGGCCTGCGGCACCGCGTATCACTCTGGGCTGCTGGCGAAGTACGCAATCGAACACTGGACCCGGCTGCCGGTGGAGGCGGAGCTCGCGAGCGAATTCCGCTACCGCGATCCCGTGCTGGACCGCAGCACCTTGGTGGTGGCCATCTCGCAGTCCGGTGAAACCGCTGACACCCTGGAGGCGGTGCGACATGCCAAAGAGCAAAAAGCCAAGGTGTTGGCGATCTGCAACACCAACGGTTCGCAGATTCCCCGCGAATGTGACGCGGTGCTCTACACCCGCGCCGGGCCCGAGATCGGGGTGGCGTCGACGAAAACGTTTTTGGCCCAAGTCGCTGCGAATTACCTTCTCGGGCTGGCTTTGGCGCAGGCCCGCGGCACCAAATACCCTGACGAGGTCGAGCGCGAATATCGCGAGCTGGAGTCGATGCCCGAGCAGGTGGCCCGAGTGCTCACCCAGATGGAGCCCGTGGCCGCGTTGGGCCAGCGGTTCGCCCAGTCTTCGGCCGTGCTGTTTTTAGGCCGTCACGTCGGCTATCCGGTGGCGCTGGAAGGCGCGCTGAAACTCAAGGAACTGGCCTACATGCATGCCGAGGGCTTTGCCGCCGGCGAGCTGAAACACGGACCGATCGCGCTGATCGAAGAGGGTCTGCCGGTCATCGTTGTGATGCCGTCGCCGAAAAACTCCGCCACGCTGCACGCCAAGCTGCTGTCCAATATCCGCGAGATCCAGACCCGCGGAGCGATCACGATCGTGATCGCCGAGGAGGGCGACGACACGGTCCGCCCCTACGCCGATCACCTGATCGAGATCCCTGCGGTGTCGACGCTGTACCAGCCGCTGCTGTCGACCATCCCGCTGCAGGTGTTCGCCGCGTCGGTGGCGCGGGCCCGCGGCTACGATGTCGACAAGCCGCGTAACCTCGCCAAGTCGGTCACCGTCGAATAGCGCTGCCCGCCAGACCATCTTTGACGATTTCACGCCGGCGGTCAGCGGACATGCGAGGGTAGACGCCGTGCCGGACCCAGTGATGACGCCACGTCTGAAAATCTGGGCGATTGCTGTGTTGCGCTGGATCGGCAGCGCGCCGCTGACGTACGCGTGGCTGACCGTACTGCTGGGTACCACGATCCTCCAGCACCAGCTGACCGGGCGGGTGCTGCATACGCTGCTGGTCCACGAATCGACAAACCTGCAACAGCTGGCCAAAGATCCGCTGCACGTTCTGTTCGCCAGCCTGTTGTGGATCGACGGGAAATACTGGACGCCATACGTGGTGCTGTTCACCTTATTCCTGGCGCCTGCTGAGCGTTGGCTGGGCCAAATCCGCTGGCTTACAGTGGGTTTGACCGCGCACATCGTCGCCACCTACATCAGCGAAGGTGTGCTGTATCAGGAGATCGAACACCACCTGGCACCCGAACGGCTGGTGCACGCCCGCGATATCGGGGTCAGCTACTTTCTGCTCGGCGTGATGGGCGTTTTGACCTATCACATCGCGGCCCCCTGGCGCTGGGGGTATGTCGCGGCACTGGTTGCGCTATTCGGCGTGATGCTGATCATCAAACCCGACTTCACCGCGATCGGCCATTTCTCCGCGATTGTCATCGGAACCTGTTTCGAGCCATTGGCCCGATGTCGGGACGGCCCGACGGTGAACCCGGCGACAATCCGGGCAAAACCGGGCAGATCGGGGGCTCGCGACCGGCCGCGCTGAGGCGAGGCCAGATCCGCGCGGCGGTCACGCAGGCAAGACGTTGAACATCAGGGCTTGTGCATTGTCACCGTGCTGAACCGAAAACCCTTTGGCGGCAAACAAACCCGCGGCCCTGATGGCGGTCGGCGGCCGCGGTGACTGCCACGCTCGTCGCCAAACCAGGGATCCGGGCGCGCCACGGCCGGCTCCGCGCACGCTGTCCGAATGCCACGCAGTGCGCGTCGGTGACGTCATCGAACCCGGGCGCGACGGTAGGCTTCGACAGTGAACCCCGGACGGCACCGGCGGGCCGCCAAGCGGCGCGGCAGAAGGTGGTCACCCGGTGCAGCAGCTGACCCGCCGGGCGGCCCGGGCGCGTAGCCCGGGGGGCGCGCGAGTCGGTAGCGAGCAGAGGGGCAAGCGAGCTGATGCGGCAGTACTACTCGGTTGACGCGATCCGCCACGCCGAGGCGCCACTGCTGGCCAGCCTGCCTGAGGGCACGCTGATGCGGCGCGCCGCCTTCGGGCTGGCCACCGCGATCATCGGCGAGCTGACGGCGCGTACCGGCGGAGTTGCCGGCCGCCGGGTGTGCGCGGTGGTGGGCTCGGGTGATAACGGCGGTGACGCGCTCTGGGCGTCGACGTTCCTGCGCCGGCGCGGGGCCGCCGCGGAGGCCGTGCTGCTCAACCCGGAGCGCACGCACCGCACAGCGCTCACAGCGTTCCGCAAGGCCGGCGGGCGGGTGGTGGACAATGTCTCGGCGACAACGGATCTGGTGATCGACGGGGTGGTGGGTCTGGCGGGGAGCGGTCCGCTGCGGCCGGCGGCGGCCGAGGTGTTCGCCGCCGTCGACGCCGCCGGGATCCCCGTGGTCGCCGTGGACATCCCCAGCGGTATCGATGCGGCCACCGGCGCAACCAGCGGCCCGGCCGTGCACGCCGCCCTGACCGTCACCTTCGGTGGGCTCAAACCCGTGCATGCGCTCGCTGACTGCGGCCGCGTCCAGCTGGTCGATATCGGACTGGATCTGCCCAGCACCGATGTGCTGGGCTTGGAAGCCTCCGACGTCAAGGCCCGCTGGCCGGTGCCCGGACCCAGCGACGACAAATACACCCAGGGTGTGACCGGCATTCTGGCGGGGTCGTCGGCCTACCCCGGCGCAGCGGTGCTGTGCACCGGCGGCGCGGTCGCGGCCACCTCAGGGATGGTGCGTTATGCCGGCGGCGCGCTCGGCGAGGTGCTCTCCCACTGGCCGGAAGTCGTCGCCGCACCCACTCCCGCCGCCGCGGGACGGGTCCAGTCCTGGGTGGTCGGACCCGGCCTGGGCACCGAGGACACCGGCGCCGCCGCGCTGTGGTTCGCGCTCGAGACCGACCTGCCCGTCATCGTCGACGCCGACGGGCTGACTCTGCTGGCTGCCCACCCGGAGTTGGTCACCACCCGCGACGCCCCCACGGTGTTGACACCGCACGCCCGGGAGTTCGCCCGGCTGGCCGGGGCGCCACCGGGACCAGACCGGGTGGGCGCCACCCGCAAGCTCGCCGACGCCTGGGGTGTCACCGTGCTGCTCAAAGGGAACGTCACCGTGATCGCCGAGCCCGGCGGCCCGGTGTACCTCAACCCGGCCGGCCAGTCCTGGGCGGCCACCGCCGGATCCGGTGATGTGCTCTCGGGGATGATCGGCGCGCTGCTGGCCGCCGGGATGCCGGCGGGTGAGGCCGCCGCGGCAGCGGCATTCGTGCACGCCCGCGCGGCGAACCTCGCTGCCGCCGACCCGGGCCCGGGCAGCGCGCCGACATCGGCCTCGCGGATCGTCGGCCACATCCGAACCGCCTTAGCCTCGCTGTGACCACCGCCTAGGAAGAAAGTCCAGGAAAGTCTAGGAAAGGATTCGTCGTGCCCCACCGCCCGTCTGCATCCGTGCACTCACTCGCCCCCGCCTACACCGGCCGGCTGTTCACCGCGCCGGTGCCGGCGCTGCGGATGCCCGACGAGTCGATGGAGCCCGACGCCGCCTACCGGTTCATTCACGACGAGCTGATGCTGGACGGCAGCTCGCGGCTGAATCTGGCCACGTTCGTCACCACCTGGATGGATCCCGAGGCCGAGGAGCTGATGGCCGAAGCGTTCGACAAGAACATGATCGACAAGGACGAATACCCGGCCACCGCGGCCATCGAGCAGCGGTGCGTCTGTATGGTTGCTGACTTGTTCCACGCCGAGGGATTACGCGATGACGACCCCTCCAGCGCCACCGGGGTGTCCACCATCGGATCCTCCGAGGCGGTGATGCTGGGCGGATTGGCGCTGAAATGGCGCTGGCGAGAACGAATCGGTCGGGAAAAAGGCGGGTGGAAGACCCGCACCCCCAACCTGGTGATGGGCTCTAACGTCCAGGTGGTGTGGGAAAAGTTCTGCCGTTATTTCGACGTCGAACCCCGCTATCTGCCGATGGCGGAAGGGCGTTACGTCATCACCCCCGAACAAGTGGTCGCGGCGGTCGACGAGAACACCATCGGCGTGGTGGTGATCCTGGGCACCACCTACACCGGTGAGCTGGAACCGGTCGCCGAGATCTGCGCGGCCCTGGACAACCTGGCGCGCAGCGGCGGCGTGGACATTCCCGTGCACGTCGACGCGGCCAGCGGGGGTTTTGTCGTGCCCTTTCTGCACCCCGGCCTGGTGTGGGATTTCCGGCTGCCCCGGGTGGTGTCGATCAACGTCAGCGGCCACAAATACGGTTTGACGTACCCCGGCATCGGGTTCGTGGTGTGGCGCAGCGCCGAGCACCTGCCCGAAGAGCTGATCTTCCGGGTCAACTATTTGGGTGGCGATATGCCCACATTCACCCTCAACTTTTCCCGCCCGGGCAACCAGGTGGTCGGCCAGTACTACAACTTCTTGCGGCTCGGTCGGGAGGGTTACACCAAGGTCATGCAGACCCTGTCGCAGACCGCGCGCTGGCTGGGTGACTGGCTCGCCGCCAGCGAGCATTTCGAGGTGATCTCCGATGGCTCAGCGATTCCGGTAGTCGCCGCCCGGCTTCGCGGCGACCGCGGCTACACCGAGTTCGACGTGTCCCACGAGCTGCGGACCTGTGGGTGGCAGGTGCCCGCCTACACCATGCCGGCCAACGCCAGCCACGTGTCTGTGCTGCGGATCGTGGTGCGGGAGGGCTTCTCGGCGGATTTGGCCCGTGCGCTGCGTGACGACACTTTCACCGCGCTCGCCCACCTCGACAAACTCAAACCGCGGGGGCACTTTTCCGAACGCCACTTCGCGCACTGACCGGCGGCGACCCCCCGGCCGGTGGCCGGCTGCAGGCCAAATCCCCGGCCCGCCGCGCGGCCGGGCCGCTCGGCGCGGAGGCGGGCGACCGGGTCTGGGACAATCGGAGCGGTGAGCTCGATGCACACGGTAACGTCGTCCGCCGAATCGCGGCTGCCCGGGGTCCTCGCCGAGGCTGTGGTCGACCTGGACGCCATCGCACATAACGTGCGCGTGCTGCGTGAGCATGCCGGATCCGCGCAGGTCATGGCTGTCGTCAAAGCCGACGGATACGGGCACGGGGCGACCCAGGTGGCCCGCACCGCCTTGGCCGCGGGTGCCGCCGAACTCGGTGTCGCCACCATCGATGAGGCACTCGAATTACGCGCCAACGGCATCGCCGCGCCGGTGCTGGCGTGGCTGCACCGGCCCGGCGCCGACTTCGAGCTCGCACTGCGCGCCGACGTGCAAATCGCCGTCTCCTCGGTGCGCCAGCTGCACGAACTGCTCGACGCTGTGCACCGGACCGGCTTGCCCGCCACCGTGACCGTCAAGGTCGACACCGGACTCAACCGCAACGGCGTCAGTCCGGCGCGCTACCCGGCGATGTTGACCGCGTTGCGCCAGGCCGTTGCCGACGGCGCCATCCGGCTGCGGGGGATCATGTCCCATCTGGTCTACGCCGACGATCCGGAGCATCCGACGAATAACCTTCAGGCTCAACGGTTTCGCGATATGCTCACCCAGGCGCGCGACCACGGCGTGCAGTTCGAAGTGGCCCACCTGTCGAATTCGTCGGCGACCCTGTCGCGCCCCGACATGGCTTTCGACCTGGTGCGTCCAGGGATCGCGGTCTACGGGCTCAGCCCCATCCCCGCGCGCGGAGATATGGGGCTGACACCGGCGATGACCGTGAAATGCGCTGTCGCACTGGTCAAGCCGGTGTCTGCGGGGGAGGGGGTGTCGTACGGGCATACCTGGGTCGCCGATCGGGACACCACGCTGGCATTGCTGCCGATCGGTTACGCCGACGGGGTGTTTCGGACGCTCAGCGGGCGCCTCGAAGTGCTGATCAACGGTCGGCGCTGCCGGGGGGTGGGACGGATCTGTATGGACCAGTTCGTGGTCGATCTCGGTCCCGGGGTGACCGATGTGGCTGAGGGTGATGAGGCGATCCTGTTCGGGCCCGGCACTCACGGAGAGCCGACCGCACAGGATTGGGCTGACCTGCTCGGTACCATCCACTACGAGGTGGTGACCAGCCCCCGAGGGCGCATTACCAAGACCTACCGGGAAGCTCGACCCGTTGAGTGGTGATCACGCCCACGCACCCTTTACGGGTAAGGCGTGGCTGGCCGGTGCCGCCGGGCTGGCGGCGGTGGCCACGATCGCCGGATTCAGCGTGGCCCGGTCGGTGACACGCCGAGGTGCGACTGAAGACCCTTATGCCGCGGAAAATTTCGACGCGCTGGACGCCGACCGCAGCTATGTGGTGACCACCCCGGACGGCGTGCCGCTCGCGGTACGCGAGGTCGGCCCGGCGGACGCTCCGCTGACCGTGGTGTTCGCACACGGATTCTGTCTGTCAATGGGTGCTTTTCACTTTCAGCGGGTGCGATTGAGTCGCGAGTGGGGGGCGCAGGCGCGGATGGTTTTCTATGACCAGCGCGGACACGGCAAATCCGGCGCAGCCTCGCCGGACACCTACACGCTGACCCAATTGGGCAAAGACCTCGAAACAGTGCTGCAGGTCGCCGCGCCGCGCGGCTCGATCGTGCTGGTCGGGCATTCGATGGGGGGGATGACGGTGTTATCGCATGCCCGCCAATACCCCGAGCACTACGGCACCCGTATCACCGGTGCCGCGCTGATTTCGTCCGCAGCCGCTGGGGTGTCCAGGTCGCTGCTGGGGGAAATCTTGAAAAACCCTGCGCTGCAAGCGGTGCGGTTCACCGCGCGCTCTGCGCCTACACTGGTGCACCACGGGCGCGCGGTGACCCGGTCGCTGATCGGCCCTATTTTGGCGGCGGCCTCCTACGGCGACGCGAAGGTCAGCCCGAGCGTGGTGGCGTTCTCGCAGAAGATGATGTACGACACACCCATTCCGACGTTGGTGGAATTTCTGCACGCGCTGGAAGTCCACGATGAAAGCGCCGCGCTCCCCACGTTGGCGACGATACCCACACTTATCGCGTGCGGTGATCACGATCTGCTCACGCCCGTCGAACGTTCCCGGGAAATGGCTGCCGCGCTGCCGCACTCCGAGCTGTTGGTCGTCGGCGGCGCGGGCCATCTGGTGCAATTAGAAAAGCCCGAGAGCATCAACGAGGGTTTGGTGCGCCTCGTCAAACGATCCAGCCCCGGCAAGCTGGCCAGACTGGCCGGGGGGTGGCGGGAACGGGTTCGGCGCCATGGCTGAGCAGCGGTCCGGGACGGCGACGCTGCCGCGCGTGGCCGACACCGTTGCGCTCGGGACCCGGTTGGGGGAGCAATTGCGTGCGGGTGACGTGGTGGTGCTTTCCGGCCCGCTCGGTGCCGGAAAAACGGTGCTCGCCAAGGGAATCGCGGCTGCGATGGACGTTGACGGGCCGGTCACCTCGCCGTCGTTCGTGCTCGCACGGGTGCACCCGGCCCGCAAAACCGGCGCGCCGGCGATGATTCATGTCGACTTCTACCGGCTGTTGGATCGCAGCGACGCCGACCTGCTGGCCGAGCTCGACTCGCTGGACCTCGACACCGATCTCGACGACGCGGTCGTCGTCGTGGAATGGGGCGAGGGGATCGCCGAGCGGCTTTCCGAGCGCCACCTCGACATTCGGCTCGACCGTGTCCGCGACTCCGACACGCGGATCGCCACCTGGCGCTGGGGCAGTTCATGAGCCGTGAGCCGGGGATGCTGGTGCTGGCGCTGGACACCGCCACCGCCGCGGTGACCGCCGGGATTGTGCGGGTGCGACACGCCGGGCGGGCCGCCGTGCTGGCCGAACGGGTCACCGTCGATGCCCGGGCGCACGCCGAGCGGCTCACGCCCAACGTGCTGGCCGCGCTCACCGATGCCGCGGTGCGGATGGCCGACCTCGACGGGGTAGTGGTCGGCTGCGGCCCGGGCCCGTTCACCGGGCTGCGGGTGGGGATGGCCACCGCCGCGGCATACGGGCATGCGCTGGATATTCCGGTGCGCGGGGTGTGCAGTTTGGACGCCATCGGTGTGCAGACCACCGGTGAGACCTTGGTCGTGACCGACGCCCGCCGGCGCGAGGTCTACTGGGCCCGGTATCGCGACGGGGTCCGCGTTGGTGGTCCGGCGGTCAGCGCCCCGGCCGCCGTCGATGCCGGCGCGGCGTCGGCAGTGGCCGGCTCACCCGAGCATGCCGCGCTTTTCGGTCTGCCGTGGTGCGGGCCGGCCTATCCGACACCAACCGGCCTGGTGGCCGCGGTCGCCGATTGGTCGGCCCGCCCGGCGGCGTTGGTGCCGCTGTATCTGCGCCGCCCAGACGCCACGTCGCTGCAAGAACGGCAAGCGGCGCGCCGCCGCCGGGGTGCGCCGACCTCCCCGACGGCCCGCGAACCCGTGGTGCCGGTCAGCATCGACGCCCTGACACCTGCCGATGCTGAGCGGTGCGCCCAGTTGGAGGCCCAGCTGTTCGACGGCGACGACCCGTGGCCGAGAGAGGCCTTCCTCCGCGAAATCGCGAGCGTCAACAACCGCTATGTCGGGGCGCGTATCGGCGATGTGCTGGTGGGCTATGCCGGGATATCCCGGTTGGGCCGCACCGCGCCATTCGAATACGAGGTGCATACCATCGGGGTGGACAAGGCCTACCAGGGCCGGGGCATCGGCCGCCGGTTGCTTGAGGAGCTGCTGAACGTCGCCGGGGATGCTGCGGTCTACCTGGAGGTCCGCACCGACAACGCGCCGGCGATCGAGCTGTACCGCAGCGCCGGCTTCACCGCAGTCGGCGTGCGCCGCCGCTACTACCGGGCCAGCGGCGCCGACGCGTATACCATGCGGCGGGAGGCGCGCCGATGACGGTGATCGTGGCCATTGAAACGTCGTGCGATGAAACCGGTGTCGGTATCGCCCGGCTGGGCGCTGACGGCAGCGTGACGCTGCTGGCCGACGAGCTGGCCTCCAGTGTCGACGAGCACGTCCGCTTCGGCGGCGTCGTTCCCGAAATCGCCTCCCGGGCGCACCTGGAGGCGCTGGGCCCCACCATGCGCCGGGCGCTGGCCGCCGCAGGCGTGAAAAAGCCCGATATCGTCGCGGCCACCATCGGGCCGGGGCTGGCGGGCGCGTTGCTGGTCGGGGTGGCCGCCGCCAAGGCGTATGCGGCGGCCTGGGAGGTACCGTTTTACGCGGTGAACCATCTGGGCGGGCATTTGGCCGCCGACGTCTACGAGCACGGGCCGCTGCCGCCGAGCGTGGCGCTGCTGGTGTCGGGTGGGCACACCCACCTGTTACATGTGCGTTCGCTCGGCGAGCCGATCAGCGAGCTGGGCAGCACCGTCGACGACGCCGCCGGCGAGGCCTACGACAAGGTGGCGCGGCTGCTGGGGCTGGGTTATCCGGGCGGCAAGGTGCTCGACGACCTGGCCCGCACCGGTGACCGGGACGCCATCGTGTTCCCGCGGGGCATGACCGGGCCCCGTGACGACCCGTATGCGTTCAGCTTCTCCGGGCTTAAAACCGCGGTCGCCCGCTACGTGGAGGCTCACCCCGAGGCCGCGCTCGCCGATATCGCGGCCGGGTTCCAGGAGGCCGTCGCCGATGTGCTGAGCATGAAGGCGGTGCGCGCGGCCACCGAGCTCGGTGTGTCGACCCTGCTGATCGCCGGCGGTGTGGCGGCCAATTCGCGGTTGCGCGAGCTGGCCGCTCAGCGCTGCGCGGAAGCGGGGTTGAGTCTGCGCATCCCCAAACCAGGGCTGTGCACCGACAACGGGGCGATGATCGCCGCGTTTGCCGCGCATCTGGTGGCCGCCGGAGCGCCGCCGTCACCGCTGGACGTGCCCAGTGATCCCGGTCTGCCGGTGGTGAAAGGTCAGGTCCGATGACCTCGATCGAGCGGGTGGCCGACCAGCTGGCCATCACCGAGTTGTTGTACCGCTATGCCGAGCTGATCGATGCCGGCGATTTCGACGGCGTCGGGCAACTGCTGGCGCGATGCACCGTCGGCGGCCCGGGCTCACCGACGATCACCGGCGCGGCGGCCATTGCGCAGCTGTATGCGACGACGACCCGCCGCTACCCGGGCCCGGCCGGCGGGGTCGGCACCCCACGCACCCGCCATCTGGTGCTCAACCCGATCATCGACGTCGCCGACCGGATGGCCAGTGCACGGTCAACCTTTTGCGTGGTACAAGGCACCGACACAGTGCCGCTGCAACCGGTGGTCGTCGGCCGCTACTACGACACCTTCGAACGCGACGAGGCGGGGTGGTTTTTCGTGACCCGCCGCATGGATGTCGAGTTCCTCGGGGACACCTCAGGGCACTTGCTGATCGACCCGCGCCGGTTCGGCAGCCGCTGATCGTCGGGCAGTCCTCCGGTCGTGTTTTTCGTGGTGCGCTGCACCGTGGCACCCACGCCGCGGCGGCGACCGGCGCCTGATCGTCTCGGTGGCCCGCCGGGAGCGCACGGACGGGTGCCCGGCCCGCTGCCAGCGTGCGCTCGTTAGATGTTGTTGGTTTCTTGTGTGACGATGAGCAGGTCGTTGCTGGTGGCCCAGGCTTGGGTGAAGGTGGCCATCGGCACCCGCTCATCGCGGCCGGTGGGGATGCCGCTGTCGTTGAGGTGGACGATGTCGGTGCGGGTGTCGACACCGGTGACGACGACGGCGTGGTCAGCCTTGGTCCGCTGTCCCTTGCCCGGGGGGTAGTTCCAGATGGTTTCGGCGTTGACCGCGGCGATCACCTTGTGCCCGCCGGCCAGATCCTGCTCCAGGGTCTGCATGGTGTTGCCGGTGGTGAGAGTGGATTGGATACCGTATTTCTCCAACAGCAGGACCATATCTTCGGGAGAAGTGCCGTCAAAGAAATAGACGTCTCCGCGGTGGGACACGCTCTTGGTGAAGATGCCGCGTAGTTCGATGCCGATTTGGGAGGGTTCTCTGCCGGTGAGCTGGCCGACCACATCGGCGACGGCCATCAGGCCGCAGTCTTCCTGGTGCTGGTAGCGCCAGTAGGGGGCGGCAGCATCGGGGTTACCGTACATTTGGCCGTCCGGGTCAGCCCGGGACACTCCGATGCCGACCCCGACTAATCCGATGCAGGCCGCGACAGCGAGGGTGGCCGCACCGACGGTGCGGCTCGCGGTGGGGATGCCGGGCACCATGGCCTCAATTATTAGCCACTCTGAGCATTGCGGGGCATGGGGAGCCCTCGGCGAGCCGTGAGCGCGTGACGAGTAGCGGAGCGGAGCGCGGTTTCGGCCCGGCAGATCACCGATGACCGCAGCACGGACCGCGGTCAGGGTGACGCCCACCCGCGGGGCGGCTGCTCGGGATCGCCGGTCCGGCGAGGACGAGATGGCCACCGGGCCCGCCGGCACGGAATCAGCGGACCGACCTTGAGTGCTAGCACTCTCGTGTATAGAGTGCTAGATGGCAATCGCGCAATCCGAGTGTCGGCACCCGCGACGACGACACGAGGGCCACAGCCGAATGCCGAAGCACCTGGTAATCCGACAGGTCCGGGGCCGGTCCCGGACCTACCGCCAACACTGGTCCGGGGCTGCCCCGGACCCCGATCTCAACTAGTGGAGGGCTCCAATCGTGGCGAAGGTCAACATCAAGCCACTCGAGGACAAGATTCTTGTCCAGGCCAACGAGGCCGAGACCACAACCGCGTCCGGTCTGGTCATCCCCGACACCGCTAAGGAGAAACCGCAGGAAGGCACCGTGATCGCCGTCGGCCCCGGCCGGTGGGATGAGGACGGCCAGAAACGAATCCCGCTGGACGTGTCGGAAGGTGACACCGTGATCTACAGCAAGTACGGCGGCACCGAGATCAAGTACAACGGCGAGGAGTACTTGATCCTCTCGGCGCGCGACGTACTGGCTATCGTCAACAAATAACGCAGAGGTGCCCCGCCCCGGCGATTCCCCGCGGCAAACCGCGCGATTCCCGGGGCGGGGCACTGCAGGGCCACTTGCCCGGCTTCCCCTCGCACTCGCGGGCCGGGTCGTCGCCGGGCTGGGTAGACGAGACAGGACCGACCGATGAGCAAACTGCTCGAATACGACGAAACCGCGCGTCGCGCCCTGGAGAGCGGCGTGGACAAGCTCGCCGGCGTGGTACGGGTGACATTAGGTCCGCGCGGCCGGCATGTAGTGCTGGCCAAGGCGTTTGGCGGGCCCGCGGTCACCAATGACGGCGTGACCGTGGCGCGGGAGATCGATCTGGAAGACCCATTCGAGAATCTGGGTGCTCAACTGGTGAAATCTGTGGCGACGAAAACCAACGATGTCGCCGGGGATGGCACCACCACCGCGACCGTGCTGGCCCAGGCGCTGATCAAAGGGGGTTTGCGCCTCGTCGCCGCCGGCGCCAACCCGATCGCGCTCGGTTCGGGTATCGGCAAGGCCGCCGACGCGGTGTCTGAGGCATTGCTGGCCGCGGCCACCCCGGTCGCCGGTCAGACGGCCATCGCCCAGGTCGCCACCGTGTCCTCACGTGATCCCCAGATTGGTGAACTGGTCGGCGAGGCGATGACCAAGGTCGGCCACGACGGCGTGGTCAGCGTCGAGGAGTCCTCGACGCTGACCACCGAGCTGGAGTTCACCGAAGGTATCGGCTTCGACAAGGGCTATCTGTCAGGGTATTTCGTCACCGACTTCGACGCCCAGCAGGCGGTGCTCGAGGACGCACTGATCCTGTTGCACCGCGACAAGATCAGCTCCCTGCCTGATCTGCTGCCGTTGCTGGAGAAGGTCGCCGAAGCGGGCAAACCGCTGCTGGTGATCGCTGAGGACGTCGAAGGCGAAGCGTTGGCCACATTGGTGGTCAACGCCATCCGCAAGACGCTCAAAACGGTCGCGGTCAAGGCGCCCTACTTCGGTGACCGCCGCAAGGCATTCCTGGAAGACCTGGCGGTGGTGACCGGCGGGCAGGTCGTCAACCCCGACGTGGGGCTGGTGCTGCGCGAGGTCGGCCTGGAGGTTCTGGGCTCGGCGCGTCGCGTCGTGGTCACCAAAGACGACACCGTGATCGTCGACGGGGGCGGCACCCCCGACGCGATCGCCGCCCGCGCCAAGCAGCTGCGGAGGGAGATCGAGGAGACCGACTCGGACTGGGACCGCGAGAAGCTCGAAGAGCGGCTGGCCAAACTGGCCGGCGGGGTGGCCGTCATCAAGGTGGGAGCCGCCACCGAGACAGCGCTCAAGGAACGCAAGGAAAGCGTCGAAGACGCGGTCAACGCGGCGAAAGCCGCCGTCGAGGAGGGCATCGTCGCAGGCGGCGGGACCTCGCTGCTGCGCGCCCGCGCGGCGCTGGCGCAGCTGCGCTCATCGCTGACCGGTGATGAGGCGCTGGGGGTTGACGTGTTCTCCGAGGCGCTGAGCGCCCCGCTGTATTGGATCGCGACCAACGCGGGGCTGGACGGTTCGGTGGTGGTCACCAAGGTCGGCGATCTGCCCGCCGGGCACGGGCTTAACGCGGAGACGCTGAGCTACGGTGATTTGGCCTCTGCAGGGGTCATCGACCCGGTCAAAGTCACCCGCACCGCGGTGCTCAACGCCGCCTCGGTGGCACGCATGGTGCTCACCACCGAGACGGCGGTGGTGGACAAGCCGGAGGAAGAGGAGCACGACCACCACGGTCACGCTCACTGAGGTCGTCGCGCGCAGACACCAACGCCGGCCGTCGCGTCTGCGCGCGTCCTCAGGCCGTGCGGCGAATAGCCCGCATACGGCCGAACAGCAGCAGGTCGCGCTCAGATTCTGACAGGCCACCCCAGATGCCGTACGGTTCGCCGACCGTCAGCGCGTGCGAGCGGCACTGTTCGATCACCGGGCAGCGTCTGCAGATGGCCTTGGCGCGCCGTTCGCGCTGAATGCGGGCCCGGCCGCGTTCGCCGTCGGGATGGAAGAACACCGAGGAGTCGACGCCGCGGCACAGGGCCTGCAGTTGCCAATCCCAGATATCGGCGTTGGGCCCGGGTAGTTGCTCCGGCTGTGGCATGAGTGAATCCCTCTCTGGACATCCGTGGTGGAAACCAGTTCGCGAACGCGTGAATGATGCAACTGATTCGAGCGGCTGTCGCCGATGACTGCGTGCCTGCACTAAAGGTACGGGCCGCGCGCAAATTGAGTCAATAGCGGCGCACATGGCCGAATATCTCACGGTATCGTGAGAATTTACGTCATGTTCATCGCCATGATGCATGTGGTGAAGACCCCTGTGGGACAGCGCCGTCGAGCGCACCGTGATTTCCCTGTTCGCGTGCGACGGCTGTCGCAGAAACACAATTGCCCCCCGCCGCGGTTAATATGGCGGTAACTCAGAAACCACAAACTTTTAACGGCGACGCACGGTGATTGCGCAGGGCGGCGATT